>CANRMT010000117.1 GCA_947631815.1 uncultured Eisenbergiella sp.
CCCGGATACACCCCCACCCAGAAGGTATCCCGCATGATACGGTCTGTATTGGTCAGCTCGCCCACCACACGGTAGCCGGTACCGGTCCGGCGCAGCTCATCGAAGCAGGGCTGCCGTACCAGATTGCCGGAGAAAAGCATTCGTGTCTGTACGCCCTTTTCTTCCATGTACCGCACGACCTTTTCCCGGCTTATGCCCTCCCGGACAGTCATCAGGAAGCCGAACCAGCTGGGATCGCTGTGGGGAGCCGCCTCCGGCAGTATCAGCCTGTCCGCGGCAGGACTGCCCGCGAGCAGATCGCAGAGATAGCGCCAGTTGTGCCGCCTGCGCTCAACAAATGCGGGGAGCTTCTTCAGCTGCTCACACCCAATGGCCGCCTGCATGTCCGTCACCTTCAGGTTATACCCGAAGTGGCTGTACACATACTTGTGGTCATAGCCTGCGGGAAGCGTTCCGTGTTGTCCGTCAAACCGGTGCCCGCACAGATTGTCATGCCCGGATGGGCACATGCAGTCCCGGCCCCAGTCCCGGAAGGACAGGATCAGACGGTGGAGCAGCGGGTTATCGGTATACACACAGCCGCCCTCGCCCATGGTCATGTGGTGAGGCGGGTAGAAGCTGCTGGTACCGATATCGCCCCAGGTGCCGGTGAGTCGGGTCTCCCCGTCGATGGTATAGGTACTGCCCAGCGCATCGCAGTTATCCTCCACCAGCCAGAGATCATATTTCTCGCAGAATGCTCTGACCGCTGACAGATCGAAGGGATTTCCCAACGTGTGCGCGATCATCACCGCTTTTGTCCTCTCGCTGCGGGCGTCTTCAAGCCGCGCGGCATCGATGTTGTACTGCGGAATGGTCACATCCACAAATACCGGGACCGCGCCGTACTGGATGATCGGCGTCACGGTAGTCGGGAACCCGCACGCCACCGTGATGACTTCGTCTCCGCGGCGGATCCGGCGTTCGCCCAATTCCGGGGCTGTGAGCACAGAAAAGGCGAGCAGATTGGCGGACGAACCGCTGTTCACCAGGCTGGCGTATCTGACGCCGAGCCATCCGGCAAATTCCTCTTCAAATCGCTCCGCGAACCGACCGGTGGTCAGCCAGAAGTCCAGCATCGCTTCGGCCAGCCCGCGCATCTCTTTCTCATCGAACACCCGGCCTGCATAGGGGATCCGGTCACCTGGTGCAAAAGGCTTTTTATTCTCTTTAAAGCGGCGGCAGTAAACAGACACAGCATCCAGTATTTCCCGCCGCGCTTCCCGTTCGTTTTCCCAACTGCAGTCCATCAATCATCCGCCTCCAAATACTCCGCGATCTGGCGGTCCATCTCGGCCGGAATATCGCCCCCGGACAGCCAGACCCGCGTCCATTCCGCTGTTTTTCGCACCGCCTGCTCAATATCCCACCGCGGCTTCCATCCGAAAACACTTCTAAGCTTTGAACAATCCAGTTTCAGAAAGTTATCTTCGTGAGGAGCGTTGGGTTCGGCCTGGCTCACCCAGGAAAAGCCGTCGCCCCACTGTGCCTGAAACAGATCGACCAGCTTTCCGGTGCTGACACAGCCCGTCTCATCCGGCCCTATGTTATACCAGCCGGCCAGAGACGGCTCCTCACACTGTCGGGCGGCGACCATCAGATACACCGTTACGGGTTCCAGCACATGCTCATACGGCCGGACAGAGCGCGGATTCCGGACGACCATGGGCCTGCCCGTCATAACGGACCGCACACAGTCGGGGATGATCCGGTCGCGGGCAAAATCTCCGCCGCCAATGACATTGCCCGCTCTCACAGTGGAGACAGCTGTGCGCCCATCTGCAAAGAAGCTGTTTTTATAGCTGTGCGTCACCAGCTCCGAGCAGGATTTTGAATTCGAATATGGATCGTACCCGTCCAGCGGGTCATCCTCACGGTAGCCCCAGACCCATTCGCGATTCTTATAGACCTTGTCTGTGGTCACGTTGAGAAAACTCTTCACATGGCCGCTCCGGCGCACACACTCCAGAATATTCACCGTACCCATGACATTGGTCTCATAGGTATACCTTGGATCCCTGTAGCTTTCCCGAACGATGGGCTGGGCCGCGAGATGCAGTACGATATCCGGCCGGGCCTCCTGAAACGCGGCGCTCAGCGCCGTCAGGTCGCGGATATCGCCTGTGACGGACGTCATCCTCCCTTCAAGACCGGCCAGGGAAAATAAGTTTGGCTGGGTGGGAGGCGCAAGGCTGTATCCGGTGACGATCGCTCCGGCCCCCGCCAGGATCCGGCACAGCCATGAGCCCTTGAAGCCTGTATGGCCGGTCACAAATACTCGTTTGCCTTTGTAAAATTCCAGGTCCAGACGTCCCATCTCAGTCCTCCCATACCTTCCAGGGGGCTTGTCCGCTGGCCCACATTTTTTCCAACATATCTTTTTCCCGTCCCGTATCCATGCACTGCCAGAAGCCGCGGTGCAAATAGCTCATGAGTTCCCCCTTTTCGGCAAGGACCTCCAGCGGTCCGCGCTCAAAAATGCAGGAATCGCCGTCCAGATAATCGAATATTTCAGGGTTCAGCACCATAAAGCCGGCGTTGATGGAGGCGCTGTCTGTCAGACTCTTCTCCCGGAAGGATTTGACCGCATTGTTCCCGCCAATATCCAGCACCCCTTTTTGCTGTTCCATATATACCGCCGTCAGCGTCGCAAGCTTTCCGTGGGACTGATGAAACCCGACCAGCTTTGAAATGTCCACATCGCATACGCCGTCGCCGTAGGTCATCATAAACGGTTCGTTCCCGATATACGGCTGTATGCGCTTGATCCGTCCGCCGGTCATGGTGTTGAGGCCGGTATCCACAACGGTCACCCTCCAGGGCTCCACAGAGCTGTGATGGATCATGATCTCATTCCTGCCGCCCGTGAAGTCGTATGTGACATCCGAGCTGTGCAGGAAATAATCTGCAAAATACTCCTTGATCATGTGCTGCCTGTATCCGGCGCAGATGACGAATTCGTTATACCCATAATGTCCGTACAGCTTCATGATATGCCACAGGATCGGTTTGCCTCCGATCTCGATCATCGGCTTTGGGCGCAGATTGCTGTCCTCACTGATACGTGTTCCCAGGCCGCCTGCCAATATCACGACTTTCATTCCTGTTTCTCCGTCTGCTTTTTATTTCCCGTCCCCTTTTTCCGTCTGCGCCGCTGTCGGCGGGAAGCAGCCCTTCTCTTTTTTGTCCCTTTTCCCTTCGCTTCTTCCTCCTGCATCTTCCAGATCGCGGAAACCATTCCCGTTCCGAAAAACGCCAGGATCAGGACCGCGATCACGATCTCCCAGACCGTCAAAGACCGCTTTTCCCTTTTGTACAATTCATACTCTTCTACCGTCCTCGCCTCCGCTTCCGCCGCATCCTCCATTTCCGCATCCAGGCTTCCCGCCTCCGCGATATACGGCCCCAGCGTATCTGTCGGGATATATCCCTCTGTCCCCTGACAGAGAATCCGGCTCCATGTCCCCTCCTGACCCATGACGATCACAGGCGTCCCGGCGGGCAGGCTGGCGACGGAAGCCGAATCCTCCCTTGCCTCCTGCTTTACCTCCGCATCCGCGGAAAGCGCCTGTAATGTTCCAAACACCGCATCCTTTTCTTCTGCCGCCCGCACGGACAGTCCCGCTGTCCATATCATCCACAGACACAGGAGCAGATACCCCAGATATCTCTTCTGATCCGGCTTGTTCCTTTTTTTCATGATCATCTTCCGTTTCATCCCTTTTTCACCCGCAGGGGCCGTCTCAGGATCGTTCCCCGTGCAGGAGCTTTGAAATCTTAAGCTTATTCCAATTCATTATATAAAAGCGTGAAATGCCCGTAAGTATCGTTCCGTTCATACTTGTCCGCCCATTCCCGCGAGCTTTCCCTTTCATTCGGCAGGATCACAAGATCCGCCGGTGAGATCTCATTTCCATATGCATCGAGTCCCTCCTGAGGAGTCAATAAATGGATCCTTGTGTCCCGCGCCATAAACTGCAGGATATCGATATACGCCTCTCCGCTGTCATCGATAAAATAAACGTTTCTCCCCTCTTCACTCATAGCGCTGATTTTTTTCGCCAGAATATAGTCCCTGAACGCCCCCAGCTGGGAAACATTCAGATAGGACAGACTGACACGCCCCGCCAGCCCCATCTCCAGCACGAGCAGCGCGGTCAGCAGGATTTCCCGGTTTCTGCCGCTTCTGGCCGCGAATACCAAAAAAACAGTCAGCAACGTCAGCATTTCGCACAAAACCCATGCTCCTGCATAAAACCGTCCCGCATGAAATCCCGCCGGTTCACCTCCTCCTGTCGCCCCTGCTCTCTCATACAGGTAACTGATCCCGATCATATAACAGCCGCGGAATATATTCGCCCCGGTATGCCCGATCTGACGGACCACCAGCCACAGCCCCGCCCCCTGCAGAACAGCAAGAACCCCGGTCGCCGCCAATGCCGCGCGCTTCCGCGCCTTCCACAGCGCCGCCAGCCCCTCCGCCATCAAAAACGGCAGGACCAGCTCACTGTATCTGCCATAGGTATAATCATCGATCTCCCCTCTCCGGAGCAGATAGACCGAGGCGATCAGCACCTGGGCCAGGACCGACAGCAGGATAAACATGCCCATTTCCCCGCGCACATCCGCAGCCTTCACAGCGCCTGTCAGTTCCGCTGCCCCTGCCTGCGCGCGGTCATTCTTTCTCCGTATCCTGCTCCCGCGCAGCCATCCTGCCAGCAGCCTCCCGGCATCGCGGAGGGATACATACATTCCCCAATAGAACAGACCGAAGGACGCCAGCCCCAGATATAAAAAACCTCCGAGAACCGTTATCAGGAAATCCCGGAACCCTTCCCCCGTACAGATATAACGCAGCTGATCCAGCTGGCCGCTGTAATCATTTCCTGCCGTCAGCTCCGGATCGATCCCACCGTATATATGCTCCAGCGCGTACCGTTTCATGACCCACGCCGCGCCGAGCAGCAGTCCCGTCAGCCCGACCGCCGCCAGGAAGTGCCATCTGATCTTCCTTTTCGGCAAAAGATGTATAAAAAGAGCCAACAGGGCGGACAGCAGGATCCCCACGGTCCTCATATGCACGGTATATGCACCAGACAGCACCAGAACCAGGCCTGCCAGCACCGACAGCCGGTCTTTTTCCAGATAACGCAGCAATAAAACTCCGGCCGCAGCGTACAAAAATATCAGAAAAGACTCGGTCAGAGTGGTCTGCGCGTAGAACAGATTCCACGGCGTTAAGACCGCCGCCGCCCCAAACAGCCCTGCAGGCATCTCCCGGTCAGGCAAAAGCTTCCCTGCGGCATATACCAGCAGAGCATATGCGCCTGCCAGGAACACGAAATTCAAACAGACCGCCGCACGGTATGCAGCCACCGCGTCCCTGCACAGGATGAAGATTGGAAAAAGCAGCCATCCATATCCGAAGGAAAAATAAGAGCCGAGAGAAACAAGCTCCGACCAGTCATAGCCTGCCAGATCCGCCGCGTAGGCCCAGTAAGAAAACTCATCCGGGAAAAAAGAAAAGCCATAAAGGCTGCCTGTCCTGATGAGGGCGAATCCTGCCAGGAACACCGGTCCTGCCCAGATCATTCCCCGCCGCAATACTTCCTGTCGGCCCCGCCGCATTCCAAGTCCCATAAACTGCTGTCCCGCTTCTCTGCTCCATACACTCACAGGGGAGGCCTTGACGCTTGCCTCCCCCGATCTGCATATGAACCGTTTCCCTTTGTCTGTACCGCTTACACCGCGATCACTGCGTATGTACCAAGACCGGCCTTGATCTCAAAGGCGACAGTCCCGGGAACCGTGCTGATATTGTTCAGGATCGTGACGATTCCGCCGGGCTGCACACATACGACATAGTATGTCTTGGACAGATCCGCGTTTTTGGGAAGGCCCAGCATCATGGCCGCGCTGCCGTTGGCCAGCGTGATCAGCTTCCCGTTCTCCTTGGCGTCCAGCGTCACATTGATGGCGGAGACCATACTCCCGCCCAGGGCTCCCGCCGCAGCATTCACGCAGTCCATGGCCAGATGGCTCTTCTTCGCGTTCGTATCAAACGCGATGATGTGGGGCGTCTGCCCGCTGCTCAGCCCCAGATTCGCCTTCACCTGATCCAGAGGCGTGATCACCGCGGCCCCCTGGAAGGACTTGACCACATAGGAACCCGCCACGGTGTTCGTGACCTTAGAACCCGCCACGGATACGCTGCCGCCCGCGGAAACCGCAGTCACCGCTTCCTCAGGAACGCTCTGGCTCACTTCCTGGCTGCTCTGCGGCTGAGAGCTGGTACCGGGATCGCTCTGAATGTCAGAATCCCCGCCGCTCGCCGTAACCGTCAGCGCGGATCCCATCAGCATGGCCACTGTCAGCGCAGAAGCAAGCAGTTTTTTGATGCTTTTTGTTTTCATAAAACAATCACTCCTTTTCCCCTTATACAGGATTTTTTTGTTACCAGAGAGTATTATATAAAAATATGTCTTTTTTTGCAACACCTTTTTAGAAAAAAATAATTATAGTAGATATTTTATCCGTGAACAGCGACAAGAAAGGAAAGAAAACCGGCCCAAAATTATGAGCGGAGATGAATTTCTGAAAGAAACGTTTTTCGGCGCTTTCATGAATAATATTTTCATATTACTGTACAATCTATGATGATACTCATATGCTGCTTTATCATGAAAAAACGGAGGATGCACAATGAAAGAAGAGATCGTACAGGAAATCCTGCGGCACCTGACGCTCCAGCCCGAACAGCTCGCGCAGGTAAAAGATGCCGTACGGATGGTCTTATGCCATTACGATATCACGGCGAAGGAAACGGCCTTGCAGACAGTCAACAACAGCAGCCTGCGCTGTCTCAATCTGTATCTTGCCAGCTGTGAACAGGCCGGAAAATCGGCCGGGACGATCGCGCAGTACAGATATCACCTCTCGCGCCTGCTGTCTTATCTCAACAAAGATATTGACAAGATCACGGATGATGACCTGTATATGTATATGTATCGTTACCGCCACGAGCGGGCCGTCAGCGCGGGATATCTGAACCTTTTGAGACTCATCTACAACGGCTTTTTTAAATGGCTGGTCAAAAAACGCAAAATACTTCTCAATCCGGTAGACGGCATAGACGCCGTCAAATCCAGACAGGTGATCAAAAAACCGATCGATCCCGCTGAAATGGAAAACCTGCGCTCTACCTGCAAACACGAACGGGATCTGGCGATCATAGAGTGTCTCTACAGCAGCGCACTGCGCGCCAGTGAGCTGCTTCAGCTTAACCGGTCGGATATTTCTTTATCTGATAACGATATCGTTGTTTTGGGAAAGGGAAACAAAGAGCGCGTGACGTATCTCAACGCCCGCGCCCATGTCCATCTGAAAAAGTATCTGGAATCCAGAAAAGATAATGACCCCGCCCTTTTTGTGAGCATCAGGGCTCCTCACCGACGCCTGACCAGAAGCGGACTGGAAGAAATGATCCGGAATCTGGGCAAAAACGCTTCTGTCAGCAACGTCCACCCACATCGGTTCCGCAGGACCAGCGCTACCGATCTGCTCAATGTCGGTATGCCGATCGAACAGGTACAGGAATTGCTGGGTCACAAAAGTATAGAAACGACCAGAAGATACTGCACGGTAACGCGGGAAGCGGTCAAGCACAATCATCAGCGGTTCATGAGCATTGCCTGACCTGCCGCTGCATTTGAAATGGCCTGTTCTCCAACAGGCCTGTTTTTCATGCCAAAATCCC
>CANRMT010000118.1 GCA_947631815.1 uncultured Eisenbergiella sp.
CTCTGTACATATTCTGCGTCAATATTGCTGTCATCAACGATTGCAACCCGATAGGCCATGTGTTCACCTTCTTCCATATAAAAAGCGGAATCATTATAGCACCAAAGTGTGAACATTTCCATACTCTTGTTGCATAAAGCAAAAAGCGGGTGTTGCGCGCGAAGTTGTATCAAATTAATGTAATAAAGTGCTTGCGCTGAAAAGGCAATGAGTATATAATAACTCCGGTATGAGTTTATCTTTAAGGAGGACAAACCAAATGTCTTATGTTGATGAGGTGATCGCGCAGGTTGTCGAGAAGAATCCTGCGCAGCCTGAGTTCCATCAGGCTGTAAAAGAAGTGCTGGAATCCCTTCGCGTTGTGGTAGAGGCCAATGAAGAGGAGTTCCGGAAGAACGCGCTGCTGGAGCGTCTGACCAATCCCGAGCGCCAGATCATCTTCCGCGTGCCGTGGGTGGATGATAAGGGACAGGTCCAGGTGAACACCGGCTACCGCGTGCAGTTCAACAGCGCCATCGGGCCTTACAAGGGCGGCCTTCGTTTCCATCCGTCCGTGAACCTGGGCATCATCAAGTTCCTGGGCTTTGAGCAGGTATTCAAGAACTCCCTGACCGGACTTCCCATCGGCGGCGGCAAGGGCGGCTCCGATTTCGACCCCAAGGGCAAATCCGACAGAGAGGTGATGGCGTTCTGCCAGAGCTTCATGACCGAGCTGTACCGCCATATCGGCGCGGATACCGACGTTCCCGCAGGCGATATCGGCGTGGGCGGCAGAGAGATCGGCTTCCTGTACGGCCAGTATAAGCGGATCCGCGACATCTACGAGGGCGTACTCACCGGCAAGGGCCTGACCTACGGCGGCTCCCTGGCGAGAAAAGAAGCTACCGGCTACGGGCTTCTGTATCTGACGAAGGAGATGCTGAAGGAGAACGGCATCGATATCGCGGGCAAGACCGTGGCGGTTTCCGGCGCCGGCAACGTCGCGATCTATGCGATCGAAAAGGCTTACCAGATGGGCGCGAAGCCTGTGACCGCTTCCGATTCCACCGGTTGGGTATACGATCCCGACGGCATCGACCTGGATCTGCTCAAGGAGCTCAAAGAGGTGAAGCGTGCGAGACTTTCCGAGTACACGAACAGCAGGCCCGGCGCGGAATATCATTCCGGCAAGGGCGTGTGGAGCGTGAAGGCCGATATCGCGCTTCCCTGCGCGACCCAGAACGAGCTGCAGCTCTCCGACGCGGAAGGGCTTGTTGCCAATGGCTGCATCGCGGTGTGCGAGGGCGCGAATATGCCCACCACGCTGGAAGCTACGGAGTATCTGCAGAAGAACGGCGTCCTGTTTGTTCCCGGCAAGGCCGCGAATGCGGGCGGCGTAGCCACCAGCGCGCTGGAGATGAGCCAGAACAGCGAGCGTCTCAGCTGGACCTTCGAGGAAGTGGACGCGAAGCTGCAGGGCATCATGGTGAACATTTTCCACAACCTGGACAATGCCGCGAAGAAATACGGCTTTGCGGGCAACTATGTCGTGGGCGCGAATATCGCCGGCTTTGAAAAGGTTGTTGACGCCATGAACGCACAGGGGATTGTCTGAAAATAGACTGAAGCGAATATCATGGAGGCCTCCGCTGATTTCGGCGGGGGCCTTTTTTCAGGACCGGGGATCGGACGCTGTCCGGACGGGCCGGGAAGCGGAATGGGAAAGGGATGGCGGCGCCGCAGGCCGGTGTGCCGCGGGGACGCGCACGAATTTTTTTACCGATCTGTGAGGTTGCCATCCGCGCCGCATTGCGGTAAACTGTTTTTATCAAAAAAGAACGGGAGGATCTGTTTCATGAAGAAAAATACCATTGCGGCGGCCCGGCGGTGGCTGTGACGGAAATATCCTGAGAAGCGCCCGAAACGGCGCTTTTCGCGAAGCTGTGATAGCCATCGCGTTTCCTGAAGGCGGCAAAAGCAGGCTTTATGTTTTTGCCTGTTGTCATGAATGACGGAAAGTGCGCAGCGCGCTTCCTTTGTCGGACGTGACCGTATCGGGAGGCGGCCATGGGCTATAAGCGGGCAGACGAGGTTCTGCCGGAATATATGTTAAAGATCCTGCAGGAGTATGCGGGCGGCAGGTGACGCCAGGCGGAGCGGGGAGTGCGCACAGGAACCACTGTCCCAACTGCCTGACGAGTCTGCATGTGGATGTGGAGCCGGGGGACAGGGCTTCCGACTGCGGAGGGCTGATGGAGCCGGTGGCCGTATGGGTCAGAAAGGGCGGCGAGTGGGCCGTCATTCACCGCTGCAGCCGGTGCGGGCAGACGAGCTCCAACCGGATCGCAGCGGACGACAATCCCATGAAACTGATGTCCATCGCCATGCGGCCGCTGACAGCGCCCCCGTTTCCGCTGGAGCGACTGGAGGAAATAACAAGGCTGATGGGAGGGGACGGCGGGCTGGAGATCTGAGCGGCGTTCCCCGTGCAGAGCGGGAAAGAAAATGTCCTTTGTGAAAAGCGAAAAAAACGGGCGGGACCGTGCCGAGGAGAGCGGACGGTCCCGCCTGTCTGTTCGGGATCACAGCTCGATCGGTTCATAGCGGACGCGCAGCTTCGGCAGACGCTCGATGACGGTATAGCTGTTGATCAGGCCGTCTGCGAGGCTGAGGTCATTTTCCCCGGAGGCGGGCGGCGCGAACAGCTTCAATGTCAGATCGCAGGGTCCGGTCAGCGGTTTTTCGAAAAACGCGCCCATCAGGTCGATGGTCTTCGCCTGCGGGGATCTGTAGAACCATCTGCCGTTCAGCTCAATCATCAGGTTGGCGTCGTCTTCGAAGATCAGCTCGCAGAAATGCGGGTTTTTTTCAAAATGCAGCGGGATCGCCAGGCCGTCCGCATCCTCGGCGCCGCCCCAGCGCAGCGTGCAGGGCAGAGAGACCTTGCCGCCCACCGTCATGGACGGGCAGAAAAAGTCGTCGTGGATGAGTTCTCTGTAGGTTTTCAGCAGCGGCTGCTCGATCCCCACCTCCGAGTTGTTCGGATCCTCCCGTTCCAGCCCCAGCCTGCCGCGGTCGCGGAACTGATAGGTGGAGAAGCCGCTGAACCAGGAGGTGTCCTCGCTGCGCAGGATATCGCAGAATTCCCGGATCATCTCCGCCTGGTCGTAGGGCCCGGTCACGTCGCCGTCCGCGTTCATCTCGCTCATCACCATCGGCTTTTCCGCGCCGCCGCAGAGTGTGCGGAAGCGCTCATAGCTCCGTCTGGTATAGTCGAAAACGTCCCGGATCCGATTGCGGTTGTGCGTGCTGCCGCCGCGCTCGGCCACGTCGTAGGGCCAGCCCCAGTGCAGGGCGAAATACCGGTCGATGGACCAGATGTCCGTGTCGCGCACCGCCTGCGCGAAATCCGCTTCCCGTTCAATCGCCGTCTGTCCTTCCTCCACGCCGCCGGTGCAGAGGATCGTCTGCACATTCGGCGCATATTCCTTGACGATCCTGTGGAAGCGGCTGAAAAATGCGCCGACCTCCTGATAGGTGCAGCGCTTGTTGAAGCTGAACCAGTTGCCGGTGCATTCGTGGTTGATGCGCAGCATCATGCGACCGAAGGGGCGCAGGTCTCTGGCGATAGCGATCAGGTGCTCATCCGTCACATGCGGATCGACCGTCAGCGTGAGGGTGACGTCCTGTCCGTGACGGCGCACGTCGCGCATGGAGGCGAAGGGCTCTCCGGCGGTGTCCCCGCCCGGGCCTCCCAGGTAGGGAAAGTAATCGTCGTAGGGGTAATCCCAGGCGAAGGAAACGCCGGGGTTCGGATGCGCTATGCTGGCCCGCTGCGGCCAGCCCTCGTCCAGCGGGTAGTAGCAGTACATCAGCGTGATGCTGCGGTGGGGCCTGCCCAGCTTATTCAGAATGTAATCCTGGTTCACATATTCGCCGCGTTCGGAGCCGTCGCCCAGATCCACGGCGCATTTCGCCTTTCCCATATGAAGGGAATACACTTTCTGACCGTTCATCTTTTTCCTCCATGCCGCGGGCGTATGCGGGCCGACACGTGTGATCCTGCGTTTTGTGACGCCCGCGGCACAAAACGCTGCCTTCCGGTATGTGTCGGCGTGCGGGCGGGGCCGCACTTCATGCGTTCTGTGGACATCATAAAACGCTTTTGAACGGATGTAAAGGGCAAAAAGTTCCAAATTCCTGCGTTTTGCAGGAGCCGGTCCCTTGCGCTCGGCCCGGTTTTATCCTATGATAGGAACAGATTGTGAAGGCCGCGCGCGGCGGCCTGCGGTCTGCGTGGCTTTGGGGAAACGGATATCGGTCTGCGGGCCGAAGGAAAGGAAGGGCGGATGAGGGATTACAGCAGGCAGAATAAAAAGGCATGGGAGTTTGACGCATATGCGTTTTGGGTGAAGATGAACGGGACGCCTGCGGAAAGGGCGCGCATGGACGCCGCGGATCCTGTGGGAATGCTCAGGAAGTACGCGGCCTATTTTGACCGCTATGAAGGGGTGCGGATCGCGAATATCTGCGGCTCCTGCGGGAAGAAGGCGGTCCCGCTCGCCCTGTTGGGCGCGCAGGTGACGGTATTTGACATCTCCGAGGCGAATAAACGATATGCCTGCGAAACGGCTGCGGCGGCGAACACATCCATCGAGTACGAGGTCTGCGACGTTCTGGAGATCGATCTGCAGAAGTACGGGAGCCGTTTCGACGTCGTGTTCATGGAGGGCGGCATTCTGCACTATTTCCACGATATTGACGAATTCATGCGGATCATGTATGCCCTGCTGGGGCCCGGCGGGAAGATGATCTGCAGCGATTTCCATCCGTTTACCAAGATCATGGACAGCCTGAAGCTGGAGCAGCCCGCGATGAGCTATTTCTCGACGGAGATATTCGAAGGAGAGATGGCGCACGCCAGATTTTATGGGGAAGAACAGCGGCGGCAGATGCCGAAGTGCCTGTACCGGAAATACACGGTCAGCGAGATCATCAATTCGGTGCTGCGATGCGGGTTCTGTCTGAAACGGTTCGACGAGCATCCGGCCTGGGAGAACGAGAAGCTGCCGGGGGAATTTACGCTGGTCGCGGTGAAATGAACGCCGGGCCGCAGGGGGACTGCCGGGATCTGTAAAAAAACGGGATCTGACCGCAAAAACCGGAGAACTGATCCGAAACGGCTTGCAAAATTCCCTGCATGTAGTACAATGAACTATATAATAAAGCACAGAAAACAAATTACAAGGGTTTTCTGTACGAGAAAAGAGGGGAAGTTTATGTTTCAGATCATCAGTGACGGGTCATGCGATCTGCCGGAGCAGCTGGCGAAGGAGAAGGGGGTAGAGGTCGTTCCCTTCTACGTTTCTTTTGACGACAAGACGTATTATAAAGAAATAGCGGAAATGCCCATACGGAAGTTCTACGATCTGATGGTGGAGAAGGAAAATGTGGTTTTTCCCAAATCGTCCCTTCCGTCGATCGAGGATTTCATCGCTTCCTTCGAAAAATATGTGAAGCAGGGGATCCCCATCATTTGCATCTGCATCACCGTAAAGTTCAGCGGTTCTTACCAGGCGGCGATGACTGCCAGAAATATTTTGCTGGAGACCTATCCGGACGCGAGGATAGAGGTCATTGATTCCACGATAAACACGGTCCTGCAGGGCATGTATGTGTTGGAGGCGGTGAAGCTGAGAGAGCAGGGCGCCACCTATGAGGAGGCCATCCGGCGTCTTTTGAGCATCCGGGACACGGGCAGGATCTTTTTCACCGTGGGGAACGTGGACTATCTGAAGCATGGGGGACGGATCGGCAAGCTTTCCGGGATCGCCGCTTCCGTGCTGGGGATCCGGCCGCTGATCACGCTGAAGGAGGGCGAGATCTTCCCGTCCGGACTGGCAAGGAGCCGCAGAAAATCGCTGGAAGCCGTGATAAATCTGCTGGACAGCCATGTGAGATCCCTGCTGGCCGCCGGAGAGAACATGGCGGATTATACCGTGGATGTGGGATACGGCTATGATATTTCGGAGGCGGCGGATTTCCTCGCGCGGGTCAGGGAGAAGTTCCGCGGGGTCCTGGATGTGGAGCAGATCCGGATGTATCAGATCGGTGCCACCATCGCCGTGCATACCGGCCCGTATCCTCTTGGAGTGGGGTTCCTCAAAAAGGCATAAGGAGGATCGGAGACTGCCCGGGAGCTGTGGAGTTTCTTGAATGGAGATGCTTTTTCATTTTTATACTGCAGGTTGTAAGAGAATCTGTCACAATAAGGCAGAACATATGTTCTGAACTTATAATTTTTTGGGGGGGAAGAATGACAAAAAATAGCATGGCAGAATTGAATGATGATTATAAGGCATGGATATCTGAAGTCGGAAGAAGATATAAGAATAGCCAAATCAAAGCGGCAGTAAAGGTGAATTCTGAAATGCTGCATTTTTATTGGCATCTTGGAAGGGAGATGGTGCTACTCAAGGACCAGGTGAGTTGGGGAAATCACTTTTATCAACAAGTGAGCAGAGATTTGATTAAGATTTTGCCTGAGGTTAAATCTTTTTCACCGAGAAATCTTTTATATATGAGTCAGTTTTATAATATGTATCCATCTGCGGAAATTACGCCCCAGGTTGATGCGCAAAACAGAAAAAATACGCCCCAAGTTGATGCACAGTTAGGAGCAATCTTTATGATCCCGTGGGGACATCATAAAGCAATTTTGGATAAGTGCAAAGAACAAATGAAAGCTTTGTTTTTTGTCCGAAAGACGCTGGAAAATAACTGGTCAAGATCCGTTCTGCTTAATTTTCTTGCGACGAATCTCTATGAAAGACAGGGAAATGCGATCACAAATTTTGATAATACATTGCCGGAGCTGCAAAGTGATCTCGCAAAAGAAATGACAAAGGATCCATATAATTTTGATTTTTTGACTCTTCGGGAGGGCTATGATGAAAAGGAACTAAAGGATGCGCTAATGAAAAATGTGCAGCGATTCCTGTTGGAACTCGGAATGGGCTTTGCCTTTGTGGGCAGAGAGTATCGCCTTGTTGTAGGTGAAACGGAGCAATTTATTGATATGTTATTCTATAATATCAATAATCATTGCTATGTGGTTGTTGAGATTAAAGTCGGAGCATTTGAACCAGGTTACATGGGACAGATAGGAACTTATGTGGCAGCGGTAGACGATATTCTAAGAGGAGCGGACAATAATCAGACGGTGGGATTGCTGATCTGTAAAACAAAAGATAATGTTCTGGCCCGTTATGCAGTAAACAGTTCAAGTCTGCCTATTGGCATTTCGGAATATGACTTGAATAATCTGTTCCCGGAGGATTATAAAAGCTCCATGCCTACGATTGAAGAAATTGAAAATGAATTGTCCTGATGCGGAGGTGCAGAATGGTCCGATATGCGGATATGCAGGATCTTCCTGTTTTAAAGGAACATGACAGACATATTTCGGAATCCGAATTGAAAACGATCATCCCTGCAAAGAGAGTGCTCGTCATGGATCAGGGGGATCGCTTTATGGGGTGGCTGAGGTTCGGATTATTTTGGGACAATATCCCTTTTATGAATATGCTGTATATTTTGGAGGGTGACAGAGGAAAAGGGAACGGGACGGAGCTTGTCTCGTTTTGGGAAAAGGAAATGGCAAAGGCGGGATACCGACAGGTTTTAACATCCACGCAGTCAGATGAGCAGGCACAGTTCTTTTACCGAAAGATCGGCTATACCGAATGCGGCGCGCTTTTGCTGCCGAAAGAGCCTTTGGAAATGTTCTTTATCAAAGAATTAAC
>CANRMT010000119.1 GCA_947631815.1 uncultured Eisenbergiella sp.
AGTATAATAGCCACTTTGTGGCTATTATACCATGTCCCGCCGGGCATGGGCCTCCGGCGGATCTTATGCGCCTGTCGGCGCGGTATATACCTTATGATCGCTTTTTACTGCCGTTTCTTTTCTTACCTGTCGTAAAGCGCCGTGAGCCTGCGGATGCGCTCCGCCAGCTCCGGTGTCAGCTGCCCTTTCACCAGTCTCCATTTCCAGTTGTTCCCCAGCGTGGAGGGAAAATTGATCCGGGCCTGTGCGCCCAGCCCCAGCCAGTCCTGAATGGGGATCACGGCCGTGTCCGCCACGGAGGCGAGTGCCGTTCGGACCATCGTTTCCGCCGCTCTGGCCCCGGATACGCCGTCCGCCTCTCCCATCCGCAGATAATCGCAGATGAACTGCCGGATCTCGGGCGTATTTTCCTCGTACCAGCCCGCTGTGGTCTGGTTGTCATGGGTCCCCGTATAGACGATACAGTTTTTCTCATGATTGTGGGGCAGATATTCATTGGACGGACCGCTGTCAAAGGCGAACTGCAGCACCTTCATGCCCGGGAAACCGGTCTTCTCGATCATCCGGCGGACCGGCGGCGTGATCACGCCCAGATCCTCGGCGATCACTTCCTTCTCCCCCAGCCTGCGCTTCATCACCTCGAACAGCTCATAGTCCGGCCCCGGCTCCCAATGCCCGTTGACGGCCGTTTTCTCCCCGCAGGGCACGGAAAAATAGGCCTCAAAGCCCCGGAAATGATCGATGCGGACGATATCATAGAGCTGATAGCAATAGCCGATCCGCTTCATCCACCAGTCATAGCCGGTCTTTTTGTGATAATCCCAATCGTAGAGCGGATTGCCCCAGAGCTGTCCCGTAGCGGAAAACGCATCGGGCGGCACTCCGGCCACCGCCTTCAGCACGCAGTCCTCATCCAGCTGAAAGAGCTCCGGATGCGCCCAGGTATCCGCGCTGTCCAGCGCCACATAGATCGGGACATCCCCGATGACGGAAATGCCCTTCCCGTTGGCATAGCGCTTCAGCGCCTTCCACTGCCCGGCGAACAGATACTGCAGAAACTGCCAGAAACAGATCTCCTCCGAGAGTGTCTCCCGACAGACCTTCAGCGCGGCGCTCTCCCGCCGCTTCAGCGGCTTCTCCCATTCCGTATAGCTGACGCCGCCCCTCGCGTTCTTGATCGCCATGAAGAGCGCATAGTCCGCCAGCCACCAGTCGTTTTCCCGGCAAAAGTCCGCAAACGCCGCGTCCCTTTGGATGCCGCTGCGCAGAAACGCCTTGTGCAGCAGCGGGAAACGCCCGAAATACATTTTTTCATAATCTACATAGGCCTGGCTGCCGCCCCAGTCCGTCCCGTCGCATTCCTCCCGGGTGAGCCAGCCCTTTTCGACCAGCGCCTCCAGGTCGATATAATAGGGATTGCCCGCGAACGTGGAAAAGGACTGATAGGGGGAATCCCCGTAGCCGGTGGGTCCCAGCGGCAGGATCTGCCACAGCTTCTGTCCCGCTGCCGCCAGAAAATCCACAAAGGCATACGCCTCCTTCGAGAAAGCGCCGATCCCCCAGGGGGACGGAATGCCGGAGACCGGCAGCAAAATACCGCTTCTTCTCATATCGTGTTCTCCTTTGATCATAGATAGTCAGAAAACCGCCGCACGTCCCGGTCATGTGACCTTCCAGATATCCCGGTTGTACGCTTCCACCGTCCGGTCCGCGGAAAAGAAACCGGCCTTCGCGATGTTCACCAGCATCCGGCGCGCCCAGCCCAGGCGGTCTTCATAATCCGCCAGCATCCGGTCCTTCACGGAAATATATTCATCCAGCAGGGCGGGGATCTCCGCACAGTCCCCCTCGAGCAGACGCCCGTGCACACGCCGCAGGATCTCGCCGTTCCCGGACGCCAGCGCCTCCTCTCCGACGAGGAACGCCACGGCTCTGGCCGCCGCGCCGTTCAGCGCAGCCCCGGCAGTCTGCGTTTCGATGCTGACCTGCGCCGCCCAGACGTCCTGTCCTGCGATGCCTTCCCGCACCGCCCCGTCCTTCTGCACGGCTTCGCCTTCCTGCACTGTCCCGGCGGTCTGCGCCGCGCTGTCCGTCTGCGATGCCCCGTTATCCTGTCCCATGCCGCCCCGGAAGACGTAGAAATTATCCTCTCCCGTGAGCCCGCAGATCTCGATGCATATCCCTTCGAGACTGCCCAGGGTCAGCGCGCCGTTCAGCATGAACTTCATGCAGCCCACGCCGGAAGCGTCTCCACGGGAAAGAGAAACCTGTTCGGAAATATCGCCCGCGGGCGTCACCATCTCCGCATAACTGATATCGTAGTTCTCGGCCAGTATCACCTGAATCTGCCCCTGTACGGCAGGATCCCGGTCAATGATCTGTCCCAATACCCAAAGCAGGTGTACCGTATCCAATGCCGTCCGGCTGGTGGGCTCCGCCTTCGCCCCAAAAAGAAACGTCAGCGGCCGCACCGGCCTCTTTCCGTCCCTGATCTCCAGGTATTTATGAATGATGTAGAGAGCGTTCAGCAGCTGAGGCCCGCAGCCGCGCAGAGAGACCGTCTGCATGTCGAATACGGAATCCGGATCGGGACGGATCCCCTCTTTTTCGGCCAGGAATGCGGAAAGCGCTTCCTTTTTCTTTCTTTTGACGTCCAGCAGCTTCTGCAGGAACGCTTCGTCGCCGTCAAAATCCAGCAGCTTCTCCAGCTGCCTCCAGTCGTTCTTCCAGCCTCTTCCGATCGTATAGGTGATCAGCTCCGCCAGCTCCCGGTTGGCGCACATCAGCCAGCGCCGGAAGGATATCCCGCCGGTCTCGCTCCTGAATTTCTCCGGATATATCCTGTAAAGGTCGTTCATCGGCCCGTTTTTGAGACATTCCATGTGATGGGCCGACACGCCGTTGACCGAAAATCCGTAGTGAATGTTCAGGTTCGCCATGCGCACCCGTTCGTCCGCGTCGATGATCTGCACCGCCGGATCGGAAAATTCACTGCCGATCCTCCTGGAAAGCTCCCGCAGGATGGGAATGAGCTGCGGGACCACCCGTTCCATGCGCCGCATGGACCAGCTGCCCAGCAGATCCGGGCGCAGCGAATGGGTGGTGTACGCACAGGTGCGCCGCACCACCTGAATGGCGTCGTCCATGGAAAACGCCTTGTCCTCTACCAAAATGCGGATCAGCTCCGGAATGATCAGAGATGGTTCGGTATCATTCAGCTGGATCACTGCATAATCATACATCCTGCGGAGATCGTACTGCTTCTCCTTCATCTCCTTCAGAATGAGCTGTACCGCGCTGCTCACCAGAAAATACTGCTGACAGAACCGCAGGAGCCGTCCCGCCTCATCAGAATCATCGAAATCACAGAACAGCGTCAGATTCTTCCAGACCAGAGACTTGTCAAAGGAGATCCCATCTCCGGCCAGCGTCTCGTCCAGACCCTCCAGATCGAACAGCCTCAGCCTGCTGACGCCGTTCTCGTATCCGATCACATCCAGGTTATACAGCCGGGAGGTGACCTTTCCGTCCCCGAAGCGGACGTCAAAGGTCAGATCGGTCCTGGTCAGCCAGGAGGTCCGCTCCATCCACAGGTCCTTTTCCTCGGTCTGCTGTCCGTCCCGGAGGACCTGCCGGAACCATCCGAAGTGATAATTCAGGCCGATCCCCTCTCCCGGCAGCCCCAGAGAAGCGATGGACTCCATCATACATGCCGCCAGATGGCCAGGCCCTCCCTTCCCGAGGCCCGGTTCCGGCTCGATCTGACAGATCCGGGAAAGGGACTTTCCTTTCTCTGCCAGATATCCTTCCAGTCTTTCGTAAACGCCGAGATTGATCAGACTGTTGGCCAGAAGCCTTCCTGTCAGAAACTCCGACGATATGTAATAAACCTTCTTGGAAGCCTCATTAGGAACGGTGAGGCGCATCAGCCCCTTCGTCAGATACAGAAGCGCCGTATACAGCTCTCTCTCCTGCGCCTCCTGCACCGTCTTCTGAAACAGCCGCCCGACCAGCCCTTCCAGCTCCCTGTCGATATACTGCTCCAGGATCTCCCTCTGTATGGTTTCCTGCCATTTCATTGCCCTTCCTCCCTCTCGATGCCGCCATGATCCGTCATATTACAGGCAAGATGCAGTCTCGTTTTCCCTGTTTTCACGCCCCCGGCGGCACGGAAAAAGGTCCTCCGGCCACCGGGGACAAAAAAAATCATAGCCGGGAATGAGGGTTCTGTCAATGTTTTTGCGCTTGAAATAGTTTACAAAAAAATTATTTAATTTTAGTCAATCTGTCCCGATGGTTTCCACCACGGACATCCCTCTGATGCGCCGGGCCGGTCCCGTCACGGAGAAGGCGATGGAGGCGCCAACTACCAACAGGATCACAAAGAGCGCCGTCCACGGGACGCTCCAGGGCGTTCCCCAGCGGGAGGAGATCATGAACTCAAATAAAAGCCGGTGCAGGGGAAGGCCCGCGGCGATGCCGAAGACGATGCCGAAAAATCCGTAGGATGCCGCCTCCGCAGCCACCATCCTGACGACCTGCGCGTTTTCCATCCCCACGGCGCGCATCATGCCGTACTGCCTCATCCGGGCGGACACGCTCATGCTGATGCAGTTGACGATGCCGCAGGCGCAGATCAGCGCGATCACCACCAGGAATCCGTACACGAAGATGCAAAACGAATACCAGGCGCCCTTTGCCTCCCTGTTGGAAAGCCTTTTATCGGAAAATGAAAGCTCCAGTCCTGCCATCCCGGCGTATTCCTGCGCGCTTTCCCTGATCTCCTCCGCATCCGCCTCGTCCGCCAGCCGGTCCAGCTGCAGATCCAGCACCGCATAGCCGCTTTGTCCCGTAAGGACCGCAAACAGCGCCTCCGAGCAGATGACGGTATCCGTGCCGGGGATCTGATCAAAGGGGCCGTCGCTCAAAATTCCCGTCACAGGGACGCTTCGCACATTCCCGGCAGGGTCCGTGACCGTGAGCACATCCCCTGTCCGCAGCGGAACGTCCGCCTGATAGACCGCCAGCACGCCTTCACCGTTTTCCGCCTCCCGCACACTTCCAGACAGCAGCGAACGCTTCGCCCAGGAAAACTGCTTTTCTTCATAGGAATACAGCTCCAGCGCGCGCACCTCCGGTCCGTTCTGCTCCGCCGGGATCTCCTCCGCTCCCGGGGAGGACGCGGCGTTTGCTTCCGGTTCAGACACCGTGCGCGCCTCCGGTTCTGGCGCTGCCTCCGCTCCCGAAACAGCTGCCGGAACGGAAGCGGCGTGACGTCTGCCGTAAACGCACTTCACACCCGGCAGCGATCCCAGCACATCCGCCAGTTCCTCCGGCAGACAGCCTGCACCTCCCGCCGCGCTCACCGTGAGATCGGGCGCATACGGCCTGATCGGCCTCAGCCCGTGATGAAACAGATCGATCAGCGTGGTGAAACACAGGAACAGGATCATGAAAAAGGCGAAGGAGCCGCTGATGAGAAACAGATTTTTCCTGCTCCCGCAGGCATGGTGAAAGCCCAGGGAAAGCTCCACGCGGCCCTGCCGTCCCGCAATCCGTTTCTGTTTTCCTCCCCACTCCCACACGGAGACGCCGCCCGAAACCGCTGTCAGCGGCGATACCGACGCGGCCTTTTTTGCCGGGGAACGGGCCGCCAGCAGCGCTGTGAGGATACCCATGACCGCGCTGCAGCCGATCCCGAAAAAGCTGATGCCGAACACCGGCATCCCGCTGAACATCCCCGGCGCCAGATACCGCAGCATGGCGCACAAAAGCCAGACCAGCAGACTGCCCGAGACCGCCGCCGCGGGAATGGCCGACGCGCACCAGCCCAGGGCCTCCCGGCGCACCAGCCGCGCCACCTGTTTCGGTTCCGCTCCCAGGCACCGCAGGAGGCCGAAATATTCCGTCCGCCTGGCCACGTCGCTGTTCATGCTGCCCGCCAGCATCAGCACGCCCGACGCGATCACCAGCACGGCGAGGAGCGCGCCCGTCACATACAGCTTCATGACGTAACTGTCGGCACTCTGCAGATATAATGCCAGCAGTTTGGTATTTCTGGCGATCTGTCTGTCCGTCAGGCCGAACTGCTCCTGGATCTGCTTCACAGTCCGCTCCACCGGACAGCCCGGCTCGAAGACCAGATAAAGCCCGCGGTTGACGGAGGCCGTCTCATCCACGGAAAGATAGCCGTCCATATCCAGGAGAGCGCCGAACACATCCTGCCGGGTGAGCAGGCTCACATTCTCCAGGAATCCGCTGATCCTCCATTCCTTTGTCTCCCCGTTCGGCAGGGTCATCCGCACCGTATCTCCCACCTTCGCTCCCAGGCGGGATCTCACGCTCCCGGTAAAACAGGCCTCCGCCTCCCCTTCCGGCCATGTTCCCTCCCGCAGGGTCAATCCCGGAAACATGGCGCGCCCTTCCGGCTCAAGCCCCAGGATCACCGTTTCGGCTCCATCGATCTGAAAGCCCTGATCCATGCTGTAATTGAACACGCCGTACCAGGACGACGATCCCACCTGAGGCCAGGCGCGGATCAGCTCCGCCTGCTCCTCGGAGACATCCAGACACACCTGCCAGCTCCCGTCTCTCTTTGCCGTCTGTATCCGTTCGCTCCGGATCTCCATATCCGCCATTCCGAAGATCGTCATCACCAGCGCGGCCGCCAGAAAAATACAGAACCGCGTCATTTGGCTCCGGCGCCTCCGCACGCGGGCCGTAACGGGAACCAGATCCAGATAATGCTTCATCCTTCTCCGCCTCCCATCCGTGCCGCGCTGCCCGTTCCCAGGCCGCCGTCCTGCGCCGGGCGGGCCGTCCCCAGCTGCCGCACCGCGCCGTCCGTCACCTGAAATACCCGGTCCGCCGAGGCGGCCAGATTTCCGTTATGAGTGATCATCAAAACCGTCTGCCGGTAATGTCTGGAGGCCGAAATGAGCAGTTCCATCACCTCCCGGCTGTTTTCGGAATCCAGATTTCCGGTGGGCTCGTCCGCCAGCACCAGCGCCGGGCGCATGATCAGCGCCCTCCCGATGGCCGTCCGCTGCTGCTGCCCGCCGGAGAGCTGACCGGGCAGATGATATCTCCTGTCCTGCAGGCCCATCACCTCCAGCAATTCCTCCAGACGCTCCCGGTCCGGCTTCCGATAATCCAGAAGCGCCGGGAACAGGATGTTCTGCTCCACGTTCAGCTCCGGGATCAGATGAAACGACTGAAAGATAAAACCGATCTTCTGCCGCCGAAAGACGGTGCGTTTCCTCTCATCCATGGCGAACAGCTCCTGTCCGCCGATCCACACCTTCCCTGCGGTGGGCAGATCCAACCCGCCGACACAGTTCAGCAGCGTGCTCTTCCCGGACCCGGAGGCCCCCACCACCGCCGCGAACTCTCCCTTCTGCAGGACCAGGTTCACGTCCCGCAGCGCGCGCACCGCGGTCTCGCCGCTCCCATACACCTTTTCCAGATGCTCTGTTCTTAAAATCTCCATTGTTTCCGTTCTCCTTTCCGCTTCATCCGGCGCACCGTCCGATCCGCCGTCAGTCTCATGATAGCGAATGCAGCTTACAGACAGATGAAAGGCCGCTTACGATTTCGTAAGAAAGG
>CANRMT010000120.1 GCA_947631815.1 uncultured Eisenbergiella sp.
GGAAGCGAACCGTTTGATGATGCTCAGGACGAGACGGAGATTGCCCTGGATGAACCGTTCCCTGGCGGCCTCGTCCCCCTGGCGGATCCTGATGAAGAGCGCTTCCTT
Source organism: uncultured Eisenbergiella sp. (assembly GCA_947631815.1). Taxonomy (GTDB): domain Bacteria; phylum Bacillota; class Clostridia; order Lachnospirales; family Lachnospiraceae; genus Gallintestinimicrobium. Next base: position 109 of record CANRMT010000120.1, read on the forward strand.
TTCCTCATTGGTGAGCACGGGCAGCTTTGAAGTGTTCACGCCGCAGATCTCAACTTTATTCAGTGCCATGGCCATGCCTCCTGCTCTGGTTTCCTGTCTAAAGCATGGGCATCGCGCGGGATTTTATTCTGGTAAATTTTGTCCGGGGAACGGTCTTTTCTTTTCCGGCATATCATGATAAAAAGCGGCAAAGAGGGAACGGATATGCTGTATTCTGAATTCAAGAGCAAGGAAGTCATCAATCTGCGGGACTGCAGGAGGCTGGGGCATGTGGCGGACTTCGAGTTCGACGAGTGTACGGGCTGTATCCGAAGGATCACCGTCCCCGGCGGCAGCCGTTTCAGGAATCTGTTCCGCTGTGATACGGATTATGAGATCAGCTACTGCGATATCAAGCAGATCGGGCCGGATATCATTCTGGTGGATGTCAAATGATTGACAAAATATGGGTCTGCCGGTATACTGTATATAGAGAATATGCGGCTTTTTTCCCGAAAAACGCCGTACCCGGAAGCCGGGGATACAGCAGGAGGATTCCATATGAAATGTCCATTTTGCGGCCATGACAATACCAGGGTCATCGATTCCAGACCGTCCGACGAGAACAATTCCATCCGGCGGCGCCGGGTCTGCGACGAATGTCAGAAGCGGTTCACCACCTATGAGAAGATCGAGACGATCCCTCTGATCGTCATCAAGAAGGACAGCAAGCGGGAATCCTACGACCGCACGAAGCTGGAGTCAGGCGTTCTGCGGGCCTGTTACAAGCGCCCCATCAGCGCGGATGAGATCACCCGGCTGGTGGATCAGGTGGAGACAGAGCTGTTCTCCAGAGAGGAGCGGGAGATCCCCAGCGCCGTCATCGGAGAGCTGGTGATGGATAAGCTGAAGGGGCTGGATTCCGTGGCCTATGTGCGGTTCGCCTCCGTATACCGCGAGTTCAAGGATGTCAACACCTTCATGGACGAGCTCAAAAAGGTGATCGAAAAGGAAAGCTGACGCCCCGCTGTCGGGGCCGGGCGGACGGGCCGAAGTTTTTTGGGGCGGGGATTTCAGTTTTTTGCAGGAATTTCAGGCGGTTTTTGCAGGAATTTCAGGCGGATACTTGATTTTGCAGCCGCAGTCGTATAAAATGAGCAGGTCAGGGCATATCGTGTCCTGGCCTGTTTCGCGCAGGACGCCCGCTGCGGCGCCCGCGTCAGGCATGTGGACCCTTGCGGCCGCAATGCCGGGAACGGACAACTGAATAGAGCAAAACAAAAAGGAGAGACACATGAAGACAAAAGCGATTCGGAGATTTCTTTTGACTTTAGTGTACACAGCACTAACTATTGCACTGGGCGGCTGCGCAGGCGATAAGGCAGGTGAGATCACATCCCGGATTTCGATCGGGATTCCTCAGGACATTGAAGACAGTCTGGACCCCCACAAGGCGGTGGCGGCCGGAACGGAGGAAATCCTGTTCAATCTGTATGAAGGGCTTGTGAAACCCGACAGCGAAGGTAATTTAGTCGATGCCTTGGCAGAAAGCCACACGGTGGAAGAGGACGGAAAGGTTTATACCTTCCGGCTCCGCAACGGTGTAAAATTCCATGATGGCAGTCTGGTAACGGCAGAGGACGTAAAATATTCCCTTGACAGATGCGCCGATACCAGTAACGGAGATCCCCTGGTACCGGCGTTTTCTGCGATCGAGAGCGTGGAGATCGTGGATGCGGATACCGTCCGCGTGACCCTGAAGGCGCCGGACAACGAATTTCTGGCTTATATGGACGCCGCCATCATACCGGCTTCCAATGCGGCGCCCGAGACGAACCCCATCGGCACCGGCCCCTACAAATATGTATCCCGTTCCCCGCAGGAGAACTTCGTGATCGAAAAATTCGACGATTACTGGGGGACGCCCGCCAACATCGATGAGATCACGCTGAAGGTCATCGCCAATTCGGACACCATCGTCACCAGCTTAAACGGCGGCGCGGTCGATATGTTCGTCCGGGTATCCCAGGCCATGACCGAACAGCTGTCCGACGATTATAACGTGCTGGAGGGCACCATGAACCTGGTGCAGGCCATGTACCTGAACAACGCGCGGGCTCCGTTTGACGACGTGCGCGTGCGGCAGGCGCTCTGCTATGCGGTGGACGTGCAGGAGATCATGGACATCATTTCCGACGGAAAAGGGACGAAGCTGGGCAGCAGCATGTTCCCGGCCTTCGGCAAATACTATATGGAAGAGCTGAACGATCTGTATCCCACGGATCCGGACAGGGCGAAGGAACTGCTGGCGGAGGCTGGATATCCAGACGGCTTTTCCTTCAAGCTTACCGTGCCGTCCAACTATCAGCAGCATGTGGATACGGCGCAGGTGATCGCGGAGCAGCTGAAGCGCATCGGCGTGACGGCCGACATCGAGCTCATCGAATGGGAGAGCTGGCTTTCTCAGGTGTATGCGGATCGGGATTTTGATGCCACCGTGGTGGGCCTGGACGCTTCCAGCCTGACCGCTCCGGCGCTTTTGAGCCGGTTCGTCAGCGATGCGGGCAAAAACTTTGTGAATTTCAGCAGCGAGGCCTACGACGCGGCCTATGCGGGCGCTTCCTCCACCACGGACGATGCGGAAAAGACGGAGTATTATAAGGAGTGCGAACGGATCCTGGCCGAAGAGGCGGCGAACGTCTATATTCAGGATCTGCCCTGCTTCGTGGCGCTGAATAAGAAATATACGGGCTACGAGTTCTATCCGCTCTATGTGCAGGATCTGGCGAAGCTGAAGCTGGCGGACGGACAGGAGTAAACATATGGTTTGCGCGGCGGGGCCGGATCCCTTCGGAAGGGAAACGGCCCCGCCGGATATGGGAGCCGGGCGCGGTCGGGCGGACGGAAGCCGCCGGGAGGCCGCGGGCCGGAAACGGAGAAGCATACGATGAAATATTTCACCAAAAAACTGGCCGGACTGCTGGTGACACTGCTCGTGGTGTCCTTTTTGGTGTTCATCGCTTTTGCGGTGATACCGGGGGATCCGGCGACGGCCATGCTGGGGACCGAGGCGACGGAGGCGCGCCTGGAGGCGCTGCGGGAGGAGCTGGGACTGAACGCTCCCCTCATGGTCCGCTATCTGCGCTGGATCCGGGATATCCTGCAGGGGGACTTCGGAAGGTCCTACCGCTACAACATGCCGGTGATGTCCATGATCGGGGATAAACTGCCGGTGACGCTGACGCTGACGGCGATTTCCTTTGCGCTCATCGTGCTGATCTCCATTCCTCTGGGAGTGGCCTGTGCCAGATATGCGGGCGGGGTGCTGGATCACGTCATCGTCGTGGCCGATCAGATCATCATGGCGGTGCCGCCCTTTTTTTCCGGTATCCTGATCACGCTGGTGTTCGGCCTCCTTCTGCATCTGTTCGTGCCGGGAGGCTATGTGTCCTGGCAGCAGGACTGGCTTTCTTTTCTGGGGTACATGATCTTCCCCTCCATCGCTGTGGCGCTGCCGAAGTCGGCCATGGCGGTGAAGCTGCTGCGTACCGCTATCCTGTCGGAGACGAAGCTGGACTATGTGCGCACAGCCTACAGCCGGGGCAACGGGACGAAGGCGGTGCTTTACCGCCATGTGCTGCGCAACGCGCTGATCCCGGTGATCACGTTCCTGGGCATGGCGCTGGCGGATATGGTGGCGGGCAGCATCATCGTGGAGCAGGTGTTCAATATCCCGGGGCTGGGGCGAATCCTTCTGACCTCCATTTCCAACCGGGATTATCCGGTGGTGCAGGCCATCATCGTCTGTATCGCGTTTCTGGTGATCGTGGTCAACTTCCTGGTGGACCTGCTCTACAAAGCGGTGGATCCGCGCATCACGCTGGAATGAGGGGCGGACGGTCATGAAATATAAAAAAAACAGAAATTTTGTGACGGGAGCGGCGCTCACCGGCGTCATGCTCCTGTTCGTGCTGATCGGAGCCGTCTGGACGCCCTACGATCCGGAGGCGATGGACAGGACAGCCAAGCTGGCGGGCGTTTCTTTTTCTCACCTGATGGGCTGCGACAACTTCGGCCGGGACATTTTCAGCCGGGTGCTGAAGGGAAGCGGCACGACGCTGCTGACGGCGGTGGGGACCGTCGGCATCGGGACGCTGTGCGGCGTGATCGTGGGCGCCTTCACCGGGTATTTCGGCGGGGCGGTCGACGAGATCTTCATGCGCATCAACGACGTTCTTTTCGCGTTTCCCAGCATCCTGCTGGGGCTGGTGGTCATCAGCCTGCTGGGCAGCGGGAATTTCAACGTGGTCATCGCGCTGGGCATCGCATTCATCCCCAGCTTCGCGCGCATCGTGCGCAGCGAATTCATCCGCTGCAAAAACATGGACTATGTCAGGAGCGCCAGGCTGGCCGGGGCGGGGCATCTGCGCATCATGTTCGTTCATATCCTGCCCAATACCGTCACGGTGCTGCTGTCCTCGGTCATGATCGGCTTCAATAACGCCGTCCTGGCGGAGGCGGGCATGAGCTATCTGGGGATCGGGACACAGCCGCCCCATGCGAGCCTGGGACGGATGCTTTCCGACGCTCAGACGTATCTGCTCTCTTCCCCCGGCTACGCGCTGTTCCCGGGGATCGTGCTGATCTGGATGGTGCTGGGCTTTTCGCTGCTGGCGGAAGGGCTGAAGGAAGGGTAAAGGAGGACGGATATGCTGGATGTGATCGATCTGAATCTGGAATTTCACGACCACCTGATCCCTGAGACCGTGGTCTTTGATTTCGATCTGCATATGGAGCCGGGGGAGATCGTCGGCCTGGTGGGAGAATCCGGGTCCGGCAAGTCCATGACGGCCCTGGCGGTGGCGGGTCTTCTGTCCCGCCACGATATGCAGAAGCGGGGGAGGATCCTGTTTGAGGGCGTGGATATCCTGACCTGCGAGCGCAGCAGACTGCGCGGCCTGCAGGGGGACGATATCGCCATGATCTTTCAGGAGCCCATGACCTCCCTGAATCCGGTCCTGCCCGTGGGGTGGCAGGTGGAGGAGGCGCTGCGCATCCACCGCCCGCAGATGGACCGGGAGGAGCGGAAACGGCGGGCCCTGCAGATGCTGGCCGATGTGGAGCTGGAGGATGCGGAGCGCGTCTACCGCTCCTATCCGCACCAGCTTTCCGGCGGCATGCGCCAGCGGGTGATGATCGCGGCCGCCATGATCTGCGGGCCCAGGTTGCTGATCGCCGATGAGCCCACCACGGCGCTGGATGTGACGATCCAGCATCAGATCGTACAGTTGCTTTTGCGGATCAATCGGGAGAAAAAAACGGCCATCCTCTTCATTTCCCACGATCTGAGCCTGGTCCGTCAGCTCTGCCGGAGGGTGGTGGTGATGCAGAGCGGCCGCATCGTGGAGAGCGGAGATGCGGAGGAGATCTTCAGCCATCCGAAGGAGGATTATACCCGGAGGCTGATCGCGGCCATCCCCCGGTGTGAGAAGGAGAAGGACAGTCCGGCCTCTCAGACCGCGGACGGCGGGGACGGATCGCTTCTGGAGGTATCCGGCATCCGGATCGGCTTCGCGCAGGAGCGCCGTTTCCTGTTCGAGAGAAGACGGATCCGGCAGGTGCTCAAGGGGGTCTCCTTCGGCATCCGGCAGGGAGAGGTGCTGGGCCTGGTGGGAGAATCCGGCTGCGGCAAATCCACGCTGGCCAAGGTGATCCTGGGGCTGGAGAAGCAGGGCGCGGGGACAGTGGTCCACCGCAGCGCGCATCCCCAGATGGTGTTCCAGGATCCTTATGGGTCCTTAAATCCCTCCCGGAAGGTGGGCTGGATCCTGGAGGAGCCGCTGCGCATCCGGGGCGGCTGTACGCCGCAGGAGCGGCGGGAACGCGCCCTCGCCATGCTGCAGAAGGTGGGGCTGGGGCCGGAGATCGCGGATCGGTATCCGAGACAGCTTTCCGGCGGACAGCGGCAGCGCGTCTGCATCGGGGCGGCGCTGATGCTGGAGCCGAAGCTCCTGATCGCGGACGAGGCGGTGTCCGCGCTGGATGTGACGATCCAGGACCAGATCCTGGAGCTGCTTCTGTCGCTGAAGGAGGAGATGGGCCTGTCGATCCTGTTCATTTCCCACGACATGCGCGTGGTCTATCGGATGAGCGACAGGGTGCTGATCATGCAGGACGGGCAGATCGTGGAGCAGGGCAGCGTGGAGCAGGTGTACTTCGCGCCGCAGCATCCCTACACAAAACGGCTGCTGGAGGCCGCGGACATCCGGCCCGAAGAAACGGGCTGAGAAGAGCGCGGTAAGAGAGGAACTGACGTGCCGCGCGGACGGAGGCGCTGAGGCAGCCGCGCGGACGAAGGTGCTGAGACAGCCGCGCCGTGAGAGCCGCGGAGGCGGCGGGTATTCATACCGCGCGGGCGCTGTGAGACAGAAAGGGGACATATGCTGGAGCGTTTTTATCCGGACGAGACGGCGGATTCTTCCTATGAGATCGACTATGAGGGTTATTATGAGGCAGGATACCGGGGCGTGATCTATGATGTGGACAATACGCTGGTGCCCCACGGCGCACCGGCGGATGAGCGGGCAAAGGCGCTGTTCGCACGGCTCCATGAGATCGGCTTTTCGGCGCTGATCCTCTCCAACAACAAGGAGCCTCGGGTGAAGAGCTTCGCACAGGATGTGAGATATGCCGATTATATTTTCAAGGCGAACAAACCCTCCGCGAAGGGGTATCGGGAAGCGATGCGGCGGATGGGAACGGCGCCGGAGACGACCCTGTTCATCGGCGATCAGCTTTTCACGGATGTGTGGGGGGCGAAGAACGCGGGCATCCGCAGCATTCTGGTGAAGCCGATCCATCCGAAGGAAGAAATTCAGATCATTTTTAAGAGACAACTGGAAAAAATTGTGTTATATTTTTATAGGAGAAAGCGAGCGAAAGAGGTCTGCCATGGAGAGAAACCGGAACGGGGCAAGGGTTGACGGGAGGACGAGGCTTCTCGGCCTGATCGGGAATCCGGTGGAGCATACCCTCTCCCCGGACATACACAATACGCTGGCGGCGCTGTGCGGCACCAATACCGTATATGTGCCGTTCCTGGTGGAGCGGGAGGACGTGCGTGCAGCGGTCGAGGGAGCGCATGCGCTGAACGTGCTGGGCCTGAACGTGACGGTGCCCTATAAGCAGGCGGTGATCCCGTTTCTGACAGAGATCGAACCGCTGGCGGCCGCGGTGGGCGCGGTGAACACGCTGGTGCACACGCCGGACGGATACAGAGGGTACAATACCGATATGAGCGGTCTGTACCGGGCCATGCGCGAGGACGGCGTTTCCC
>CANRMT010000121.1 GCA_947631815.1 uncultured Eisenbergiella sp.
TTTGCCTATATTTTCTGCCTGTTCCCTTGCGGTATAATTCATATTATGATAAAATCTCTCCTGTAATATTTTACTGATATATTACGCCCGGATGTCAACCGATCCGGAAGTACAAACCGACAGAAAAGAAGGAATGAAAAGTGAATGCACAGAAGAAGTTTCTCGTGTGCGCGGCCCTTTTGGCGGGCTGCCTGTTTTGGTGCGCCGGGCTTCCGGTACAGGCCAGGACGCTGGGGAGTTACGGCTTCCTGCAGACGGACGACGGCGTCCTGTGGGTGAATAAGGACGGCTCTCTGGCAAAGGAAGAATGGGTGGAGCTGGACGGGAAACGCTATTATTTCGGTGAGGACGGCTATGCGCAGATCGGTCTGCAGCGGATCGGCGGAGAGACCTATTATCTGACCCCGGAGGCCTATACGGGCTGGTATCCCACGGATGACGGCGTGTATTATTTCGGTGAGGACGGCAAAATGGTCCGTAACGCCGCCGCGGAGGGCTATGATTTCAACGGCAGCGGCAAAGCGCAGGTGGCCCCGGAACTGACGGAGAAGCTGACGGATGTGGTGGATGAGATCCTGCGGGATATCATCACGCCGGAGATGACGGAGGCCCAGCAGCTGCGGGCCTGCTACAAATACATGGTCAAATCCCACAGTTATCTGCGGGATTACGATACGCCCTTCGGCAACTGGACCAGCAGTTACGCATACGATATCCTGTCCACAGGGAAAGGGAACTGTTACCGGTATGCGTCCGGTTTTGCCGCGCTGGCCAGCCGGATGGGCTTCGACGTCCGGGTGATCACGGGACAGGTGAAGGCCCGCCGGGGCGGCACGACGCCGCATTCCTGGGCGGAGGTCTGTCTGGACGGGGACTGGTATATTTTCGACTGCGAGCTGGAGGCGGCCAACGGGAACGATCTCTACAAGAAGACATACAGGGAGTATCCCATTAAGCCGCTGAACAAGGAGCATGAGTATCCCATCGACGTGCTGGTGTCCATGGATGTGGCGAAGGCGAAGGCGTCCGGAGAGGCGCTGGTCTGGTCGGAGCCCGTGAAGAAGGACGTCGCGGCGGAGTCCGAAACAGAAACAGAAGAATGAAAATCCGGCGGCCCGGATGGGGCGGGGCGGTCAGCCCACTCCCATCCGGGCCCGTGGTTATGACGAGAGGACCATTGACGGAGGAAGATACGTTATGAAGAAACTGCTCATCGTGCTTGGGATCCTGTTGGGATTCGGCCTGGCCTTTGCGGCAGGTATACTGCTGCAGCCCACGGGCGCGAAGCCGGTCATGCCGCCGGAAGCGCTGGAATTTTCGCTGGAGGACGGGACGCTCAGGATGGGATGGGCCGAACAGCTCGATATAGAAAGCTGCAAGGTCGATCTTTACTCGGAGGCAGACGGCAGTTATGTTTCCCTGGGGACCTTTTCCAAAGGGGACGCTATCCTGGACGGCGTCACGGCGGGGCAGGAGGTGCGTCTGCGGATCCTGCCGATCCGCATGACGAAAAACCTGCTGGGCCTTTCCGGGGAAAAAGAAGGCTATCAGATGGAGACGGCGGTGGTCCCGGTGGAGCTGCCCACTCCGATCCTGAGCGGCGAAGTCGATGAAGTGGATAAGAGCATTTTCCTGAGCGCCGACAACAAGGGGGAATACGGATATGAGGTCTGTATCCTGGATGAGAACGGCGTCTGGCAGCCGGTGGGCGAGTCGTATGCGGATACGATCTGCCTGTATGCGGCCCAGGATTTCGATATATTGGGAGGACAGGACAAGGTTTCCATAGCGGCCCGCACTCTGCTGCGGACCGGCTATACCAGCTACAGCACCATGTCCGAGCCCGTGGAGATCGGCCGGGAAGAGCTGTTCGGACAGCTGGATCTGACCTATGAGAAGACCGGGGACCGCCGGTATGTGCTGCACTGGAGCAGTGTCGGAGGGGAATACAGCGAGGTACAGCAGTGGAAGGACGGAAGCTGGGAGACGATGGCCGTGCTGGGTGCGGAGGAAACCGCGTATGATCTGGGCACCCTGCATTCCGGCAATCAGGAGCGGTTCCGCGTGATCTCCTACGACACGCAGGAAAAACGGGACGCGGGAGAGCTGGCGGCCGAGCCCTATGAGATCTCCTTCCGCGTGGCGATCACGCCGATCTACTGCACGGTCTGGCCGCTGACGGATCTGAAGCTGTATGCGGATCCCTACGAAGGCGGAGAGATCGGGACAGTGCCGGTGGGACAGGCGCTCTGCGTTCTGGAATCGGAAAACGGTTTTTTCCGGGTCCGCTGGGGAGACCAGTACGGATATGTGGACGAGAATTTCTGCCTGATCGATCTCGCGGAGTATTTTGGGGATCTGTGCGATTACGATATCAAAAACAGCTATTCTTCCGTTTTCAAGGTGCATGAGTATGACACGCCGGGACTGACGGACGTGGTGATCGAGGGCTACGAGGATATCTGTCTGTCGGAGGGGGAGTATCTGGTCCCCTTCCTGTACCCGTGTGCCAGGAAGCTGCGTCAGGCGGCGGAGACCGTCAGAAAGGACGGCTACGGCCTTCGGATCTACGATGCGTTCCGCCCCAACGAGGCGTCCAGATACATGTACAGCACCATGAGCGCCCTGATGGGGAAGGTGATCCCGGAGACGGAAAACACGACCGATAAGACCGAAAACGGCCAGTCCTTCAAAGGAGAGCAGACCTGGCAGTACGTGATGACGAACAATCAGTACGGCCTGTCCTCTTTCCTGGCGAAAACGGTGTCCGCCCATAATCGGGGGATCGCGCTGGACCTCACGCTGGAAAAGCTCTCCAGCGGGCGGGATTTGGAAATGCAGACGAATATGCACGATCTGAGCTGGCATTCCGCGATCACGTACAACAACGAGAACGCGGACCTGCTGGCGGACTATATGATGAATGCGGGCTTCAACGACCTCTTTTCCGAGTGGTGGCATTTCCAGGACGACGAGACCTGGGAAGCGCTGGGGACGAACACCTATGTGAAGGAAGGCTTAAGCTGTGCCGGTTGGAAAAAGAACGATACCGGCTGGCGCTACCGGACGGAGGACGGGTCCTATCTTTGCAGCACAACGAAGAACATCGACGGGACCGGCTATACCTTCGACGCGGACGGATATTGCGCCCAGTACGCGCAGGACGAATGAGGCCGCACGCCGGGAACGTCGGCCGTAAGCCCGCGGGAACGGGAACAGGCGTCGGGCAGACTCTTGAAAAACGCCGGTTCTTGGGGAAGTGAGCCCGGCAGGGCGAAACTGAGCCTAGAATCCGCTGCGTTTTTCACGAAGCGGGAGCGTGTCTGCCGACCTGTTCCCGTTTCCGCGGGCTTACGGCTGACATTCCCGGAGCGGCTGAACCGCGGACACGCCCAATTCCGGCTTATGCCTTGCTTTTTACCGGTGAATCTGCTAGAATATACGTTGAGTTTACAGGTCAATCTTGATGGGAGATGACAGCATGAACGTTATCGAAAAGGTATTTGGGACGCACAGCCAGCGGGAACTGAAGCGGCTGGAGCCCATCGTGGATAAGATCGAAGCCCTGCGGCCGGATATGATGGCGCTGGACGACGCGCAGCTGCGGGACAAGACACAGGAGTTTAAGAACAGGCTGGCCGACGGCGAGACGCTGGACGATCTGCTGCCGGAGGCCTATGCGGCGGTCCGGGAGGCGGCCAGACGGGTGCTGGACATGGAGCACTTCCGGGTACAGCTCATCGGCGGTATCGTCCTGCATCAGGGCCGTATCGCGGAGATGAAGACCGGTGAAGGCAAGACGCTGGTGTTCACCCTCCCTGCATATCTGAACGCGCTGGAGGGCAAGGGCGTACAGGTGGTCACGGTCAACGATTATCTGGTGGCCCGCGACGCGCAGTGGATGGGCGCCGTATACGAGTTCCTGGGGCTGAAGGTGGGCTATGTGCTCAACAGCATGAAGCCGGAGGAGCGTCGGGCGGCTTATGACTGCGATATCACTTATGTGACCAACAACGAGCTCGGTTTCGACTATCTGCGCGATAATATGGCGATCTACAAGGAGCAGCTGGTGCAGCGTGGTCTGCATTTTGCCATCATCGACGAGGTGGACTCGGTGCTCATCGACGAGGCCCGCACGCCGCTGATCATTTCCGGTCAGAGCGGGAAATCCACCAAGCTGTACGAGGCCTGCGATATGCTGGCCCGCCGTTTGAAACGCGGCGAGGATATGGAGGATCTGTCCAAGATGGACGCCATCATGGGCGTCGAGCAGGAGGAGACCGGCGATTTCATCGTCAACGAGAAGGATAAGGTGGTGAACCTGACCGCCGAGGGCATCGCCAAGGTGGAAGAGTTTTTCCATATCGAGAATCTGGCGGATCCGGAGAATCTGGAGATCCAGAACAATATCATCCTGGCGCTGCGGGCGCAGAACCTGATGCACCGGGACAAGGACTATGTGGTCAAGGACGATCAGGTGCTCATCGTAGACGAGTTCACGGGCCGCATCATGCCGGGCCGCCGTTATTCCGACGGTCTGCATCAGGCCATTGAGGCCAAGGAGCATGTGAAGGTGAAGCGGGAGAGCAAGACGCTGGCCACCATCACCTTCCAGAACTTTTTCAATAAGTTTGAAAAGAAGTGCGGCGCCACCGGTACGGCGCTGACCGAGGAAAAGGAATTCCGGGATATCTACGGGATGGACGTGATCGAAGTCCCCACCAACCGCCCCATCGCCAGGGTCGACCAGCATGACGCGGTGTACAAGACCCGGAAGGAGAAGCTGCGCGCCATCGTGGAGGCGGTGAAGGAGGCCCATGCCAAACAGCAGCCTGTTCTGGTGGGCACCATCACCATCGAGGCCTCCGAGGAGCTTTCCGGCCTGCTGCGCCGGGAGGGGATCCCCCATAAGGTCCTGAATGCCAAGTTCCATGAGATGGAAGCGGAGATCGTGGCGGATGCCGGTATTCACGGCGCGGTCACCATCGCCACCAACATGGCAGGCCGCGGTACCGATATCAAGCTGGACGAGGAGGCCAGGGCCGTCGGAGGCCTGAAGATCATCGGCACGGAGCGGCATGAGTCCAGGCGTATCGACAATCAGCTGCGCGGCCGTTCCGGACGTCAGGGCGATCCGGGCGAATCCAGATTTTATATTTCCCTGGAAGACGATCTGATGCGCCTGTTCGGTTCCGAGAAGATGATCTCCATGTTCAATGCGCTGGGCATCCCGGAGGGGCAGGAGCTGGAGCACAAGATGCTGACAAAGGCCATCGAGAACGCGCAGAAGAAGATCGAGGGCAACAACTTCGGCATCCGTAAGAATCTGCTGGAATACGATCAGGTGATGAACGAGCAGCGTGAGATCATCTATGCGGAGCGCCGCCGGGTGCTGGACGGCGAGAGCATGCGCGACGTGATCTATAAGATGCTCACCGATATCGTGGACAATACGGTGGATATGGTGATCGGCGAGGACGCGGGCGTGGACGAGTGGAACTTCAATGAGCTCAATGCGCTGCTTCTGCCCATCATCCCGCTGGAGCCGGTGACGGCGGCGCGGGTGACGAATCCGAAGGCGAAACGCAACGGCCTGAAGCAGCAGCTGAAGGAAGAAGCGGTGAAGTTCTACGAGGCGAAGGAGGCCGAGTTCCCGGAGCCCGAAATGATCCGGGAGGCGGAGCGCGTCATCCTGTTAAAGGTCATCGACCGGAAGTGGATGAACCATATCGACGACATGGATCAGCTGCGTCAGGGCATCGGCCTGCAGGCCTACGGTCAGAGGGATCCGCTGGTCGAGTATAAGATGAACGGTTATGAGATGTTCGACAACATGACCGAGGGGATCCGGGAGGATACGGTGCGCCTGCTCTGCCATATCCGCATCGAGCAGAAGGTGGAGAGAGAGCAGGTCGCGAAGGTGACGGGCACCAACAAGGACGATTCCGGCCCGAAGAAGCCCGTGAAGCGGGAGAAGATGAAGGTATATCCCAACGATCCCTGCCCCTGCGGCAGCGGCAAAAAGTATAAGAACTGCTGCGGGCGCAATGCGTGAGGAAAAGCGTCGGGGGCGGCGAATGCCGGAGGCGTGTGACGCAGATCGGTATGAAAGAGAAATGTCAGAAACAGATGCCGGAGGGAAGCTGTTCCGGCGGCGGAATGTGAGGAAATATGGCGATCGTAGAACTGGACCAGATGAAGACCGAACTGCAGGGATATGAGGACATGCTGCATGAGGTTTCGGATTCTCTGGATTTGGACGGAAAGAGCAAGCGGATCGAGGAGCTGGAGATGGAAATGGGCGCTCCCGGTTTCTGGGACGATCCGGAGGCTTCCAACCGCAAGATGAAAGAACTGAAGAACATGAAGGATACGAAGGAGCTGGTGGAACGGCTCCACACCCAGTATTCCGATATCGAGACGCTCATCGAGATGGGCTATGAGGAAGACGACCCGGATATGGTCGAAGAGATCCGGGGCGAGCTGGACTCCTTCATTTCCGAGCTGGAGGGGCTGCGGATCGGCACGCTCCTTTCCGGCGAATACGACAAGGATAACGCGATCCTGAAGCTGAACGCGGGGGCGGGCGGCACGGAGAGCTGCGACTGGTGCGGCATGCTTTACCGGATGTACACCCGCTGGGCCGAGAAAAAGGGCTTTTCCGTGGACGTGCTGGACTATCTGGACGGAGAAGAGGCGGGGATCAAGTCTGTCACCTTCCAGGTCAACGGCGAGAACGCCTACGGATATCTGAAATCGGAAAAGGGCGTGCACCGTCTGGTGCGCATTTCGCCCTTCAACGCGCAGGGCAAGCGGCAGACCTCTTTTGTTTCCCTGGACGTGATGCCGGACATCGAGGAGGATCTGGACGTGGAGATCGATCCGGAGGATCTGCGCATCGACACTTACCGGAGCAGCGGCGCGGGCGGTCAGCACATCAACAAGACCTCGTCCGCCATCCGCATCACCCACCTGCCCACCGGCATCGTGGTACAGTGTCAGAACGAGCGTTCTCAGTTCCAGAACAAGGACAAAGCGATGCAGATGCTCAAGGCCAAGCTGTATATGCTCAAAAAAGAAGAGAACGCCGAGAAGCTCTCCGATATCCGCGGAGAGGTCAAGGATATCGCCTGGGGCAATCAGATCCGCTCCTATGTGCTCCAGCCCTATAAGCTGGTGACGGATCTGCGCACGAATCAGAAGGTGCCCAACGCCGACGGCGTGCTGGACGGCGAGCTGGATCCCTTTATCAACGCTTATCTGAAGTGGATCAATACGAAACCGGCGGAGGAGAATGCCTGAGAACTGAGGAGGCCCCGCCGCAACGGATGAAAAACAACAAAG
>CANRMT010000122.1 GCA_947631815.1 uncultured Eisenbergiella sp.
AATATCGACAGAAGGGATGATGAGGGTATGAGGATTATTATCAGCGGAAAGAATGTGGAGATCACGGAGGGGCTGCGCAAAGCGGTGGAGACCAAGATCGGCAAGCTGGAGCGCTATTTTTCAGCCGGTACGGAGGTCTATGTGACCCTGAGCGTAGAAAAGGAAAGACAGAAGATCGAAGTGACGGTTCCGGTGAAGGGGAATATCATCCGCTCCGAGCAGACGAGCAACGATATGTACGTTTCCATCGATCTGGTAGAGGAGATTATCGAGAGACAGCTCAAAAAATACAAGAAAAAACTGATCGCTCAGCAGCAGGCCAACGCCAGCTTCCAGCCGGATTATCTGGAGAACGATTTCGACGAGGATGAGGAGGTCAGGATCGTCCGCACGAAGCGTTTTGACATCAAGCCCATGTATCCGGAGGATGCGTGCGTACAGATGGAGCTTCTGGGACACAGCTTTTTCGTCTTCTGCAATGCGGAGACCGATCAGGTGAATGTGGTCTATAAGAGAAAGGGAAATACATATGGACTGATCGAACCGGAAACCTGAAACGGTTCCGGGGTACCGGCGGCTCTGCGGCCGGTGCGAGAGCATTCTGTAAATGGCGGATGCCGGGCTGTGACCGGCGTCCCTTTCGGAGAACCGTCCGGGAAGCGCCGATGTGCTTCCCGGACGGTTTTTGGAGAATGGATATGGCGGCTGTGAACATTCTGGCGCTGGGCCTTCTGGTCCTGTCCCTGAGCTTATACTGGAAGGAGGAGATCGTGGACGTGCTGCCGATGGCGGCGTGTCTGCTGATCCTGTTCCTCTATCCGCTCGCCCTGATCCGCCGTCTGTCCGGCGCGGATATTGCGGGTATTCTTTTTTTGCTGGGCTGGACCGTGTGGGCCGTGCGGCTGGGAAAAGAAAAGAGGAGGCTGTTATGGAAAGAGATCTGCCTTCGTCTGGCCCATCCGGGCGCATTGGCCGCCGTGCTCCTCCTTGCGGGCACCGCTTTTCTGGTGCGGGGACGCATCGCGGTCTGGTGGGATGATGTGAATTTCTGGGCGGCGGATGCGAAATCCCTGTATTTCCTGGACGGCTTCGCGTCGAAATACACCAATGCGGCTTCGGAGTTCGGCGACTATCCGCCGGGGCTGCAGCTGCTGAAATGGTGGTTCCTGCATTTTTCGCCGGAACGCTTTTCGGAAGGGCTGATGTTCGCGGGGTATTACTTCGGGGTCTTTGTCTTTCTGATGCCTCTTTTGCGCAGACTGCGCGGCAGGACGGCCGTGACCGGCCTCGTGCTCGCCGTGGGGGCCGCCGTCTGGCTCTGGGTGTTTCCCAGCGCGGCGGAAGCCTTTTACTGTCAGGGTATGTGCGCCGATCTGGTGATGGCGGTCATATACGGCGCCTTTCTGGCCGCCGCGGCGGATGAGGACGGACACAAAAAGGGGTTTTATGCGCTGCGGCTGACGCTTTATCTCGCCGTGCTGGTGATGATCAAGTCAGTGGGCTTTCTATGGGCGGGCTTCGGCCTCGTTTTTCTGTGCGGATACCGGCTGGCCACGGGACGCCGTTCGCTTTGGAAACAGCTCCCCCTGCTCATCCTGCCCGTCTGCACGGGCGGAAGCTGGCTGCTTTACTGCCTGAAGATGCGGCGGGTCGCCAAGCTCACCGGCGCGGCCGTTTCCGCCGCGTCGGGCCATCTGCCGATCCTTCTGGAGGAGACCAGACAGCAGCTCCTGAGCGCCTTCGGGGAGGCGTTCGTTTCCTGGCCGCTGCATCAGGACCGCACCTGGGGGCTGGATCTATCGCCGCTCATGATGCTCCTTCTCCTGTGGGCCGTGGCCCTGATCATCTGGCGCACGGGCATGATCCGCAAAGGGGCGGGTCCTTTTCTCTTCCTGTTCGTGCCCGTCAGCGGACTGCTGTTTTATGCGATCGATCTTGTGAGCCATCTGACGATATTTGCGGGCGAGACGCAGTATCTGGATCCCTATGCCATGGTCTGTTCTCAGGAGCGCTACGGGGTGCCCTTTACGGTGGGGACCATGTACCTTCTGGCCTTTTTGCTGCTGGAACGGGCGGCTGGGGCTGGACGGACCGTGACGGCGGCCGCGGGAACCGGTGCGGCGGGGCCTGCTGCAGGCATCAAGGCGGCCGGAGCTGAGAAATCCGCGGTGGCCGAAGGAACAGCGACGGAGAAGCCTGCTGCGGGCGTCAGGGCGGTGCGCTGTGTCTATCTGGGCTTGTTCCTGTTCGCGGCGGTATGCGCCAACTGGTCTCAGGTCTATCGTGCGCTCTTCGGGTATTGGGAGGAGCGTGAGGAGACGCTGGCAGCCCGCGCGGAGCTGACCGCGGCGGACGGCCCTTTTCTGGAGATGCTGGTGGATATGAGGGCGCCGGAAAAGGCGGCGCTGTTCTTTGAGGAGGACAGGGGCATCCTGAAGCCGTCCGGCCAGGGAGAAAATGTATTTGGGATACGGGTGGTCTGTGTCCGCAATGCGGAGGACAATGCCTGGGTGAACAACGCCTATACGGCATATGAGGCGTCGCCCGTTTCCCTGCTCTTCGCGGGGGTGGACGCGTCATATATGGGAAAAGAGGAGGCGGCTTCTCTTATTCAGGCCACTCATGCGGGATATCTTTATGCGGATCCTCTGACGGAGGAGAATGAGGCGCTTTTCGCGGGAATGACGGAGGCGTTTTCGCCTGGCGTGCTGTACCGGATCGAGACGGAGGAAAACGGCGCTTTGCGTCTGGTGGAGACCGGGATCAGCGCCGCGCTTCCGGGAGGGAAAGAAGGGCCCTCGGAGGCATGATCCTTAAGAGAGGGTACATGTCGGAACGCCTGTGCTGTTATGAACAGCCGACGGTGCGCCGGGTCTTTCCGCCCCTCTGCGGATAAATAAGGAAGGAAAAAAGAAACATGCTGTTTCAGTCTTATGCTTTTCCCGTATTTCTGGCGGCCGCTGCGGCCGTCTATTATGCGGTGCCGGCCAGAATGCGGATCGCCGTGCTGCTTGTGGCGAATCTGGTCTTTTTCTGTTTCGCCGACTGGCGGGGAGCCGTCTGGATCGCGCTTTCAGTTTTCACGACGTGGGGGACCGGCCTGCTGCTGGAACGCGTCAGGGGCGGGATGCGCCGCTGGCTGCTGGCGGCCTGTCTGTTCTGCAATCTCGCGCTGCTGGTGCTGTTCCGTTATCTGCCGGTCTGGACGGAACTGCGCAGCGTCCTTCCCGGCGGCAGGGCGCAGGCGGTGCGCCCGGATCCGGCATCCGCGTTCGGCCTGGCGGCGCCATTGGGGATTTCCTTTTATACGCTGGAAGCGGTCGGATATCTGGCGGACGTGTACCGGGGGCGCTGCAGACCGCAGAAGAGTCTGCTGCGGCACGCGGTCTTCCTTTCCTTTTTCCCCAATCTGGCCAGCGGCCCCATTGAACGGGCCGACCGGTTTTTCGAACAGCTGGACAGAAATCTGGCCCTGCCGCGGCGCAGGCTGTGGGATTATGACCGTATAGTGCGGGGACTGATCTCCATCCTGCTCGGTTTTTTCATGAAGCTGGTGGCTGCGGACCGTGCGGCCATTCTGGTGGATCTGCTTTACGGAATGTATGCGGACGGGAACAGCTTTACCATGCTGATGGCCGCACTGTTTTATTCCGTGCAGCTGTACTGCGATTTCGCCAGCTATTCTCTGATCGCCGTGGGAACGGCTCAGTTATTGGGATTTGAGCTGACGCGCAATTTCCGCCAGCCCTATCTGGCGGTCGGTTTTTCCGATTTCTGGAAGAGATGGCATGTCTCCCTGAGCGGCTGGCTGCGGGACTATATCTACATCCCGCTGGGCGGCAGCAGGAAGGGCGCGCTGCGCAAATACGGGAACCTGATCCTGGTTTTCGCCGTGAGCGGGCTGTGGCACGGAGGAGCGCCGACCTTTCTGGTTTGGGGACTGCTGCACGGGCTGTGCCAGATCCTGGAGGATCTGGTGAAACGGGGATACCGGCTGGCGGCGGAAAAGGCAGCGGCGTTTCGGAGGAAGCGGGGCGGAGCTGCGGAAAGGTCGGCGGCGTTTCAAAAGACCCTGGCCGGGACGGCGGAAAAAGTGCCGGACGCGCTGTCCGGTGCGGGACAGCCGCCTTCGCCCGGGAATGTGGGCGGAGCTGCCGCGCATAAGTCCTGCCCCGGTATGCTTCGCCGTCTGCCGGTTATGTTTGGAAAAGGCATTTATCGGCTGTTCACCTTTGCCGCGGTGAGTCTGCTGTGGATCCTGTTTCGGAGCGAAACGCTGGAAATGGCCGGAACCTGTTACAGAAATCTGTTCACTCGCCCGCAGGGCTTCCTGTTGGCCCGGACGTTTTTGTTCGCCATGGGGCTGGATCAGGTGGAATTCGGGATCGCGGTGGGAGCGGCGCTGTTCCTTTTCGTGCTGGATCTCGTGTCCGAGTGCCGGAAAAAGGAGGCGTCTGTCTGGCTCAGCGGTGCGCCTGCTGCGCTGCGTTTCGGGATCTGTCTGGCGCTGCTGCTGGCCGTCTTTGTCGTGGGAGAGTACGGCTCCGGCTATGACGCGTCGCGGTTCATTTATATGGGATTTTGAGGGAGGAAGCGGGTATGAAACGGAAAGCGTTCCGCTTTTGTCTGTTCGTCTGTCTGGCCGCGGCCCTGCTGCTGGCGGCGGACGATATGCTTTGCGTCAAATCGCTTCACGGTGTAGATCAGATGCGATATCTGTATTATCAGCCGGATCAGAAGATCGATGTGCTGTTTCTGGGCAGCAGTCATGTGTACTGTAATGTCAATACGGAGGTGCTGTGGGAGGAGCACGGGATGGCCGCTTATCTGTGCGCCTCCGCGCAGCAGCCCTTATGGAACAGCTATTATGCGCTGAAGGAGGCGCTGAAGACCCAGTCCCCGAAGCTGGTGGTGCTGGATATGTACTGCCCTTCCCGTTTTTATGAGGATTATCAGCCGGAATGGAACGATGAAAATCTGGCGGGGATGCGTTTTTCCTTCAACAAACTTCAGGCTGTCTGTGCCAGCACGGAAACGGACCGCGCGGAGCTGCTGCTGGGCTTTCCCAGATACCACACCCGGTATGACAGGCTGGAGGCGGAGGATCTGAATAACTTTTTCTGGGATCGTCCGGAGCAGTCCCGTTGGAAAGGGTATACGCCTCTGGTGACCAATGTGGGGCTGACGGAATACGATTACAGCTATGTGACCGGCGTGCGGAGGATGACGGAAAAGTCGCAGTTATACTTTGATAAGATCGCAGAGCTGACACAGAAGAAGGGGATCGAGCTCGCTCTGGTCAGTGCGCCCTATCTGCCGGAGGAGGCGGATATGGAGGTCTACAATTATATTGCGCAGATCGCCAAGGAGAGAGGTCTGCTGTTCTCCAATTACAACACGGTGGAACGCTATCGGGAGATCGGGATCGATTATTCGCTGGATTTTGCGGATTTCACACACCTGAACGAGCAGGGAAGCATCAAGTACACGAAGCATCTGGGGAACTGGCTGGCGGAGCACTACGAGATACCGGACCGCCGGGGACAGCGGGGCTATGAAACCTGGGAGAACCAGCTGCGCCGGGAGGGAACCAGCAATCCGTCCTGACAAGGCCGGGGTTCATTCCGGCGGCTTTGTCAGCTGATCGTCCGACGGGTCAGGGATATGGGCTTCCGCAGCCGGATCCCGGATCTGCAGGACGCGTTCCCATTCTTTGGTGCCGTCCACCTTCACAACACGGCTGCGGTGTCTGCGCAGGAATCTGCTGAGCTGATAGCAGTCGATCCAGATCTCGCTGTCCGAATCCTTCTGGGCTTCGTCGAAGATCAGCTCCAGTCCCCAGTGGAGATGCACGGTTTCGATATTGTTTACGTTTTCCGCTGTGCTGTAGCCGGTGTGCCCCATGTAGCCGATGACCTGCCCGGCCGTCACCACGCTGCCTTCCTTCAGATCGGACTGATAGGGATAGTTCTGGCGCAGATGCGCGTAGTAGTAATACCTCTTTTTATCGAAGCTGCGGATGCCGATGCGCCAGCCGCCGTACTGGTTCCAGCCCAGCGCCTCTACATAACCGGATTCGACGGCGATGATGGGCGTGCCGATCTGTCCCATCATATCGTGCCCGAGGTGCGGGCGGCTGTACCCGTAGCTGCGGGCCGCGCCGAAATCGTCATAGTCCGAGTAATCAAAACCGGCGGCAATGGGCGAATAGGCTTTCAGACCGTAAACCCTGTGCCAGGCTGCGGCACCGTTCTCATCCTCCGTCTGGGCTTCATAGGTGCCGAGCATTCCGGAGAGCACCGCGCCATAGGCTTCTTTATAATAGGGATAATATTTCAGCTCTTTGCCGGACTCTTCGATGAAATCCGTGGCCGTATATCCGCCGTCCGCGTGTTCCATGGCGGCTTCAGCCGTTTTTTCCATTTCCCGCATTGCCTTTTTTTCAAATTTTCCGCCCCATTTGGAGGCGGTATGCGCAAGAAGCGACACCCAGTCCAGTTCGGTACCCGCTCCGTGCGCCTTTATGTCCTGTTCGCAGGCGTATTCCAGCGCCTCGCAGGGCACGGAGAAATCCACCCATTTGATGTAGTCCTTTTTCCCCTCCGCCGTATTGACGGTCCCGATCTCGATGCTGTCGGAGACGGCGGCCTCCCGCTGGTCTTTTTCCCGGATGCCGATGAGGATCACGATGAGCAAAAGCTCCAGAAGGAGCAGGATTCTGTATTTCCGAAAACGCATGCGCATGCACCGCCGGTAGCCGTTGGTTCATTTTATGAAAAGAGAGGGGAGCACAGAACAGAGAATAGTTCAGTCACGGCTGGGGAGCTTATGCATCCGAAGGCGCCGCGCGGGCGTGTCCCTTTTCCGGACACGCTCGCGCTCGAGAAAAACGCAGCAGTTCTAGGCTCGAAAATACCTCGCCAAGAACTGGCGTTTTTCTGACGGTCCGGAAAAACGGAACACACCCGCGCGGCGCCTTCGGATGCATAAGCTCCCCTGACGGGATCCCGGAACGAATGCAGTTTCCGGCGTCCCGATATAGCCGGAAAACGAAAGCCGTACCCACCGTGGGTACGCAGGTGCTTTTCCGTGTATAATGTATATATAATGTACAGTTTGATAAAAGCTTTGTCATATAGATTCAGATTCCGTGCTTTTGACAGTTGTAACGGAAACATATGCTACCTGTTATTGTATGAATCATTTTATTACGATATCATTGTGAACATTTCTTGAGTTTCCGCAAACTGCAAAAACCAGAGGGGACCTAACTGTGTAAGACATCCAGCAGCCGTTTCTCGAAAGGC
>CANRMT010000123.1 GCA_947631815.1 uncultured Eisenbergiella sp.
GAAGCGGAGACAGAAGAGCGCCTGCCCGGTTTTGTGGAGCAGCGGCCGGTGATCATCCGGTTCCGCAGGGATCGGACGGCGGAAAACCCCGGCGCCGTGCCGCAGGCCGAGGCCCGGACCGTGGCCGCCATCCGGCGCATGGGCGTTTCGGCGGCGCCGCATCCGCTGTTCGCGGGCGCGTGGGTGCTGCAGAACGTTCCGGGCGTGGGTTCTCTGCCGGGCTTTCGGGAAGGGCAGTTCTACGTACAGGATGTCAGCAGCATGCTGGCGGTGGCCGCGGCAGGGATCCGGCCCGGCATGCGGGTGCTGGATCTGTGCGGGGCCCCGGGCGGCAAGGCGGTCCTGGCGTCGGAGTACGCGGGAAAGGACGGCCTGGTGCTGACCGGAGACGTTTCGGAGGCGAAGGCGGATCTGATCCGGGACAATGCGGCCAGGATGGGCTGTGAGAACATAGAGGTGCAGGTGCGGGACGCCAGAGCGTTCCACCCGGAGCTGGAGGGCTGGGCGGATGCGGTGCTGGCCGATGTGCCCTGTTCCGGGCTGGGCGTCATGAGCCGGAAGAAGGATATCCGCTATCGGGTCGGACGGGCGGATCTGCAGGCGCTGACGGATCTGCAGAAGGAGATCCTGTCCGCTTCCTGGCGCTGCGTCAGGCCGGGCGGCGTGCTGCTTTATTCTACCTGTACGGTGGACCGCCTGGAAAATGAGGACATGGTGGCGTACATTAGGGGACTCGGCAAGGCGTCCCCGGAGGATGAGACGGTATTCGAAACGGAGAGCCTGGATGCGTTTTTGCCGGAGGCGCTGCGCTCGGAGCAGACCCGGACGGGCATGCTGCAGCTGTGGCCCGGACAGCACGGTACGGACGGTTTTTTCCTGGCCAGGCTGCGGCGCCTTCGCTGAAGGAAGGGCGCGCCCGGAACGGAACGGGAGAACGATGACGGACATTAAATCGCTGGATTTCGCACAACTGAAGGATTGGGCGGTATCGCTGGGGGAAAAGCCGTTCCGGGCAAAGCAGCTCTATGACTGGATGCACGTCAGGCTGGCGGAGTCCTACGGGCAGATGAGCGATCTTCCGCTTTCCCTGCGGGAACGTCTGGAAAGGGATTTCCCGCTTCTGACGCTCACCGCGGTGAAAAAACAGGTCTCCGCGCTGGACGGGACGCGCAAATATCTGTTCGCGCTGCCGGACGGCAATCTGGTGGAAAGCGTGTGGATGCAGTACCGCCATGGCAATTCCGTCTGTATCTCCTCCCAGGCCGGATGCCGGATGGGCTGCGCCTTCTGCGCTTCCACGCTGGACGGCCTGGCCCGCGATCTGATGCCCTCCGAAATGCTGGAGCAGATATACGCGATCCAGAGGGACACGAAGGAGCGCGTGGACAATGTGGTGGTGATGGGGACCGGAGAGCCCCTGGACAATTATGAGAATCTGCTGGTGTTCCTGAGAATGCTCACGGACGAGCACGGACTTCACATCAGTCAGCGCAGCGTGACGGTGTCCACCTGCGGCCTCGTGCCGCAGATCTGCGCGCTGGCGAAGGAAAAGCTGCAGATCACGCTGGCCCTGTCCCTGCATGCCGCCACAGACGAAAAGCGGTGCGCGCTCATGCCCGTGGCGAAGCGCTATTCCATCCGGGAGCTGATGGACGCCTGCCGCATTTACCATAAGGAGACCGGACGGCGGATCACCTTTGAGTACAGCCTGATTGGCGGGGTCAACGACAGCGGTGAGGATGCGGCACTGCTTTCCATTCTCGCCCGCAATACCGGGAGCCATGTGAATCTGATCCCGGTCAACCCGGTGAAGGAGCGGCCCTTCGTGCGGTCGGACCGGGAGCGGATCGAGGCCTTCAAAAATAAACTTGAAAAAACCGGAATAAATGTTACTATAAGAAGAGAAATGGGAAGGGATATCGACGGCGCGTGCGGTCAGCTGCGGCACGGCCATCTGAATTCGGAGCAAAGGGGTGAACGCGGGAGATGAGAGCATATGCGATTACCGATATCGGGATGAAGCGCGTCATGAATCAGGACTATGTGCACTTGTCGCAGGAGCGTGTCGGCGTGTTGGATAATCTGTTCATCGTGGCGGACGGCATGGGCGGTCACCGCGGCGGCGGATATGCCTCCAGGATGGCGGTAGAGACCATCGTGAACGCGGCCTCCGAAACCGTGCCCGATGCGGACGGGATGCCGGAGGATGCCGCGGAGCGCACGGCCCAGACGCTGGTGGACGCGATCCAGAAGGCGAATCTGGAGATCTGGAAGACTTCCCTGGAAGACGAGAGATATTCGGGAATGGGGACCACCGTCGTGGCGGCCTCCATCACGGGAAATGAGCTGGTGGTCGCCAATGTGGGCGACAGCCGGCTGTATATTGCAGATGCAGAAGGGATCAGGCAGATCACCCAGGACCATTCCTACGTGGAGGAGCTGGTGCGCACCGGCGGCATCAGCCGGGAGCAGGCCAGACGGCACCGGGACCGCAATATCATCCTGCGGGCCGTCGGCGTGGAACGGGACCTGAAGGTGGATTGTTTTTTTGTGCCCGTAAAACCGGGCGATAAAGTTCTCCTGTGCTCCGACGGACTGACGAATATGCTGGAGGACGGAGAAATATGCTGTATTCTGAATGAAGACACCGCAGTGGAAGAGCGGGCGAGACGGCTGGTCGAGAGCGCGAACGAGCATGGGGGATGGGACAATATATCTGTGGTGATCGTCGAGCCGTTTGGGGATGAGGTGAACGTATGATCAGGATTGGGATGATGATCGGAGACCGGTATGAGATCCTGGAGAGGATCGGGACCGGCGGAATGTCCGATGTATATAAAGCGAAGGATCATAAGCTGAACCGCCATGTGGCGGTAAAGGTTTTAAAGCAGGAATTTTCCGAGAACACGAACTTCGTGTCCAAATTCCGGGTGGAGGCTCAGGCCGCGGCCAGCCTGATGCACCCGAACATCGTCAACGTTTACGACGTCGGCGAGGAAAACGGCGTTTACTATATCGTCATGGAGCTGGTGGAGGGGATCACCCTCAAAAAGTACATCGAAAAAAAGGCGAGGCTGTCGTTCAAGGAGGCCGTGAGCATCGCGATCCAGGCGTGCATGGGCATCGAGGCCGCGCATAAGAACCATATCATACACCGAGACATCAAACCGCAGAACATCATCATCTCCAAGGACGGGAAGGTGAAGGTGACGGATTTCGGCATCGCCAAGGCGGCGACCAGCAATACGATCACCTCCAACGTCATGGGTTCCGTACATTATACGTCGCCGGAACAGGCCCGGGGCGGCTACAGCGACGAAAAGAGCGATATTTATTCCATGGGCATCACGCTGTTTGAGATGCTCACCGGCAGGGTGCCCTTCAACGGGGAGACGACGGTGGCCATCGCCATCAAGCACATCCAGGAGCAGATGCCCTCGCCCCGGGATTTCGTGCCGGAGATCCCAGTCTCCGTGGAGCAGATCGTGCTGAAGTGCACGCAGAAGAGCCCCGACCGGCGGTATCATACCATGGCGTCCCTGATCGAGGATCTGAAAAAGTCGCTGATGTCGCCGGACGAGGATTTTGTGCGGATCGAGGATGCCGACGAGAGCATGGCGACCCGCAACGCGGGAAAGGAGCAGGGCGAGGTCCGCAAGCAGACGCAGAACAGGAAGAAGGAGCCCGAGAAGGAGCAGATCCGGCTGAAGAAGAACAGCGGAAGCAGCGGCGGGAACGGCGGCCAGAGCTCCTCCAAGAAGAAAAAGGCGCCCGCACGCGTGCAGGAAGAGGAAGAATCCTATGAGGATTCGCGCATGGAGCGGATCACCACGGTGCTGGCCGTGATCGGCGCGGTCCTCATCGGATGCGCGGTGATCTTTCTGGTGGGCCGCACCATGGGCATCTTTGAGTCCGGCCAGGAGAGCGGCCAGGTGCCGATGATCGCGGTGAGCGGCATGAGCGAACAGGAGGCGGTGGAAGCCCTCCGGGACGCGGGACTGGTGCCGGAGGTGGTCTATGAAGGCTCCGATACGGTACAGCCGGGCTATGTCATTTCGGCGAATGTGAAGGAAAACGCCATCGTCGCCTTCGGAAGCCGGGTGGTGCTGACGGTCAGCGGTCAGGCGCAGGAGCAGACGGCGGACGGGATCCCGGTGCCCGCCGTGCAGGGGCTTCTGGAAGCGGAGGCTGCCGCCACGCTGAGGACGAACGGCTTTGAGGTCGCCAAGTCCGAAGGGTATTCCGATACTGTGGAGAAGGGGCGGATCATTTCC
Organism: uncultured Eisenbergiella sp.; assembly: GCA_947631815.1. Taxonomy (GTDB): domain Bacteria; phylum Bacillota; class Clostridia; order Lachnospirales; family Lachnospiraceae; genus Gallintestinimicrobium. The sequence continues at coordinate 4,275 of CANRMT010000123.1, forward strand.
CAGAGCCCCGAGGGCGATACCCGGGCGCCGGCCGGGACGACCGTGTCCATCGTCATCAGCCAGGGGCCCAACACGGACAGCCGGATCTCCATGCCGGATGTCATTGGCCTGGATCCCATAGACGCCATCGCCATTCTGACGGAAGCGGGACTGATGGTGGGTGAGCAGAACGATATGAGCGACGACAACGCGGATCTCATCGGCAAGGTCTGCTATGCCAGCTATTCGGCGGGGGCCCTGGTGGAGCCGGGGACTTCCATCGATATCGGCATCAGCATCGGACCCGCGGCGGCCACCTATATGTATACGGAGTCGGTGGAAAGCCCTGCGAATCTGGACCCGGAGTACAGAGAAGGGACCCAGTGCACGGTGACCATCACCGGGCAGTCCGGAAAGGAATATTTCAAGACGACGGTGAGCGCGTTCCCGATCACCACGGTGAACCTGCACGGGCTGTCCGATCCCGCGGCGGCCATCACCTATGAATATTACGTGGAAGGGCCCGCGCAGACGCAGGTCAACGGAAACGGGGAGACCGTGACGGTGCCCGGCGAACGCCGGCAGCAGGTGGTGCAGAGAACGGTCCGTTTCACGCCGGAGGGCTGAGCCTTGGAGGGCAGGATCATCCGAGGGATCGGCGGCCTCTATTACGTACACACGGGCAGCGCCGTCTATGGCTGCAGGGCGCGGGGGATTTTCCGGAAGGACAATTTCAAACCGCTTCCGGGCGACTTCGCACAGATCTCGGTGCTGGACGAGACGGAAAAGGAAGGCGTCATCGACCGGATCCTGGAGCGAAAGAGCGTTCTGGTGCGGCCCGCGGTGGCCAATGTGGATCAGGCGATGGTGATCTTTTCCATGGCCGCGCCTGCGCCCAGCTTCAACCTGCTGGACCGCTTTCTGGTGATGATGGAGAGGCAGGGAGTCCCGCCCGTGCTGGTCTTCAACAAAAGGGATCTGGCGGATCGGAAGGATACGGACAGCGTGCGCGCCCGGTATGCGGGCAGCGGTTATCCGATCGTCTTCGTCAGCGCGCTGGAGGATGACGACCTGGGAGAGGTCCGTGACCTTCTGCGGAGCAGGACCACCACCGTCGCCGGTCCTTCCGGCGTTGGCAAATCCTCCCTCATCAACCGGCTGCAGAGCGGCATCCGGATGGATACGGGAGCGGTCAGCGAACGGATCGGCAGGGGACGGCATACCACGCGCCATACGGAGCTTCTGTATGTGGAGGAAGGGACGTGGATCCTGGATACGCCGGGTTTTTCCTCCCTGGAGCTTCCCATCATGGAAAAAGAAGAGCTGGGAAGCTGTTTCCCGGAGATCCGCAGCAGACAGGACCGATGCCGGTTCGCGCTCTGCAGTCATCTGACGGAGCCGGACTGCGCGGTGCGAAGGGCGCTGGAGCAGGGAGCGCCGGGACGGGAACGGTATGAGAACTACCGGCTTTTCTATGAAGAACTGAAGGGCCGCAGAAAATACAGATAGGGCAAGCGGGCGCGAAAAGGGCGTAAAAAAGGCGCAGAAGGGCCCGGCACGAAAAGAGAGAAAGGCAAAAACCCTTGCAGATCAAGGATTTTTGGATAGGTATAGGAAGAAATGAAATTAGGAATCGTCGGCCTGCCCAATGTGGGCAAGAGCACACTGTTCAACTCTCTGACGAAGGCGGGCGCGGAGTCCGCCAATTATCCGTTCTGCACCATCGACCCCAACGTGGGGATCGTGGCGGTGCCGGATGAGCGGCTGAAGCTGCTGGGCGATATGTATCACTCCAAAAAGGTGACGCCCGCCGTGATCGAATTCGTGGATATCGCGGGTCTGGTGAAGGGCGCGTCCAAGGGGGAGGGCCTGGGAAACCAGTTCTTGAGCAACATCCGTGAGGTGGATGCCATCGTTCATGTGGTGCGCTGCTTTGAGGATGAGAACGTGGTGCACGTGGACGGCAGCGTGAATCCTCTGCGGGATATCGAGACCATCAATCTGGAGCTGATCTTCGCCGATCTGGAGGTGCTGGAGAGAAGGATCGCCCGGGTGTCCAGGGGCGCGCGCAACGACAAGCTCCAGGCGAAGGAGCTGGATCTGCTGAAGGCCGTCCAGGAGCTGCTGGAGGATGGGAAGCCCGCCTCCGGTTATGTGCCGAAGGATGAGGAGGAGGCGGCCGTCTTTAAGACGCTGAATCTGCTGACCGCGAAGCCGGTGATCTACGCCGCGAACGTTTCGGAGGATGAGCTGGCCGACGACGGGGCGGACAACGCGGGCGTGCAGGCGGTCCGCGCCTATGCGGAGGAAACGGGCAGCGAGGTGTTCGCCGTCTGCGCGAAGATCGAGGCGGAGATCGCGGAGCTGGACGATGAGGAGAAGCAGCTGTTCCTGGAGGATCTGGGCCTGAAGGAATCCGGCCTGGAGAAGCTGATCCGGGCCAGCTACAGTCTGCTGGGCCTGATGAGCTTCCTGACGGCGGGAGAGGACGAGACCAGGGCCTGGACGATCCGGAAGGGAACGAAGGCGCCCCAGGCGGCGGGAAAGATCCACTCGGATTTCGAACGCGGCTTCATCAAGGCGGAAGTGGTCAATTATAAGGACCTGCTGGAGCAGGGCTCTCTGGCGGCGGCTCGGGAGAAGGGCCTGGTGGGCATGGAGGGCAAGGACTACGTGGTGCAGGACGGAGACGTGATCCTGTTCCGATTCAATGTCTGACGGAGCGCTCCCGTGCGGTTCCGTGCATGACGGCGAGGAACATGGCGGCATAAGGTGCGCGGAGCAAAACCGCGGCCGCGGCACGGCGGATCCTGTAATAATTTTTTCATGATTCCGACGCCCTTCTGTAACAGACGGATCAATATCTTGTATAACGGAAAACAATAAACACAATATATGGATAAACGTGAAA
>CANRMT010000124.1 GCA_947631815.1 uncultured Eisenbergiella sp.
CTGACCACCATCCTGTGCCCTCCGGACTCGAACAGGCCGCCGTCGTATCTGGGAAACAGCGTAAAGGAAGTGGACAGTACGCCGCCCAGGAGCGGCAGGCGCATCACGCCGCCGTGCAGATGCCCGGCCAGCGTCAGATCTGCTCCCCACTGCGCATAGGTATCGAAATAGACCGGATTGTGCGCCAGCAGGATGGAAAAGGAATCTGCCGGGGCCTGTCCCAGCATTTGCTCCAGCTCCTCCTTCGGGAAGCGGTTTCTGCGGAACTTTCTGTATTTCTCCGCCGGAATATCCAGACCGTAGATCCGCAGCCCGCAGGACGGGAGCGACACGCTCTGATTTTCCAGGAGGATGACGCCGCAGTCCTTCAGAAAGGCCCGGTAGCGGGCGCCCATCTCTCCGAACGCATCCGGCTCACGAAAGACGCGGGCCTCATGATTCCCGTCGGCGTAATAAAACGGATATCGCCCGGCCAGCTCCTTCACCAGCTCCTCCGCCGGTTCCGTGGGGCTTTTGCGGGAGGACGTGATCATATCCCCGGCGCACAGCACGAAATCCGGCTGTGCCGCCTCGATGCTCTCCAACAGCGCCCGGTTCCCTTTTCCGTACTCTTTGTTATGCAGGTCCGCGAGCAGTACGAAACGGACCTTCTTTTTGATCCCGGCGCCAGACAGCCGATAGGACACCGTCACAAACCGATTGCTGTCCCGCACGGCCGCCGCTGCGAAAAGGACGCAGACAGCGGCCAACAGACAGATCACTGCGATTTTCATAAAAGCCTCTCCTGCCGGGGCCTGCGCGAAAACGCTGCTCCGCCGCCCCGGATCACAACAGGTAATATCGAAACACCTTGGCCAGACGGTCCCCGTACGCCGCCTTCCTGACGCTGGCCGCATACAGGATCGGCACCGTCCCGATGGTCTCCCCGTTCAGAACATATTCCGCCTCTCCGGCCGCGTCCCCGGCCCTGACCGGCGCCTGCACGCTCTGGGGAAGCTGCACCCGTTTCTGGATCATCCTCACGTCATTGCCGTCCACGTCCAGATAGGAAAAACCGGAATCATAGGCGAGCGGCACGCTCTCCTCCACGCCGCCCTTCACCTCCAGCGGCGGGATGCTGTCCCGGTTCTCGTCCCGGTACAGTGAGCTAACGCTGTAGCCGTAATTGAGCAGGGCCGCCGCGTCCGCGAAACGGGTCCTGGAATCCGGTTCGGTCATCACCACAGCGATCATCTCCACGTCGTCCTTTCTGGCCGTCGCGGAAAGACAGTATTTCGCTTTATTGGTAAAACCGGTCTTCAGGCCGGTGGCCCACTGATACTGCTTCAGCAGCTTATTGGTGGACGAAAGCGTAAAGGGAGTGCTGCCCCGCGCCGTGGTATGGGTGATATCCTCCATCCAGATGCCCGTATATCTGTATACATCCGGATGCTTCGTGATCAGTTCGCGGCTCATGACCGCCACGTCCCGGGCGCTCGTATGATGATCATCGGAATCCGTCAGACCGCAGCAGTCAACGAAGTTCGTGTTCTCCATCCCCAGCTCCTTCGCCCGCTGATTCATCCGCACGACGAATTCCGCCTCGCTGCCCGCTATGTATTCCGCCATCGCCGCCGCGGCGTCATTGCCGCTGGCCACGGCGATGCACTTGATCAGCGTATCCACGGTCTGCAGCTCCCCTTCCTCCAGATAGACCTGAGAGCCTCCCATGGACTGCGCATGCCCGCTGGTGATCACTTCGTCCGTCAGTTTGATCTTCCCGGCGTCCAGCGCGTCAAAGATCAGAAGCAGTGTCATGATCTTGGTGATGCTGGCGGGGGAACAGACCTGATCGGCGTTCTGTTCAAAAATGACCTTTCCCGTAGAGGCTTCCAATAAAATAGCGGAAGGGGCCGAAATTGCCGGCGCGCCTTCCGCCGCGTATCCGATCTGTACCCGGGCCGCCGCCAGCGGGAGCGCCAGCAGGACCGAGGCGAGAAGCAGGGCTGCGCGTTTTCGTATGATACCGCTCATTTCATATACTCCGTCCGATCGCTTTTATTTCATCTTTATGCCGCCTCGGCCGGATTATGAATGAAAACTGCAGCATCACAGGATATCATGCCGCTCTTTGCCGCCGCAGACCCGGCGAAGGGCCAACGGATGCGCACGCCGCAGTCCCTGCCCCGCGGACATTCACCAGAACGGAACAGTCTGCTCTGCGGGCGTTCACTGGGCCGAGACGGTCTGGCATGCCGCCTGACCCGCGGACGTCACTGAACCGGAACGGCCTGTCCTGCCGCCGCTGCCTCCAGCGCCTGCTGTATCATCTGCGCCGCCGCGGCCGGATCCACGGTCTGACCGGTGACGGAATCCACCACCGCTCCGTTGACCGGATCGACGATCCATCCGGCCGGATCCATCACAGGCAGCACCGTCGCGATGCCGTTGGCGTCAAACTGGTAGGTCAGCCCGTCCAGCGTCAGGGCGGTATTGACCGCCATGGTCCCGTTTTCCGTGAAGTAGCGCATGCCCGCCGCATCCGCATACCAGCCGAACTGCATCTTTCCGTCCGCGCCGAACAGGAACATATCCGTGCCGATTGGCGTGAGCCCCACGGACATGATGCCAGCCGGATTGAAATAATACCGTCCGCCGTTCATATCGAGGAACTCATTCAGCGCCATGTTGCCGTCTTCCTTAAAATAGCGCATGCCGGAGGTGGGATCCTCATAAAAGCCGTAGTACATGGCGCCGTCCGCGCCGAACAGATAGACCTTGCCGTCCAGCGGCAGAATGCCGCGGTACATCAGGCCGTTGGGCAGGAAATAATAATTCTTCCCGGCGATGGTCACCAGATCGTGCAGCATGTGGCCGTCGCTGGTGTCCATATAGAACATGTTCACGCCGTCCCCGATCCAGCCCTGCTTGTACATGGAACCGTCGGCGTTCATGAAATAGGTCCTGCCGTTATCCTCCACAAAGCCGAACTGCATCCTGTAATTCCGGTAATAATAGGTCTTGCCTCCCCGGTCCACGAAGCCGTTGGCGACGATCAGATTCGAAAAATCCTTGAACTGAAAATTCAGGTCCACGTTTCCTTCGATCCCCAATACCGACCCCTTGCTGGAAAACTGCCAGAACGCGGGGCCCGGATAGGTGCAGGAATCGCTGTACTGCGCGATCCACTTGTCAAACGGGACCGCGGCGATCTTCTCTGCCGCCCAGTTGCGGCTGGCATAGAGCATGGGATAATATCCCGCCGCCTGCACGGTCGTGCAGAACGCGACGGTGAGAGCCGCCAGCTGATCCGGCGTCATGTTTTTATGTACCGTATCCTCCAGGTCGTATACGACCGGCAGGCTCACGGAAAAAGGAGCCAGTGCCGCGATGGCGAACTGTGCCTCCGTGATCGCGCCCTCCACGGTGGTGGCATAGGAATAGACATACGCGCCCACCTTCATGCCGGCGGCCGACGCGCCGAGCATATTCGCCGCAAAATAGGGATCCAGCCCGCTCTTGGCGCTGCCGATCTTCACAAAGGCGAAATCATACCCCGCGTTTTTGACCGCGCTCCAGTTGACCCCTTTCTGATACATCGACACGTCGATGCCCCTGGAAAGGGGCGCGGCCTCGGCCCGGATCCCGTTCTCCGCAAACATGCCAAAGGCGAGAAGCGCCGCCAGCGCAGCGCCCGCCGCCCGTTTCATCCATCCGCCAAAACAGCTCCGTTTCCCGGGAGCCGTCCGCCGCCTCGCGTCCGTCCGCTCCTGAAAACCCGTCTGTCTCTCTCTATCCATCCGTCTCTTAAAATGCATTCGTATCCCTCCGGTCAGACTGGAAAATATATCCTTCCTGCCATTACACAACAGAAAGCACGCCGTGCGTGCTTTCCCGTCTTCGTGAATCAAAAGTCCCTGGGGCAAACCTCAGGGACTTATGCCATTAGTTGTATTTACGTTTTCTGGCGGCTTCAGATTTCTTCTTACGCTTTACGCTGGGTTTCTCGTAGTGTTCTCTTTTGCGGATCTCCTGCTGGATACCTGCCTTAGCACAACTTCTCTTGAAACGTCGCAGAGCGCTGTCTAAAGTCTCATTTTCCTTCACGATAATGTTAGACATATGCTCACACCTGCCCTCCCTTCAGTCCCATCTTACGACTGATTGGGTTTTTAATGCAAGGACCCCCTGCACAAAGTTAATTATAACAAAAATATGCGGCACGTCAACTGTTTTTTTGAAAAAAACAGGATTTTATCCTCAATTATCCTTTCAGCTGGCCCTCCAGCACGCCGGGAACTGCCTTCAGCGCCTCCGGAATGCCTGCCGGATCCTTGCCGCCGGCCTGCGCCATGCCCGGACGTCCTCCTCCGCCGCCGCCCACGAGCTTCGCGATCCCTTTGATCAGATTGCCCGCGTGCGCGCCTGCCGCCATCGCGCCGTCCGTCGCCATGGCGATCAGATTGACCCTGCCCTCCGCTTCGGAGGCCAGCACCACGACGCCTTCGCCCAGCTTTTCCTTCAGCTGGTCGCCCAGCTCCCGCAGGCCGTTCATATCCACGCCCTTTACGCTGACCGCCAGATATTTCACGCCTTTCACCTGGGCCACCTGATCCATCACGTCGCCCATCGCGTCCCTGGCCGCCCGGCTCTTTAAGGATTCGTTCTCGCTCTGCAGCGCTTTCACCTCGGCCAACAGATGCCGGATCCGCTCTTCCACGCCCGATACGGGCACCTTCAGGATCTGCGCAGCGGCCTCCAGCTTCCGCTCCACGTCACGGTAATGATCGAACACGCCCTGACCGGTCAGCGCCTCGATCCGGCGGACACCCGCCGCCACGCCGCTCTCGGACAGGATCTTGAACGCGCCGATGGCGCCGGTATTGCCGATATGGGTCCCGCCGCACAGCTCTCTGGAATAATCCCCGATGCTCACGACCCGGACCGTATCGCCGTATTTTTCGCCGAACAGCGCCATCGCACCGGACTTCCTGGCCTCGTCTATGGGCATGACTGCCGTGGTCACCGGGATATTCTGCGCGATCTTTTCGTTCACGCGGCGCTCCACCTCGTCCAGCTCCTCCTGCGTCATGGCGGAGAAATGGGAAAAGTCGAACCGCAGCCTGTCCGCGTTGTTCAGAGAGCCCTGCTGCTCCACATGAGTACCCAGGACATCGCGCAGCGCCTTCTGCAAAAGATGGGTGGCGGTATGATTCTTACAGGTGGACTGCCGCCTTTCCGCGTCCACGGACAGCGTCACGGCATCGCCCAGCCGGAACATGCCGCGCACCACGCGGCCCACATGGCCCACCTTGCCTCCCTTTAATTTGATGGTATCCTCCACGGCGAAGCTGCCCTCCGCGCCCGTGATGGTGCCGCAGTCGCCCTCCTGGCCGCCCATGGTGGCGTAAAACGGCGTCTCGTCCACGACGATGGTGCCGGTTTGCCCGTCAGTCAACGCTTCCACCACCTCCGTATCGGTGGTCATGGCACTGATCACAGAATCGTGGGTCAGCCGGTCATACCCCACAAAAACAGAGGTGATAGCCGGGTCGATGGACTCGTAGACCGTCACGTCCGCGCCCATATAATTGGTGGTCTTGCGGGCCTTTCTCGCCGTCTCCTTCTGCTTTTGCATCGCGGCAGCAAAGCCCTCCTCGTCCACGGAAAATCCCTTTTCCTCCAGGATCTCCCGGGTCAGATCCAGCGGGAAGCCGTAGGTATCGTACAGCCGGAACGCATCCGCGCCGGAGAGCGCCTTCGTCCCCTGCTGATTCATCTTCTCTTCCAGCTCCGACAGGATCTCCAGGCCCTGATCGATGGTCCGGTTGAATTTGTTTTCCTCCTGCGTCAGCACGTTGAAGATGAACGCCTTCTTCTCCTCCAGCTCCGGATAGCCGTCCCGGCTCCCTTCGATCACGGTGCTGCTCAGATCGGCCAGGAATTCTCCCTCGATGCCGAGCCGTCTGCCGTGACGGGCCGCCCGGCGGATGATCCGGCGCAGCACATAGCCCCGTCCCTCGTTAGAGGGCAGGATGCCGTCCGAGATCATGAACGTCGCGCTGCGGATATGATCGGTGATGATGCGGATGGAAACATCCCAGTCATATTCCTGATGATACTGCTTGTGAGCCAGGTCGCTCACCCGGCTGCGCAGGGCGTATACGGTATCGATATCGAAGATGGAATCCACGTCCTGCACCACTGCCGCAAGACGCTCCAGGCCCATGCCGGTATCGATGTTCTTCTGCTCCAGCTCGGTATAGTTCCCGTGCCCGTCGTTGTCGAACTGGGTGAACACATTGTTCCAGACCTCGATATAGCGGTCGCAGTCGCAGCCCACCGTACAGCCGGGCTTCCCGCAGCCGTATTTCTCGCCGCGGTCATAATAAATCTCGGAACAGGGGCCGCAGGGGCCGGAGCCATGTTCCCAGAAATTATCCTCTTTTCCGAAACGGAAGATGCGCTCCTTGGCGATGCCGATCTCCCGGTTCCAGATATCGAAGGCCTCATCGTCGTCCTGGTAAACGGACGGATACAGGCGGTCGGGATCCAGCCCCACCACCTCCGTAAGGAATTCCCAGCTCCAGGCGATGGCCTCATGCTTGAAATAATCGCCGAAGGAAAAATTGCCCAGCATCTCGAAGAACGTCCCGTGCCGCGCGGTCTTTCCCACGTTGTCGATATCGCCGGTGCGGATGCACTTCTGACAGGTGGTGACCCGTCTCCTGGGCGGGATCTCCTGCCCGGTGAAATAGGGCTTTAAGGGGGCCATGCCGGAATTGATGAGCAGAAGGCTGTTGTCGTTGTGCGGCACCAGCGAAAAGCTCTTCATCGCCAGATGTCCCTTGCTCTCAAAAAACTCCAGGAACATTTTCCTCAGTTCGTTCACGCCATACTTTTCCACGTAATCTTCCTCCAAACCATCCGGTTTCTTTCATGATCCAGCCTATTATAGATGCCTTTCGGCGGCTTGTCAACCGCCCGCGTCACTTTCCCGCCTTCGGTGAAGTGAAAAGTTAACTTCCACTTCTGAGGGGTCCAAGTAGAAATTAGTCTTTCTCCAACCTCCACTTGAAA
>CANRMT010000125.1 GCA_947631815.1 uncultured Eisenbergiella sp.
GTCCAATGTATGCAGCGTGCGCCGGAGATGCGCCCGGAGCGGTATACATACCTGAACGAGACGCCGCTGGAAAGCGGTGCACTGAGAGAACTGTACAGAGAATTGTCGGAGGAACTGCAATGAAGGCGTTGATCCTGGCGGCCGGCCTTGGTTCACGGCTGGCGCCGCTCACAGACGACCGGCCAAAGGCGCTCGTGCCGGTCAACGGGCAGCCGATCCTGCTGCGGCAGATCGAAAACCTGACAGAAAACGGCGTGACGGATATCTCGGTCGTCACCGGTTATAGGGGGGAGATGATCGAGGCAGCCCTCGCGCAGACGTGTCCTGCGGTACATATCATCCACAACAGGGAGTATGCGTCCACGAACAATATGTATTCCGCATGGCTTGGCCGGGAGGCCGTGCGCGGCGGCGGTTTTCTTATGATGAACGCCGATGTGTTCTATGACGCCTCGGTGGTCCGGGCGCTGCTGGCATTCCCGGAGGAAAACGCGATCGTCACGGATATTGGGACCTATCTGGAGGAGTCCATGAAGGTAACGGTCAAGGATGGGCGGATCGACCGCATATCCAAAACCGTAACGGAGAGAGAGGCTTTGGGTGCGTCCATCGACGTCTATAAGTTTTCAGAAGCGGGAGGGAAGGCGTTCTTTGCCAAATGTGAGGAATATATCCTGACGCGCGGAGACCGCGGAAAGTGGAGCGAGGTCGCATTGAATGACATTCTGGATACGGTCGCTTTTGCGCCGTGCCCCCTGGATGGACGCTGGATGGAGATCGATGACCTGGAGGACCTGAAAAGGGCGGGCAGGATATTTGCCTGACACGATACCGGATATGGAGATCACAGACTACTTTGGAGCGGACGCGGCCGGACTGAGAGAGAAGCGGCTGTTTCTGTTCGATATGGATGGGACGATCTATCGGGGCGAGGAGCTGTTTGACGGGACGCTGGATCTGCTGGGCATGATCCATGCCACCGGCGGAGAGTATGTTTTCATTACGAATAACTCTTCGAGTTCGGTAGACGATTACCTGAAAAAGGCTGCCAGGATGGGCATCCCTGCGGCGAGGGAGAACTTCTTTACGTCTACTCAGGCGACGGCGGCTTATCTGCGCGGGAATCATCCCGGAGCCAAAGTCTACTGCCAGGGGACCAGGTCGTTCCTGCGGGAGCTGCGAGAGTCGGGGATCGACGCCGTTTCGGGCATGGATGCTGATGTGCAGGCGGTGCTGGTGGGATTCGATACCGAGCTGACGAGCCAAAAGCTGCGTGATACCTGCGAGATGCTCCAGAGACCGGTCCCGTTCATCGCGACCAATCCAGATCTCGCATGCCCCACCTCGTTCGGATTTGTTCCTGACTGCGGATCGATATGTCAGATGTTGGAGAACGCTACCGGGCGAAAGCCGCTCTACATCGGCAAGCCGGAGCCCGCGATGATCGAAGCGGCTATGGCTGTGCACGGATGTGTCAGGAAGGAAACAGCAGTCATTGGGGATAGACTGTATACGGACATCGCGGCGGGGCTCAACGCGGGCGTCATGGCGATATGCGTGCTGACCGGCGAGGCGACGGTCCGGGAGATACAGGACGGCGGGATCAAGCCGACGCTGACCTTTGAAAGCGTACGGGATATATATCAATGTCTGCTGCCTGAACGTGGCGGACAACATGAATGACCGGAAGGGTCTGGATATGTTCCAAAAGATGAAGCGCTATCAGTTCCTGTTTGAGGAGCTGGTGAAGCGGGATTTCAAAAAGAAATACAAGCGGACGATTTTAGGCATGGGCTGGAGCATTCTGGCGCCGCTGCTGCAGCTGCTGGTCATGACGGTGGTGTTCACCCGGTTTTTCGGGCGCAACACGCCCCACTACATGATCTTCATCTTCAGCGGCAATATAGTGTTTTCCTATTTCACCGACGCCACCAACGGCGGCATGAACGCCATCATGGGCAACGCGGGCATCTTCACCAAGGTGAATGTACCAAAGTATCTGTTCCTGCTCAGCCGGAACGTGCAGGCGCTCATCAATTTCGGCCTGATCCTGGTGGTGTATTTTGTGTTTGTGGCCTTCGACGGGCTGCCGTTCACGTGGAGATTCATCTGTCTGCTGTACCCAATAGGATGCCTTATACTCTTCAACATCGGCATCGGCATGGTCCTGTCGGCCCTGTTCGTGTTCTTTCGGGACATCCAGTACCTGTATGCCGTGTTCACCCAGCTTTTGGCGTATATGTCTGCCATCTTTTATAACATTGATCGGTACGGTGAAACGGCGCAGAAGCTGTTTCTCCTGAATCCAATCTATCTCTTTATCCGGTATTTCCGGAAAATCGTCATCGAGGCGACGGTGCCGACGATCTGGTTCCATCTGTTGATGGCGGCGGATGTGTGCATTGCCCTGGGATGGGGCTGCTGGATGTATAAGAAATACAACACGCGGTTTTTGTATTATGTGTAATGACGCTGCAAAAGGCGCGCGTGTCTGAACGGCAAGGTGGATACGGCATATGAACATCATGCTCCGGGGCAATTCCGGATGTGACATATCGGTCATTGAAAGCAGTGGCAAGCTGATAGTTAAGAAGACTTCTCGGGACAAGAGATATAACGACAGGCTTTACAGACAGTATGTAAAACAGAAAAGTTTTACGTCCTCTGTGTTCTCCCATACGGAAACATACGGATTTGCATTGGAAGACGGTCGGGCGTCGTTCACGATGGAATATCTCAACGGTATGACTATGGCGGAGGCGCTGCGCACTCTGGAGCTTTCGCAGATCCCCGGATTAGGGAGCGTGATGATGTCGGTCATTCCGCAGGATATTCGCCGCTGCGAGAGTGCAAACGATGCGTTTCAGGACAAGTTGGCGTCTCTGGAAAAGGACCGGAGAATGAGCCGGTTTTCTGTGTCAGATGCGTTCAAACATCTGCGCCGGTTCGACTGGTCATGGGCGTCTGGATCACCCTGCCACGGTGACCTGACCTTTGAAAATATGATCCTGAAGGACGGGCGTATTTATCTCATCGACTTTCTTGACTCCTTTTATGACAGCTGGGTCATTGATGTGGCGAAGATGCTGCAGGATGCCGAATTGGGATGGCACTACCGATATGAAAGGATGCAGAACAACAATCTCGTGATCCGCCTGCTTTGCCTGAAGGAGTCCATGCTTGCGGCCATCAGTGCGCATCCTATGGGGCGGCAGATATTCGAGACGGTATATCACACGCTGCTGCTGAATGTACTGCGTATCATCCCATACTGTAAAGATTACGTAACAAAATGCTGGATCGACCGACAGATCACATATCTTACGCGGATCCTGGATGAAACGAAGGAGAGAGTGCTATGAAAACGCTTATTATTCCATGCGCGGGAAGATCCTCCCGCTTTCCCAACATGAAGCCGAAGTATATCCTCACCCACCCGGATGGGAGGCTGATGGTGGAAAAGGCCATTGAGGGCCTGGACCTGGCACAGTTTGACAGGATCATCATCACGATTTTAAAGGAGCATAGCGACAAATATGAATCGGAATTGATCTTACAGCAAATATTTTCTGAGCAGTCAAAAGTCGAGATCCTTGTATTGGAAAAGGAGACGTCATGCCAGGCGGAGACAGTATATGAGACGGTCCGCCGGAAGGATGTCTCCGGCGCGTTTGTCGTGAAGGATGTGGACAACCGTATCTGCCTCGCACAGGATGATATCGAGGCCAACTGTGTAGCTGGGGTGAATCTGGAGACGTTTGAAAAGGAGATCACCAGGCTTCGCCAGAAGAGCTTTTTGATCGTGAACGACCAATCCATCATTGTCGATATCATCGAAAAGTCTGTCAGATCGAAATATGTTTGCGTAGGCCTGTATAGCTTTGCCTCAACGGAGCAGTTTTGCGAGGCATTTTTGACGCTGAAGCAAAACGCCTTTTCCGACGGCGAGATCTATCTCTCCCATGTCATATCCTATCTTATCGGGACCGGGAAGTGCCTGTTCCGTCTGAAGGAAGTGCGAAGCTATGACGATTGGGGGACCAGCGAAGAATGGCTGCGGGAGCAGGCGAGATATCGGACTTATTTTGTAGACCTGGACGGCGTCCTATGCAGAAACCGCGGCAAGTATGGCTCAAAAAACTGGGAAAACGATTTTGAACTCATCAAGGAAAACGTTGATGCGCTGCGAACGATCGCTGCTGAAGGCGGACAGATCGTGATCACGACCTGTCGGGACAAGAAATACAGCGCTGCCATACGGGCGCGGCTGGAGGAACAGGGGCTGCCTGTCTTTGCCATGATAACCAACTGTAACCATGCGAGAAGAGTGCTGATAAACGACTTCGCACCGACCAATGCATACCCAAGCTGTGAGGCGATCAATATCCCCCGCAACGGAAAACTGAAGGATTATCTGACATAAAACCAAAACTGACATATGAGCATAGTGGAAGTACATGACGTCTCCATCCGGTACCTGACCGGGGACTTCAAGGAGATCGGCATAAAAGAATACGTCATGCGAAAGCTGACCCACAACTATCGTGTAAATGAGTTCTGGGCGGACCGGCACGTGAGTTTTACCCTGGAAAAGGGCGAGATGCTGGGCATCATCGGCTCCAACGGCGCGGGGAAATCCACGCTTTTGAAAGCGATAGCCGGCATCATGGAGCCCACGGAGGGTTTCGTGACCCGGGAGGGGAACGTGGCCGCTTTGCTGGAACTGGCCTCCGGTTTCGACGGGGACCTGACTGTAAAGGAAAACGCCTATCTTCGCGGCGCCATGCTGGGGTATACGCGGAAGTTCATGGACGAGACTTACGACGAGATCATAGCGTTCGCGGAATTGCAGGATTTCCAGGACCGACGATTCAAGCAGCTTTCCAGCGGTATGAAGAGCCGCCTTGCCTTCGCCATTGCCAGCATGGTGCAGCCGGACATCCTCATCCTGGATGAGGTGCTGAGCGTGGGCGATGGGGCTTTCCGTAAGAAGAGCGAGGCGAAAATGAAGGAGATCATCGCCGGGGGCGCGGCGACCATATTGGTGTCTCATTCCCTGGAGCAGGTACGGGAGCTTTGTACGAAAGTGCTGTGGCTGGAGCATGGGGAGCAGATCGCCTGCGGGGACACGGCGATACTCTGCGGTCTGTATCAGCAGTACCTGGACAAGACCATCACACTGGATCAGGCGAAGGACATATGGGCCAGCCTCAGCGGACACTACGATTGGCTCGTTGTGGGTTCGGGCCTCTATGGCTGCACCTTCGCCCGGGAGATGGCGGACAAGGGCAAAAAGTGCCTGGTGATAGACGGCCGTCCCTGGCTGGGAGGAAACGTGGCCTGCGAGGACACGGACGGCGTCACGGTCCACAAGTATGGGCCCCACATCTTCCACACGGACAACGAGGAAGTTTGGGAGTATGTGAACCGGTTTGCCTCCTTTGTTCCCTATGACGGAGGTTTCGGCGATGCGCACCAAGGTATTCCACAAGGCGGCTATAACGGCTTGGTAGAAGGACTGCTGAAGGGTGTCCCGGCGGTGACAGGTGTGAGCTGGCAGATGCTGATGGAGGCGTTTCCGAATATCTCGGACAAGGTGCTGTACACAGGGACCATAGACGGATTCTTTGAGTACAGTGAAGGGCACCTGGAATATGACAGTCTCAAAATAGAGCTGGAGGAACTGGAACAGAAGTGCTATCAGGATGAGGCAGTCGTCATTCCGGAGGAGAATGACGAGGAACATTCAGGCTGTACCCGTGTGGTCGAATACAAACACTTCCTACATGAAAAGAGCCCGAAAACAGTCGTGGCGTTTGAATACCCCCAGGAGTGGTTACCGGGGCGGATGATGTGTCGGCCAGTGCGGGACGAGAAGAATATGGCGCTTTACGAGAAGTACCAGGCCCTGGCAGCGGAGCGGCCAGGCGTGATCTTCGGCGGGCGTCTGGGGGAGTACAAATACTACGACATGGACGATGCCATCGCCGCGGCATTGGCCAGAGCGGCGAAGGAGATATAGAAGGTTGGACAAAGTGGCATGAAGGCAAAACCGGTCGTGGAGATCATGGCCTGCTGCGGCCGCTGCGGACAGCGGCTGGATTGGAGAAGGTACAGAGAAGCAGAGGTCATACCTGCCCGCCGATGAACCTTTGCCGAAAGATCAGGACCGAGGCATAAGAACTAAGAAGACCCACCCGAAAATCTTCGGGGGGTCTTCTTATCGTTTGATGCGCCCGTCACCTAAATCTGCTTCTGTATTCCGTCGGCGTCAGGCCGGCATATTTTTTGAACAGCATGGAGAAATAAGAGGGCTCGTTGATGCCGATCTGTTCCGCGATCTCGTAGGTCAGAAGATTCGTGGTCTCCAAAAGCTCCTTTGCCTTCTCCATGCGGATGGTGGTGATGTACTCCGTGACGGAGCAGCCGCACTCCTTTTTGAAGATGCGGCTCAAATAGGAGCTGTTCATATGAGTGTGCTGGGCGATGTCGTCCAGCGTCAGCTCGTCGGCGGGGTGCTCCCGGATATAGGTGATGGCCTGCTGCACATACCCGCTGTACTCCCGGTCCGAGGAAGTCAGCTCCTCCCGGGCGAAGGCCAGCAGCTCTTTCACGATGTCCTCCAGCTGGAAGATGTCGGCGGCGCGGCCGATGCGGGCCAGGTATTCCTCCGGGGGGAGGGCGCGGCCGCTCTTGGCGAGCACGCGGAAGGTGAGGTAGTAGATCTGGGAGCAGATGCTCTTGGCGTCATTCTCGTTGACGAAGTTGCTCTTCAGCTTCAAAAACAGGGCCCCAGCCACGGCGGACGCGGCCTGGAAATCCCGCTGGCGGATGGCGTTCTCCAGCTCATACAGGGACATAGTGTCCTCGGCGGGCAGGACGTTCTCCGCCTGGCCGGCGGCCGGGTCCAGCACGGCGATGGAGGAGGGGGAGTAGAATGTCAGCGACAGGGTATGGATGGCCTCAAATGTGGCGGTGGAGAACTCGGCCGCCCCATGGTGCAGGCCGCTGACGCCCACAAAGACCTTCATGGAATACAGCTGCTC
>CANRMT010000126.1 GCA_947631815.1 uncultured Eisenbergiella sp.
AAGCAAAGCCCGCCGCCCGGCTCCCCTGTGGGCATTCCATTTTCCCGGACCGTTAGAAAAACGCCGGTGCTTAATGAAGCGGGCCCATCGGGCGAAGCTGAGTTTAGCACCGCTGCGTTTTTCTCGAGCGCGAGCGTGTCCGGAAAAGGAATGCCCACAGGGGAGCCGGGCGGCGGGCTTTGCTTCCGGTGGGGCTTTTTCCGGGAGTTGTAACGGGACGGATTTTGTGGTATACTGAAATGAATGGAACATTCTGGACGCGGGAGGCTGAGTGCCGCCTTCCGCTTTTGTCTGGACGGGAGGCGCTGGATGAAAACGCTTTTGTCATTGCTGGAGGATCTGGAATATACCTGTGAGAGAGGAAGCCTGGAGACACAGATCAGCGCGGTGGCGCACGATTCCAGAAAGGTGGAGCCGGGATGCCTGTTTATCTGCATTTCCGGCTTTGTTGTGGACGGACACGAAAAGGCGGCGGAGGCTGCCGCGAAGGGCGCGGCCGCGCTGGTGACCGGGAAGGACGTGGACCTGCCGGAGGATGCGGCGGTGACGGTGATCCGGGTGAAGGATACCCGGTACGCCATGGCGCATATCGCGGCGGCCTGGTTCGATCATCCCGCACGGCGGATGACCACCATCGGCATCACGGGCACAAAGGGAAAGACCACCACCACCTATCTGGTGAAATCCATTCTGGAGAACGCCGGGAGAAAGGTGGGCCTGGTGGGCACCATCGAGATCGTCATCGGGGAGAAGCACATCCACGCCAGCACCACGACGCCGGAGTCCTATGACCTGCAGGAATATTTTCATGAGATGGCAGAGGCGGGGCTGGATACGGTGGTGATGGAGGTGTCCTCTCAGGCGCTGAAGCTGCACCGCACCCAGGGCTTTGTATTCGATTACGGTATTTTCACCAACCTGGAGCCGGACCATATCGCGCCCCATGAGCATCCGGATTTTGAGGATTATCTGCGCTGCAAGGGGCTCCTGTTCCGCCAGTGCCGCGTGGGGATCGTCAACTGCGACGATGTCCACTGGCAGGCCGTGACGGAGGGACACACCTGCGTGCTGGAGACCTACGGCCTTTCGGAAGGGGCCGATCTGCGGGCGCAGGATCTGAGCTTCACCAACCGGCAGGGGCATCTGGGGATGGCCTTTGCGGTGAGCGGCCTTTTGGAGATGGAGGCCGAGATCTCCATGCCGGGGCGTTTTTCCGTGTACAACGCGCTGACGGCCATCGCGATCTGCCGGCATTTCGGCGTGTCGAAGCCCGATATCGCCCGTGCCCTCCGGGAGGCGAAGGTGCGGGGCCGCATCGAGATGGTGAAGGTTTCCGATACGTTCACGCTGGTGATCGATTACGCGCACAACGCCATGGCGCTGGAAAGCCTGCTCACCTCCCTGAAGGAATATGAGCACGGCAGGCTGGTATGCGTGTTCGGCTGCGGCGGGAACCGGGCCAGGGAAAGGCGCTTTGAGATGGGAGAGGTATCCGGACGGCTGGCGGATTTCACCGTCATCACCTCCGACAACCCCCGGTATGAGGAGCCGGAGGCCATCATCGCGGACATCGTCACCGGGATCCGCAGAACGGACGGCGCATACGTCACCATCACGGACCGAAAAGAGGCCATCGCCTACGCCATCGCCCACGGTCAGCCCGGCGACATCATCGTGGTGGCCGGGAAGGGACACGAGGACTATCAGGAGATCCGGGGCGTCAGATATCATATGGACGACCGGGAGCTGGTGGAGGAGGCTGCCGCGGGAAGATAAGGTCTGCCTTTACGGAAGGCCCGCCGATGCGGCGGCCGTTTTCGAGGACCGCCATTGAAAAGGAAGAAAGAGCTTGAACGAATTCGCAGAAGTGATCGTGGATATTTCTCATGAGAAAGTGGACCGTCCCTTCGGCTACAGGGTGCCGGAGCGGTTTCGGGATCGGATCCGTCCGGGAATGCGCGTGCGGATCCCCTTCGGGGCGGGAAACGCGCTGCGCACGGGCTATGTGATCGGACTGACGTCCCGGAGCGATTTTCCGGGCGAGCGGATGAAGGAGATCGCCGAGCTGCTGCCGGGGGAGAAGGACCCGGAGGCGCGCATGATCGCCCTGGCGGCGTGGATGAAGGAGCAGTACGGTTCCACCATGATCGCGGCCCTGAAGACGGTCCTTCCGGCCAGAGAACCGGTGAAGCAGAAGGAACTGAAAGAATTCCGGCTGTGCCTGGATGCGCAGGAGGCGCAGGAAAGGCTGGCCGTTTACGAAAAAAAACACGCTTATGCCCGGGCGCGGCTGATCCGGGCGCTCTTAAAGGAGCCGGTGCTCTCCGGGCATTTCGTCCGGGACGTGCTGCGGATCTCGCCTCCTGCGCTGAAGGCGCTGGAGGCGGAGGGCGCGATAGAGGAGAAAACGGTCCCCTTTTACCGCAATCCGGTCCGTCCCGGCGGGAAAACGGGAGAAAAAAAGGCGCTGAGCCCAGCCCAGCAGCGGATCGTGACGGATGTCCTGGCCGCCTGGGACGCGGGGGATCGAAGGCCGTCCCTGCTCTTCGGCGTGACCGGAAGCGGCAAGACGGAGGTTTACCTGGCGCTGATCGAAGGCATGATCGCGCGCGGCAGGCAGGCCATCGTCCTGATCCCGGAGATCGCGCTGACCTATCAGACGGTGCTGCGGTTCTACCGGCATTTCGGGGAGCGGGTTTCCGTGATGAACTCCGCGCTGAGCGCCGGGGAAAAGCAGGATCAGAGGCTCCGGGCGAAGCGGGGGGAGCTGGACGTGATCATCGGTCCCCGTTCGGCGCTGTTCGTGCCGTTTCCCGATCCCGGACTGATCATCATCGATGAAGAACATGAAAACAGCTATAAAAGCGAGACCATGCCCAAGTATCACGCCAGAGAGACCGCCATCGAGCTGGCCGGGCTGTGCGGCGCGGCCGTGGTGATGGGATCCGCGACGCCGTCCCTGGAAAGCTACGAAAAGGCCAGGCGGGGCGAGTTTCGCCTTTATACGCTGAAGGAGCGGATGGCGGGCGGCAGTCTTCCGCGGATCTATGTGGAGGATATGCGCCGGGAGCTTCGGGAGGGCAACCGCACGATCTTTTCCGGGAGGCTGGCGGAAAAGCTCAGACAGCGGCTGGCGGCGGGCGAGCAGTCCATGCTTTTCATCAACCGCCGCGGCTATGCGGGCTTCGTATCCTGCCGCTCCTGCGGCTATGTGTGCAAATGTCCTCACTGCAGCGTTTCCCTGTCGGAGCACCGGGCGGCGAGAGCGGGATACGGCGGGCAGCAGGGACGGCTGACCTGCCATTACTGCGGGTATGAGCAGCCCGTGCCCCGGATCTGTCCGGTCTGCGGTTCCCGTTATATCCTGGGCTTTAAGGCCGGGACGGAGCAGATCGCCGAACAGCTTTCCGGGATGTTCCCCGCGGCCAGGGTGCTGCGCATGGACGCGGATACCACCCGCACCAAGGACAGCTACGAGAAGATCCTGTCCGCTTTTGCCAACCGGGAGGCGGATATCCTGGTGGGGACGCAGATGATCGTCAAGGGTCACGATTTCCCGAATGTGACGCTGGTGGGGATCCTGGCGGCCGATCTTTCGCTGTCCGCGGGCGGCTTTCGGGCCGGGGAGCGGACGTTCCAGCTTCTGTGCCAGGCGGCCGGGAGAGCGGGCCGGGGCGCGAAGCCGGGCGAGGTGGTGATCCAGACCTATCAGCCGGAGCATTACAGCGTGCGCTATGCCGCTGCGCAGGATTACGAGGGCTTTTTCGAAGAGGAATATACCTACCGGAAGCTCCTGTCCTATCCGCCCGCGTCCCATCTGCTGGCGGTGCAGATCCAGGATAAAAAAGAAGAGGACGCGCTCCTGGCGGCCCGGGAGGCCGCGCAGTGGGCGGCGGAGCTGGCGGACGGGCAGACCGTGATCATCGGGCCCGCCCCGGCGCTGATCGAAAAGATAAACGATACATACCGTTACGGAGTCTATATCAAGCATAAGGATTATTCCAGGCTGACGGCGGTCAAAAACAGGATCGAGGAGCGGCGCGCCGCGTCCGGGAGGGCGCGGGGGACCTGCCAGTTCGATTTTGACCCGCTGAACGCGTACTGAGGCGAGAAAGGAGTTTACAAATGGGAATCCGCAATATCAGGACCCTGGGCGACCCCATCCTGACAAAGACCTGCAAGCCGGTGAAGCTGATCACGCCCCGCACCCGGCTCCTCATCGAGGATATGTTCGATACGATGTATGAGGCAAACGGGGTCGGGCTGGCCGCGCCGCAGGTGGGCGTGCTCAAGCGCATCGTGGTCATCGATACCACAGGGGAGGACCCCATCGTCATGATCAATCCCAGGATCCTGGAATCCTCCGGCGAGCAGACCGGCGGGGAGGGATGCCTGTCGGTGCCGGGCAAAACGGGGACGGTCACGCGCCCGAATTATGTGAAAGCGGCGGCTTTCGACGAGAACATGCAGGAATACGAGATCGAGGCCACGGAGCTGCTGGCCCGGGCCATCTGTCATGAGCTGGATCATCTGGAGGGTAAGATCTACGTGGATAAGGTGGAAGGGCCGCTGATGAACACCGAGGACTATTATGCGGATGAAGAGGAAGCGGACGGGGAAGAATAGCCCCTGCGGCCGCCGGGCAGAGAAGACCGGCCGCCGGGGACAGCGGACGGGGAAACCGACCTTAGCGGCTGTTGAGCGCCGGGAGGAAACCGGCCTCCCCGGCCGTGAGGAGAGGAGAGCATCTGACAGGGAGGACATCGCATGAAGCTGGTTTATATGGGAACACCCGAATTCGCGGTGGGGCCGCTGGAGGTGCTTTTGGCGGCGGGGCATGAGGTGTGCGCCGTCGTGACCCAGCCGGACCGGCCGAAGGGCCGCGGCGGACGGCTGCAGATCAGCCCGGTCAAGGCCTGCGCGCTGGCCCACGGCATCCCGGTGCTGCAGCCGGTGAAGATCCGGGCGCAGGAGGCGGCGGAAGCGCTGCGCGCGCTGGGGGCAGACGTGTTCGTGGTGGCGGCGTTCGGGCAGATCTTATCCCAGGAGATCCTGGATATCCCGCCGTACGGGTGTCTGAACATCCATGCGTCGCTGCTGCCCGCATACCGCGGGTCCGCGCCCATCGAATGGGCCATCCTGAACGGCGAGAGCCGGACCGGCGTCACCATCATGCGGATGGACGCGGGGATTGATACCGGGGATATGCTGCTGAAGCGGGCCGTGCCCATCGCGGAGGACGATACGGACGAAAGCCTGCGCCAAAAGCTGGCGGAGGCCGGGAGCGGGCTGATCGTGGAGGCGCTGGAGGGCCTGCAGGCAGGGACGCTGCGGGCGGAAAAGCAGGATGAAGCCGAGAGCAGCTATGTCAGGATGCTGACCAAATCCATGGGCCTGATCGACTGGAAGGAAAGCGCCGTCCAGATCGAGCGGAAGGTGCGGGGCCTGTATTCCTGGCCCGGCGCATACACGTTTTACCAGGGAAGGATGCTGAAGATCCTCCGGGCCGCGGCGGAGGAAGGCGGATGCGGGGCGGCCGATGCGCCCGGCACCGTGACGGAGGCGCAGCGGGACGCGCTGACGGTCGCCGCCGGGGACGGACGCCTGCGGATCCTCGAGGTTCAGCTGGAAGGGAAAAAACGGATGCAGGTCAGGGATTTCCTGAACGGCTGCAGAGTAAAAAGGGGTGAAAGACTGGGATGATGTATCCGGGCTATTATTATGACTGGACTTATATACTGGTGGTGATCGGGGCCGTGCTGTCCATGGCCGCCAGCGCCAGGGTGAACAGCACATTTTCCCGTTACAGCCGCATGCGGAGCGGCAGCGGGATGACCGGCGCGCAGGCCGCCAGGCAGATCCTGGACCGGAACGGCCTGTACAACGTGAAGGTGGAGCACATCCGTGGGAATCTCACGGATCACTACGATCCCCGCAGCAAGGTGCTGCGCCTGTCGGATGCCACCTATAGCTCCTCCAGCGTGGCAGCGGTGGGCGTGGCGGCCCACGAGTGCGGCCATGCGGTGCAGGACAGCGAAAAATATGAGCCCCTGCGCATCCGGTCGAAGATGGCGCCCGCGGCGAATTTCGGTTCCCGCTTCGGGCTGCCGATCTTCATCATGGGCCTGATCTTCGGCTCGAACGAAGTGCTGATGCAGATCGGCATCTGGGTGTTCCTGCTGGCGGTGCTTTTTCAGATCGTCACGCTGCCCGTGGAATTCGATGCCAGCCGCCGGGCGCTGGATATGCTGACCGGTTACGGCATCCTGACCCGGCAGGAGGTGGACGGCAGCCGGAAGGTGCTGAAGGCCGCCGCCCTGACTTACGTGGCGGCCGCGGCGGCCGCCGTCCTGAACCTTCTGCGGCTGATCCTGATCGCCAGAAGGAACGACAGGGACTGAGGATAAGGCAAAGAGGTCTGTATGAATGCACGGGAACTGGCGCTGGACGTCCTTGTGGAGCTGGAAAAGGGCGGTGCGTACGCGAACGCCCTGATCCGGGGGACGCTGGAAAAATATGATTACGAGGACCCGCGGGAAAAGGCGCTGTTCAAGCGGCTGGTGGAGTGTACGCTGGAGCACGGCCTTTCCATCGACTGGGCACTGAATGCCGTATCCGCGGCGCAGGTGGCAAAGATGAAGCCGCTGATCCGCAGCCTGCTGCGCCTGTCGGCCGGTCAGATCCTCTATCTGGACGGCATACCGGACCGCGCCGTCTGCAATGAGGCGGTGAAGCTGGCGAAAAGGCGGGGCTTTTCCGGCCTGGCCGGTTTCGTCAACGGCGTGCTGCGGAGCCTCTCCAGACAGAAGGATGAGATCGCGTGGCCGGACCCGATTCAGGATCCCGTTAAGGCCCTGTCTGTCCGTTACAGCCTGCCGGAATGGATGATCTCGCTGTGGCGGGAGCAGTACGGCGAAGCGGAGACAGAAGAGCGCCTGCCCGGTTTTGTGGAGCAGCGGCCGGTGATCATCCGGTTCCGCAGGGATCGGAC
>CANRMT010000127.1 GCA_947631815.1 uncultured Eisenbergiella sp.
CCCGCAAACTGTCCGACTATTCTCCGTCCTGCCCCGCCGCGGCAAAAACGCGGAACTCCTCCACCACCGCCGTCACCACATCCTTCTCCACGGTGGCGAACCCTTTGCCGTTCTGCCCGGCGAACACGATCTTTCCCGTCAAAAACGCGCTGATCTCTCCCGCATCCAGAGAAAACAGCGCCTTTGTATGCCCTTTTCGGATCCCGTAACTTCCGCCGCCCTTTCCTTTTCTGCCGTCGCAGACCGTCAGGCGGACGGAATCGCAGGCCACCGGAGGGAACGTCCCCTTCGGCGTCACGATCTTCAAGCTGAGTCCATCCATAGAATGCCTCCCATTCCCGGTTCTCCCCCGGATCAACAGTACGGGACGGAACGCGGCCGTACCGCAGCCCGCCGCCGGATCTTCTTACTTCGCCCTGGCGTACACGTCGTCGATCGTGCCGCACATGAGGAAACAGGCCTCCGGGATATCGTCGCAGTTCCCGCTCAGGATCTCCTCCACGCCGGAGATGGTCTTTTCCAACGGCACATAGACGCCCTTGGAACCGGTGAAGCTCTCCGCCACGTGGAAGGGCTGGCTCAGGAAACGCTGCATCCTTCTGGCGCGTTTGACCGTGACCTTGTCCTCGTCCGAAAGCTCCTCCATGCCCAGGATCGCGATGATATCCTGAAGCTCATTGTATTTCTGCAGAATGCGCTGGACCTCCTTGGCGGCGCGGTAATGCCGCTCTCCCACCGCA
This sequence comes from uncultured Eisenbergiella sp., assembly GCA_947631815.1. Taxonomy (GTDB): domain Bacteria; phylum Bacillota; class Clostridia; order Lachnospirales; family Lachnospiraceae; genus Gallintestinimicrobium. Next base: position 741 of record CANRMT010000127.1, read on the forward strand.
TCCTGGGTCAGCATGCGGGAAGTGGATTCCAGCGGATCCACCGCCGGGTAAATGCCCAGCTCCACGATCTTTCTGGAAAGCACCGTGGTGGCGTCCAGATGGGAAAAGGTGGTGGCAGGCGCCGGATCGGTCAGGTCGTCGGCGGGCACATAGACCGCCTGCACCGAAGTGATGGAACCGTTGCCGGTGGAAACGATGCGCTCCTGCAGTTTTCCCATTTCACTGGCCAGCGTGGGCTGATATCCCACGGCGGAGGGCATTCTGCCCAGCAGCGCGGAAACCTCCGAACCGGCCTGAGAAAAACGGAAAATATTGTCGATAAACAAAAGGGCGTCCTTTCTGGAATTTTCCCGGAAATATTCCGCCATGGTCAACCCCACCAGCGGCACCCTCAGACGGGCCCCCGCCGTCTCGTTCATCTGGCCGAACACCAGGGCGGTCTTGTCCAGCACGCCCGACTGCATCATTTCATTGTACAGATCGTTGCCTTCCCTGGAACGCTCCCCCACGCCCGCGAACACCGAATAGCCGTCGTGCTCAAAGGCGATGTTGCGGATCAGCTCCATGATCAGCACCGTCTTTCCGACGCCCGCTCCGCCGAACAGGCCGATCTTTCCGCCCTTGACATAAGGGGTCATCAGATCGATGACCTTGATCCCCGTCTCCATGATCTCATCCGCCGCCACGATGTCGGAAAAGCGCGGCGCCGGATGATGGATGGGCCACTTTTCCTTCGAGCGGATCGGTTCCTTTTTATCGATGGGCTCGCCGATCACGTTCACCATCCGTCCAAGGGTCTCCTCGCCCACGCCCACCATGATGGGAGCGCCGGTATCCACCGCCGTCAGTCCTCTGGACATTCCGTCGGTGGGATGCATGGAAATGCACCGCACCACGCCGTTTCCCAGATGCTGGGAAACCTCCAGGACGAACTTCTCGCCGTTATGCTCTATGGTAACCGCATGAAACAGGTCCGGCAGCTCGCTGGGATCGAACAAAATGTCCACGACCGGTCCCGTGATCCGCTGTACCATTCCCACAGAATTCTTTGCCATTTTTTTCTCCCTTGATCACGCAGGATGCTCACACCTGCCCCTGCTTGAACGCCTCGCCGGAGGATGTCTCGATCACATCCGCGGTGACCGTGCTCTGCCGCTTCCGGTTGATCTCTCCCTCCAGCCGCTCGCAGAACTCCGTAGCGGCATCGTAGGCCGCCCGCATCGTCATCAGCGTGGCCGCCTGAGCGCCCAGCGCCGCCTCCAGCACCAGCTCATAAAACATCGAACCAAATACCGTGTCCGCCGTTTCCTCGATCATCGCCCGCCGGTCCGGCACGAACAGGGCCGTTCGGTCCTCCTCCCGATCCTTCCCCGCCTTTGCGGGCGGAAACAGTTCGCAGACGGCAGGCGTCTGTTCCAGCATATTGACGTATGCCGGATAGATCACATAGACCCCGGAAGCCCTTCCGTCCCTCCGCAGCGCGAGTACCGATTCCAGCAGCGCGCCGCTCTCCTCGAAGGTCGGCACATCCGCCAGCACCCATTCTCCCGCCAGCGGGACATTCCGCCCTTTAAAATAACGGATCGCCTTTTTCCCGCAGGCCACCAGCAAAAACCCGCTCCGGCCGTCCAGCGTCTCCTCCGCGAACTTCAGAAGCTCCGCGTTAAAGCTCCCGCAGAGCCCCTTGTTGGAGGACATCACGAGAAAGACCGGGGGCGCGGACGGGTCCGGCGCGCCGACCGCATCCAGAAAGCTGTCCTGATATGCGTCAAAACAGGCTTTGCACTGTCTCCCGTACTCGGCGTACTGGCCGAACGCCGCATTCAGTTTTGAAAATTTGGCGGCGGAAACCGTCCGCATGGCTCTGGTGAGCTTCTGCGTGGAACGGATGCCCCGCAGCTCCTTTTTTAAACTCTGGATGGAAGGCATGCTCAGAACCTCTTTTGATACTCGCCAAGCGCCGCGCGGATCTGCTCCAGCAAAGCCGCGTCGGTTTTCTTTCCGGTCTTCAGCGCCTCAACGAGAGACGCGCAGTTCTCTTCGAAAAACGGGAACAGGCCCTTCTCGAACCGGCTCATTTCTGCCAGCGGGACATCCTGCGCGAACCCCTCCGAAACCGCGAACAGCAGAAGTCCCTGCTGCCAGTCCTCCAGCGGCTGGAACCTGCCCTGCTTCAGCGTCTCCATCAGATGCGCGCCCGCATCCAGCGTCCGCCTGGTAACTTCGTCGATATCCGCGCCCAGCTGGGTGAAATCCGCCAACTCCCGATACTGTGCCAGCTTCGTGCGCAGGCTGGCCGACATCTGTTTCATCAGCTTCGTCTGGGCGGCGCCGCCCACACGGGAAACGGAAAGGCCCACATTGATGGCGGGCCGCTGTCCTTCGCGGAACAGCTCGCTTTCCAGAAAGATCTGACCGTCCGTGATGGAGATCACATTGGTCGGGATATAGGCCGATATATCGCCCGCCAGCGTCTCGATGATGGGCAGGGCCGTGATGGAGCCGCCTCCCATCTCCGCCGACAGCTGGGCCGACCGCTCCAGCAGACGGGAATGCAGGTAAAAAATATCTCCGGGATAGGCCTCCCGGCCCGAAGGGCGGTGCAGCAGCAGGGAAAGCTCCCGGTACGCCACCGCGTGTTTGGAAAGATCGTCATAGATGATGAGCACATCTTTTCCGGCATACATGAAATATTCCGCCATGGCCGTGCCGGAAAAAGGCGCGATATACTGGGTCGCGGCGGAGCCGGAGGCATTGGCCGCCACGATCGTGGTATATTCCATGGCCCCGTACTGGGTCAGCCGGTCCTTGATCTCGGCGATGGTGGTATCCTTCTGGCCGATGGCCACATAAATACACACCGTGTCCTTGCCCTTCTGGTTGATGATCGCATCCAGCGCCAGGGCCGTTTTGCCGGTCTGGCGGTCGCCGATGATCAGCTCCCTCTGCCCCCTGCCGATGGGGACCAGCGCGTCGATCGCCTTCACGCCGGTGTGCAGCGGCCTGCTGACAGAGGCCCGGTCCAGAATGCCCGGTGCCCTGCACTCGATGGGCCGCTTCGCTTCCGCATAGATATAGCCTTCCCCGTCTATGGGATTGCCGATAGCGTCCACCACCCGGCCCAGAAGCGCCTTCCCGACGGGAACCGAAGCGATCCTGCCCACGCGGCGGACCCGGCTGCCGCTCTCGATGTTCGCATATTCTCCGAACACGACGCAGCCGATCCGCTCCGGCTGAATGTCCAGGATCATGCCGCGCTCGCCGCAGTCGAACTCCACGACCTCTCCGTACATGATATCCGCAAGGCCGTCCATCCAGCAGATGCCGTCCGAGATCTGCAGCACCCTGCCCAGCTGATAAATATGGATCTTCGGCGCAAAGGACTCCGCCTTCTGTTCGAACTCCTCCAGGACCTCCCGGACAGGCTCATCCGTGGTGATGGGCTCCTGGCTGATGCCCTTTTCATAATGATACAGCTCTTCTGCCACGGTATAATCGTATACGGTGTCGCCGATGCGCAGCCGAAGGCCGCCGATGAGCCCGGGATCCTCCCGCACCCACAGGGACGTCTTGCCGTTCACTTCCTGCAGAAGCTTTGTGGTAGCCTCGTCCACCTTTTTTACGAGCTCGGGGTCCAGCGGATAGGCGGAGGTCAGCGTCACATAGAGCACATCGTGATATTTCAGATACGCCATGTCGCCCGGCGTCAGCTTGATCTGCCCCAGGATCTCGTCGATCTGCGCGGCTTCCTTCGCCCGCATCCTGCCCAGATACGGCTCCCTGGAAAAAATCTCGACGACCTTATCCTGCATGACGCCAAAAAAGCGGCGCTTCGTTTTGCCGATCATGATCCGGTAGATCTCCCGGCATTCGCGCTCCCCGAACGCCTCGATCTGGGAGATACGCCCTTCCGCCTGCGCCTTTTCCTGCTCCAGCGCCTCGCTGATCTGAGACCGGACCCCGTCCTCCGGGTCCTCCGCGCTCTCCGGATCCGCTCCGTCCTCCAGGCGCAGACTTCCTCCAGGATGCGCTCCGCCCTCCGACGGCACACTGTCTCCCGGATACGCCCCGCCTTCGGAAAGCTGACCGTTTTCCGAACATTCTCCGCTCTCCGGGATCAGCCCTTCCTCCGACACAGCTTCCGCCGGCGGCAGGCTTTTTTCGATCCGTTCCGCCTCATCCAGCTCTTCCAGGATCCGCCTGCGGCGGTCGGAAAAAAGGCGGATGATGAACTTCCGGCAAAACAGGAACAGGATGCCCGCCAGTATGAGAAAATTGATGATCACATATAAAATCTTCATGCCTTAAACCTTTACCAGACTTTCCGCAAAAGACGCGGCCAATTCATCCGCATGTTCGCCCAGCAGAGAAAGCAGCTCGTCGCATTCCTCCTCCGCCTTCACACGGTAATCGTCCACCCGGCGGAGCCGCTCGTCATTGGCCTGTTCCATCCGGCGCTTTCCGTCCGCCCGGATCTTCTCGATCTCAGCCTTCATCTGTTTTTGCTGCTGCGCCGATCGGGCGGCCTTCCTTTCTTCCAGCACAGAGGCATACTCCGCCTTTTGCTTCTCATACTCCGCCTTTCGGGCGGCGGCGTTCTGAACGCGCTCCCTGCGCGCATCCAGCAGGGCGAGCACCGGCCGAAACAGCAGGAAATGCAGGATCAGCATCAGCAGAAGAAAGCACAGGATCGTCCATATCACAACCGATATCTGAATCGTCATGGCTTTTCTCCCGTCAGATCTTTGCCACCAGCATGAAGGCGATCAGAAGACCGTAGATCGTAAGGGCCTCCATCAGCGCCAGAGAGATGATCAGCGTGGAACGGATATCCTTGGCCGCATCCGGCTGACGCGCGATGCTCTCCATTGCGCTCTTGGCCGTCAGGCCCTGCCCGATGGCGGGACCCAGAGTGCTGATCGAAATGGCGATTGCCGCTGCGAGTGCGATGATTTCTGTTTTCATGATTCTCCTCCTTGATTTCTTTCTCCCGGATCTCCCGGTTTTCCTTCCGTGATCTTATCCTGTCTGCGGCTCATTCCTCTTCCGTCTCCTCGTCCAGATAGATCGACACGAGCATGGTGAACACCATGGCCTGCAGTGCGCAGAACAGCAGGGAAAGCGCCATCATCACGACAGGCACCCCGATGGGGAAAATACTGTAAAGCTCCTCCGTCACCATCTCCTCCCCGAACACATTTCCAAAGAGACGCAGTGCCAGAGACGCCGGTTTGATGAATTCGTCCAGCAAAAGCAACGGCAGCATGAAGAACATGGGGCTGACAAAGCGTTTAAAATAATGCTTTACCCCGGCCTTCAGCCCGGCCGCCTGCAGAAAAACGAAGGCCACGATCCCCAGCCCGACCGTCACCGACAGGGACGATGTGGGCGCCTTCACATAATCCGTCTGCCCCACCCCGGGAAACAGCCCCGAATAGTTGGCAAAAATAATAAAGATGAACAGCGCCGCCAAAAACGAAAAATACCGGCGGGATTTCTCGCGGCCCAGAAGATCCCGAAAGAAATTGTCCAGATATTCCACCCCGGTCTCGATCACGTTCTGAAAAACGCCCGGCCGCTCCTTCAGGCCGTGCCGGATGATCAGGGAAATGACCGTTATGAGCGCCAGGATGATCCACATCATAACCACCTCTCCCGTCACGTCCAATATCCCGAACAGAGGAATGATCACCTTTGACTCTTCACCCATCCGTCAGATCCTCCTTTCGATGCAGCGAATCATTGAGCTTCACAAGCCGATATGTGAACCAGAACATCGGCAGCGTGATCCCCAGGCAGCCTCCGGCCAACAGCCAGATCCGATCCCAGGACGTATGACCTCCGAGCAGATAAAGCAGTACCAGAAAGGCGATCTGTACCGGCCGCTTCACCATCTGGACCATCAGATATTTCGTTTCGTGTTTTTTGAGGACATACCGCGAAACCGCATAACCGGCCGAGGCGATGGCCGCGCCCGCGAGAAATGCAAGAAATGCGCCCGAAAAATTGTTTCCTATTGCGATCACCTTCTTTTCAGCCTTTTATTATATCACTCCTCAGAAATTATACAAGCTCGGGCAAAAACTTTTTAGGCCTTTTCAGGTATTTTGCATAGACCGTCCGCCGCGAAAAGCCCCCGGC
>CANRMT010000128.1 GCA_947631815.1 uncultured Eisenbergiella sp.
AGACAGCAGGTACGCAGAAGTTCATCGCCGTACTCACGCATCAGTCTTTCTAAAAATTGTTCTGTCGGCATTTTTTGTTTTGCTCACCTCCTTTCACTGATTAGACACGCGAAAGGAGGGAAATATTACATCGGGGAAGGGGAAAAGGGAAAAGTTTCCGCACAAAAAAGCAGAGACTCTCTCGAATCTCTGCTTTCCTGTTTATTTAACCCTGAATTCTTCTGCTTCTTCCTCCGTAAGAGGTCTTCCCAGCATCTTAAACCTTTCTATCATCTCTCTCCATTTATATCTTTTGCCATCCGGTTCTCCCGTCAGCCTGCTGTCTTTTGCATAATAAGAAATATCATGTATAAAATCTACAGATTTTCTCTCCATTGCCAACATGATCACCACCTACTTTCTCATATATCTGTCTAACAGTATCTGCGCAGCCTCTTCAAAAATAACCATTCTTCTTGGTGTAATTTCCACTGCATTTAATTTATCCATGTAATACTCGACCAAATCACTTTTAGACGTAAAAGCCACTACACCATCACACCCTGCATCAAGACTTACTTGACAGGCAATCGCAAATAAATGTGCGCCGACACCCGCATAGATTCCTTCATGGCCATAGTTATGTGGTGCAGTTTCAACAATCTCCACATCTGCAACCCCGCCATCAATCTTTACGGAAATTCTTCCCTGAACTGTGTCATCGCCTTTTAAGAACAACTCATATATATGATACCCGTTTTTCTCTGTGATACTCCAGTTAAATCTCCATCCTTTATAATCCTTCGGTCTTACCGGCATTTCACGCATCCGATATTCTGTTTCCACTTTCTCGCCGGTTCTTGTATTTATCAAACAGTCTGTGATTTTATCAATTATAATATCAACCTCCATCTTGTATATATCTCCTCTGTTCTTTTTAATTTTATCATATTTTCCTGCAAAATACCACCAATCCTCTCAAAAAGTTTTCTCTACCGTCCCTTGCTGTACGGAATAGCTGTGAAGCCGCTGTCCCTATCTTTTTTCTATTATCCTGCTGCTTTACCGCATACGAGCATTCGTTTGTATGATATAAAGAAACACGGTTTGCCGCAAAAAATTTTCGCGCCGATCAGCGCGGTATCATAACCCTGCGGTCATCATACCGTCATGAAATCAAACAAACTGATCTGATTGGATTCGGGCAGGTCTCCGAGGATCCCCAGGGAATCCAGCAGATCCGTGATGCTCTTGGACGCCTTGGAGCGCTCCCGGAAATCGTCCTTGCTTAGGAACGGACCGTCTTTGGCCGCCTCCGCAATGGCATCCGCCGCCTTTTCGCCCAGCCCGTCGATGCTGTTTAGGGACGGCATGAGCTTTCCGTCCACGATCTGGAAGTTCCGCGGATGGGCCGCGAACAGATCGATGGGCACGAATTCAAAGCCTCTGGCGTACATTTCCTGCACGATCTTCATATCCCGCATGGAGGCCTGCTCCTTTTGGGTCAGGCTGTCCGCCCTGTTTTTGTAGTCCGCCATCACCGTTTCCAGATGGGATCTGCCCTGACACATGATCTCATAGGAAAAGCCGGAAGCGCGGATGGAGAAAAACGCCGCATAATAGGCCAGCGGATAGTTCACCTTGCAGTACGCGATCCGCCAGGCCATCATCACATAGGCCGCCGCATGCGCCTTCGGGAACATATATTTGATCTTCTTGCAGGACCAGATATACCAGTCCGGCACCCCGATGTCCCGCATGGCCTCCTCCATCTCCGGCTTGAGCCCCTTTCCCTTCCGAACGCTCTCCATGGTGGAAAAGGCGAGGCTGGGCTCCATCCCCATGTTGATCAGATAGATCATGATATCGTCGCGGCAGCAGATGGCGGTGGAGATCGTGGCGTCCCCGTTCTGGATCAGCGTCTGCGCGTTGCCCAGCCAGACGTCCGTGCCGTGGCCCAGCCCCGCGATGCGGATCAGATCCGAAAAACAGGTGGGCTTCGTGTCCAGCAGCATCTGGATGACGAAATCCGTGCCGAACTCCGGAATGCCCAGAGAACCCACCGGGCAGCCGTCGATATCCTCCGGCCGCAGCCCCAGCGCCTCCGGCGAACGGAACAGGCTCATCACCTGCGGATCGTCCAGCGGGATCTTCGTGGGATCGATGCCCGTCAGATCCTGCAGCATGCGGATCATCGTGGGATCATCATGTCCCAGGATGTCCAGCTTCAGCAGGTTGTGGTCGATGGAGTGATAATCAAAATGGGTGGTGACGATATCGGTCGTCATATCGTTGGCGGGATGCTGGACGGGCGTAAAGGAATTGATATCCTCTCCCACCGGCAGCACCACGATGCCGCCCGGATGCTGGCCGGTGCTGCGCCGGATGCCGGTACAGCCCTGCACGATCCGGTTGATCTCGCAGCTGCGCTTCTTTTTTCCCCGCTCCTCAAAATAATTTTTCACATAGCCGTAGGCGGTCTTGTCCGCCAGCGTGCCGATGGTCCCGGCGCGGAACGTCTGGCCTGCGCCGAAGATCACCTCGGTATATTTATGAGCCTTGCTCTGATATTCGCCGGAAAAGTTCAGGTCGATATCCGGCTCCTTGTCCCCCTTGAAGCCCAGGAACGTTTCGAACGGGATGTCGAACCCGTCCTTGATCAGCGGCTCCCCGCAGACCGGACAGTTTTTATCCGGCATGTCGCAGCCGCTGCTGCCCGCATACGCGCGCACCTCCTCCGAATCAAAGTCGCAGTAATGGCACTTCGGACAGCGGTAATGGGCGCTTAAGGAATTCACCTCCGTGATGCCCGCCATAAAGGCCACCAGAGAGGAGCCCACGGACCCGCGGGAGCCCACCAGATAGCCGTCCTCCACCGATTTCCAGACCAGCTTCTGGGCGATGATGTACATGACGGCGAACCCGTTGGAAATGATGGAATGCAGCTCCTTTTCCAGCCGGTCCACCACGATCTTCGGCAGCTCCTCCCCGTAGAGCTCGTGCGCCTTGCGGTAGCAGATCTCCGTCAGCAGCTTGTCGCTGTCCGGGATCACGGGCGGACATTTGTCCGGCCGCACCGGCGAAATGGGCTCCACCATATCCGCGATCCGGTTGGGACTGTCGATGACGACCTCCCTGGCCTTTTCCGCCCCCAGATACTGGAACTCCTCCAGCATTTCCTCCGTGGTGTGCAGATACAGCGGCGCCTGATTGTCGGCATCCGGGAAGCCTTTTCCCGCCATGATGATGCGCCGGTATATTTCATCCTCCGGATCCAGGAAATGCACGTCGCAGGTGGCCGCCACCGGCTTGCCGAACTGCTCGCCCAGATGCACGATCCGGCGGTTGAGGTTCTGAATGTCCTCTATGGAATTCACATTCTCGATCTTCTCCGAAGCGATCATGAACTGATTGTTGCCCACGGGCTGGATCTCGAGATAATCGTAAAATTTCACGATCCGCGCGATCTCCGCATCCGATCTGTCGTCCAGCAGGGCGCGGTACAGCTCGCCCGCCTCGCAGGCGCTGCCGACGATCAGCCCCTCCCGGTGCTTTGCAAGCAGGCTCTTGGGCACCCTGGGGACCTTGAGGAAATAATTCAGGTGGGATTCGGAGATCAGGGTATACAGGTTCACGCGCCCGATATCGTTCTTCGCCAGCAGGATGCAGTGATAGGAGGGCAGACGCTTGATGACGTCCGGACTGGCCTCGCCCAGACGGTTGACGTCCTCCAGCGTATGGCAGTCCCGCTCTTCCAGCATGGGGATGAACTTCAGAAAGATCTCCGCCGTCGCCTCCGCATCGTCCACGGCCCGGTGGTGATTCTCCAGGGAAACGTTCATCGTCTTCGCCACCGCGTCCAGCGTATGCTTTCTCTGATTGGGAAACATCACCCTGGAAATGCCCACCGTATCCACATAAGTAGGTTCCAGCGCGATGCCCTGCCGCCTCGCGTTCTCCAGAATGAATCCCATATCGAAGCTGGCGTTGTGGGCCACGAACACGCAGCCCTCGCTGAAACGCAGGAAATCCGGCAGCACCTCCCCGATGAGCGGCGCGTCCAGCACCATGTCGTCCCGGATGCCCGTCAGCTCCTCGATCCGGAACGGGATCGGCGTCTGCGGATTGACGAAGCTGGAAAAACGGTCCGTGATCTTCCCGTCCTCCACCTTCACCGCGCCGATCTCGATGATCTGATTCTTATCGGCGGAAAAACCGGTGGTCTCGATATCGAACACCACATAGCTGCCCCGCAGCGCCCGTTCCCTGCTGCCCGTCACGATCTCTCTGGAATCGTCCACCAGATAGATCTCACAGCCGTAAATGACCTTGAAGAAATCCTTTCGGTCCGGCGGTTCCAGCCCTGCCTCTTTGCACCGGTTCTTTTCCGCCTTCCAGAGATCCTCCACCAGATGATTGGCGTCCGGGAACGCCTGGACCACCCCGTGATCCGTGATGGCGATGGCCGGATGCCCCCATTCATAGGCGCGCTTCACCAGATCCTTTACCTCGGAAACGCCGTCCATATCGCTCATCTTCGTATGGCAGTGCAGCTCCACGCGCTTCCGGGGCGCGCGGTCCACGCGGGTGCTGGTGAAATCCGGGATCTTCTTCACCCCAACAAGGGAGCCGATGGTGAGCTCCCCGTCAAACTTGTCGATCGTCGTCATCCCCTTGATCTTCAGGAACGCGCCGGGTCTGATCTGATCCGCCACCTCATCCACCTGCTCGTTCAGCAGAAAGATCTTGATGGTCATGGTGTCCGTAAAATCCGTCACGTCGAAGATCAGGATCGTGCGCTCGTTGCGGATCTCCCGCTTATCGAGCGCCAGCACCTTTCCCCGGATCACCACCTCGCCCATCTCTCCGATGATATCTTCGATGGGAATGGCTTCCTCCTCGAAATCCCTGCCGTAGATCACATCCGGATTGTCGCTCCGTCTGACGCTCCGCCTGGAAAAGCCGGAATCGCCGTTCCGCACGCTTCTTCCCCGGCCGAACCTGCCGCCGCTCCCGTTGGAGCCGCCGGTACGGCTCTTCACCGCTCGAGACGGGGCGCCTGTTTCCCCGGAGGAGACGGACGCTGCCGGGACCGCCGCAGGGTCCTCCTCGAAAGGGACCTCCTCCTGCGCGCTCTGTGCCAGATAGGCGGCATAGGCGTCGTCCATATCCGCAGAGCCATCTCCCCCGCGCCCCTGCTCGGGCCCGGCCGCTCCCGGCTCCCGCGCCGTATCTCCCGGCCGTCCCGCGCCGCGGATATCCTCCAGCGTCTCCGGCTGTCCGCCGTCCTTTCTGCGCTTCTTCGGCTCCCGATAGGCGATCTCCACCTGTGCCGGGATCCCGCAGCGCTCACAGATGATCTTTTCCAGGATACGCATCAGCTCCGGACAGCGCTCCCTGGCCACGACCGTATCCGGGACCGCCAGACGGATGTTTTTCCCGTCCGTCAGCGAAAGCTCCGCGCTTTTCAGGATACAGTATTCCACCGGGCTGAGCTCTTTGAACTCCAGGAAAATGCTCTCCTGATAGAGCTCCAAAAGCTTCGGCAGATCGTACTGCGCGGAAAGATGGAATTTTTCCTGGATCTTCACGGAAATGTCGCATCCGCCAAACAGCTGTCTGCGGATCTCCTTTTCCACGCCGAAGATCAGATCCTTCGGGATCAGCCGGTCACAGTCGATATAGACGCGCACCAGATTCCTCTGGCGGTTCGCGGTCACACGCTCCACGGTCACCTTTTCAAACAGACCCCGCACGCTGTCGTTCAGCTGAAGGCCGGGAAACACTTCCCCAAAACGCTTCGACATCTTCAAACCCTCTTTCTATTCCGCTCCCTGCTGCCAGTGCTCCAGTTCATAGCGCAGCGCGGAGATGAACTCCGACTCCGGCACCTTGCGCACGATCTCTCCTCTTTTGAATAAAAGCCCTTCTCCGATCCCGCCCGCGATGCCCAGATCCGCTTCCTTCGCCTCTCCAGGCCCGTTCACCGCGCAGCCCATCACGGCCAGCTTCAGGTTCAGCTCCGGAAACTCCTCCGCCAGCTTCTCCACCTGACCGGCCAGCGCGATCTGATCGATCCTGGTACGGCCGCAGGTAGGACAGCTCACCACCTCGATGCCGCCCCTGCGCAGTCCCAGCGTGCGCAGGATGATCTTCGCGGACTTCACTTCCTCCACCACGTCTCCGGTCAGCGAAACGCGGATCGTATCTCCGATCCCCTGATGCAGGATCAGGCCCAGCCCGATGGCGGACTTGATATTGCCCGCGTTCACCGTCCCCGCCTCCGTAATGCCCACATGCAGCGGATATCCCGTCTGCGGCGCCAGGAGCTCGTGCGCCCGGACGCACATCATCACGTCGGAGGACTTGATGCTGATCACCAGATTGTCATAATCCAGATCCTCGATCATATGTACCTTATCCAGCGCGCTTTCCACAATGCCTTCCGCGGTGACGCCGCCGTATTTTTCCACGAGAGAGCGCTCCAGGGAGCCGCTGTTGACCCCCACCCGGATCGGGATGCCCCGCTCCTTCGCCGCCTTCACCACGGCAGCCACCTTGTCCGGGCCCCCGATATTCCCCGGATTGATCCGGATCTTATCCGCGCCGTTCTCTATGGCGGCCAGCGCCATCCTGTGATCGAAATGGATATCCGCCACCAGCGGGATCGAGATCTGCTTCCTGATCTCCGCGATCGCCTCCGCCGCCGCCGCGTTCGGCACCGTGCAGCGCACGATCTCGCAGCCTGCCGCTTCCAGGCGGTGGATCTGCGCCACGGTCGCCTTCACATCCTCCGTGGGCGTATTGGTCATGGACTGGATCAAAATGGGATTGCCGCCGCCGATCACGCGGTCCCCGATCCTGACAACTCTGGTATG
>CANRMT010000129.1 GCA_947631815.1 uncultured Eisenbergiella sp.
GGAAGTGCAGCGATGCATGGAGCTGACGCGTACTAATCGGTCGAGGGCTTATCCTGTAAGGTCGTTCGGAGAGGATGCAGAGAGATGGCGTTGAATGTTCGGTTTTGAGGGTATATTCGTTTGAGTGTATCCTGATGGCCCAGTGGCTCAGTTGGTTAGAGCGCCGCCCTGTCACGGCGGAGGTCACGGGTTCGAGTCCCGTCTGGGTCGTATGTTTTCCGGAGAAAACGATACACATCGGGGTCTTAGCTCAGCTGGGAGAGCATCTGCCTTACAAGCAGAGGGTCACAGGTTCGAGCCCTGTAGGCCCCACGCTCATCTGAATGCTGAGACTTGTATGCCGATGTGGCTCAATGGCAGAGCAGCTGATTTGTAATCAGCAGGTTATCGGTTCGAGTCCGATCATCGGCTCTTTCATTCCGACAGAAGGTTTTCTCTGCGGATAACTGAATATGGATGGGTTCCCGAGTGGCCAAAGGGGACAGACTGTAAATCTGCTGCAAATTGCTTCGGTGGTTCGAATCCACCCCCATCCACTGCTTTTAGGTATAAATGCATTCCTGAAAGCGTATAATAATTTCATAACGCGGGGTGGAGCAGTCTGGAAGCTCGTCGGGCTCATAACCCGAAGGTCATAGGTTCAAATCCTATCCCCGCTATTAAAATGCCCAGATAGCTCAGTTGGTAGAGCAGAGGACTGAAAATCCTCGTGTCACTGGTTCGATTCCGGTTCTGGGCATTTTTTTATGCCCTTTTTTATGGATAGAGGCGGTCTGAATGATCAGACCGCCTCTATCTGCGCAGGATGCTTTACGCCGAACTGTCTGCGCAGATCGTCCATGATCCGCATGATCCGGAGCGTTTCTTCGTGGGGCATCTGCGGGCATTCCGAATCGCCGTTTTCGATGGCCTGCACGCAGGCCTCCACCTCGTATTCGTAGCCGGTGATACAGGCGGGGGCGTTGTGAGTGGCGATGAGACGCCAGGAATCGTCGTAGACCTTCAGCACCCGGGGATTGGTGAGATTGTCGACCTCCAGCAGCCCTTTCTCGCAGGAGATGACACCCTTGTTCTGCCCGAGGCCTATCATGGAAGCGATCACCAGGGCCATGCGGCCGTCCGCATAGCGCAGCAGCACCGTTTCCTGCGCGTCCATGCCTTTTTCCGTCAGGGTCGCGGCGCCGGAAACGGAGACCGGATCGCTGCCGAAGTACATGGCGGCGAAATTGAGCGGGTAAACGCCCAGATCCAGGAGTGCGCCGCCTGCCAGCTCGGGCTCCTTCATGCGAGGGACGTCGCAGATGCGGCAGCTGAAGTTTGCGGTCAGCATCGTAGGCCGCCCCACGATACCGCTTTTTATGACGTCCTCAATGATATGGCGCATGGGCATATAGCGGGGCCAGAGAGCCTCCGTGATGAGCAGTTTTTTTTCTTTCGCGAGGGCGAACAGCGCCTCTGCCTGTCTGGCATTGACGGTGAAGGCCTTTTCGCAGAGCACGTGCTTTCCGTGCTCCAGGCTGAGCCTGGCGTGCTCGTAATGGTGGGAATGAGGCGTGGCCACATAGACCAGATCGACGTTGGGATCCTGCAGCATTTCCTCATAGCTGCCGTAGGCCTTTTGCATGTTCCATTTTTGGCTGAACGCCTGCGCTTTGGCGAGATCCCGGCTGGCGACGGCATAGCCGTTCACCGAGTCCATCTGACCGACGGTTTTCGCCATCGCCGCGGCGATGCCGCCTGCGCCCAGAATTCCGATGTTTAACATAAATCGACCTCCTTCTGCCGGTGTTAGGAGAAGCTGTGTTCTCTGAAGCATATGGATCGTGGGAAGCGGCGCGCCGTTTGCCGTCGGCCGGTTGCTTCGTCCTTCCCGTTTATGTCCATTATACCGTACCGTGGACAGAATGTAAACTTTTCGCCCGTCGGAAAATGCCGGAATGCCCGTCGGAAAATACCTGAGTATTTGCCGGAAAATATCGGAGTGCCCGTCGGAAAATATCGGAGTTCCTATCGGAAAATATCGGAGAGAAAAGCTTAAGATTTGTTTAAAGATTCTGTTGGGGACTTTTCAGAAAAGGCGGCAGGGTGTAATATAAAAACAGAACGGGAAATAATGCCGAAAAGATTTGTCTGCGAGGGGGGATTTACCATGGAATCGAAAAACAGGAACGGTCTGACGGCGATCGTGATCGCACTCATTGCGGCGGTGACGGTGATCGCCAGCGTACTGATCTTTACGAAGGAGTTTGTGGGATATAAGAAAACCGCCAACGGCAGCGGCCTGAGCGCTACCGGTTCGGCCAGCAGCGATTTTGAGTCCGATCTGATCGTCTGGCGCGGCAGCTTTTCCGCCAGCGGCTCCACCACAAAAGAGGCGTATGAGGTGATCAAGCGGGATACCGAGCTGGTGCGGGATTATCTGCTGGAGAACGGCGTGCTGGAGGACGAGCTGGTTTTCAGCTCTGTGGACATCCGCCAGCGTTACCGGACGGAATATGATGAGAATGGCAATTATGTGCGGGACTACCTGGACGGGTATGACCTGGATCAGAACGTGACCGTCACCTCCAACGATGTCGATAAGGTGGAGGGCATTTCCAGGGACATCACGAAGCTGATCGAATCGGGAGTTGAATTTTCTTCCTATTCGCCGGAGTATTACTGCACGAAGCTGGATGAGGTGAAGCTGGAGCTGATCCAGAAGGCCACGGACAACGCCAGACAGCGGATCGATATCATGGCCGAGGGGACCGGGTGCCGGGTCGGCAAGCTCCTGTCCGCGAACCTGGGGGTGTTCCAGATCACGGCGAAGAATTCCGGCTCCGGGGAGTATACCTACGACGGCGCTTTTGATACCAGCTCCCGCCACAAGACGGCGAATATCACGGTCCGGCTCAATTACGCGGCGGAATGACGCTTCTGCTGCGCGAACTCTTTCGCCGCGTGTGATCCTCTGCTGTGGGCAGCGTGAATTTTTTACGGCGTGTATTTTTTGCCGTATGACTTTTCTGCCGCATGAATTTTTTGCTGTGTGAATGTTCTGTTTTGCGGATTTTTTCGGCGCATGAAAAGGCCGCAGCATCGAAATGGAATATAGAACGAGCCGGCGTCCCGCCCGAAGCGGGACGCCTTATTTTTTGCGGGAAACGGCATTAGAGGGAGGCGGGGAGAGCGCCGGGCCAGGTTGATGCCAGGCGTCTCTGCTCCCTTGCGGGACCGTTCATGCTTTCACATCCCGTGTCCGCAGCAGCCAGAGCGCGGCGGCGCAGAAGAGGAGAAACCAGACGCCGCAGCAGCCGAGGAAGCGGAGCATTTCGCCCGCCAGCTGGTCGTCGTAGTGATTGGCGTTCATGCCCGCGGTGAGGAGGGAGAAGGGAAAATACAGGCTCCAGCCTTTGTTGGAAAAGAGGAAGCCCGCCATCGTCAGCACCAGGGACATGCCGATGGGCAGCGCGAAGCTGCGGATGCACTGGCATAGGAGCAGCAGGGCCGCCGCGATGACGATGCCGCCCAGCCCGCCGCGCAGGCACCAGAACAGGATCTCGGCGGGCGGCAGGCCGGGAAGTCCCGCGTATTTCCCGCAGACGGTGAACAGCGCAAATACCCAGAGCTGGGTGAGCAGGGTGACGGCGGCGGCGACGGCCAGTTTTCCGAAGAAAATGCAGGAGAGCGGCACGGGCGTCGTCATCAGCACGTTGCGGTTGTGTCCGTAATTTTCCACCCGCCACAGATAGGCGCAGTATACGGCGATCAGCGGAGAGAAGAAAAAGCAGGAATAGAACAGGGTGTGCTGGGTCCAGAGCGCGTACCACTGTCCCTGGAGGGTGTCCCGGTAGAACAGGTAATTGGCGGTCCCGATACCGGCGGGGATGAGGGGAATGACGACGCAGGCGAACCAGACGAAGGAGCGCCGCAGCTTCATCAGCTCGGCCCGGATACATTTGAAAAGCATTTTTTCACACCTCCTTTTTCAGAAAAGCGCGGCGCACGGCCAGAAAAGCGACGGCGGTAAACGCCAGCAGGATCAGCAGGCCGCGGGTGTCAAAGGGCACCCGGGGAAAGGAGACCTTCTGCGTCGCTTCATTGAAGTCCATTTTCACGGAAGCGCCGATGAGGAAATAGGTCCAGGGCAGAAAATAGTGCCACCGGTTGTCCATGGGCAGCAGCATGGAAAACAGGCCCACGAAGCTGCCCACCAGCCCGACGAACAGGGGATAGAGCTGATTTTCCAGGCGCAGAGAGAGGAAAAACTGCAGCAGTAGGATCAACAGGCTGGTCAGAAAGGCCACGCCCTCCAGCCGCAGATAGTCCAGGGCGGGGAAGGGCTGCGTCACGCCGAGCACCGCGCCCAGGGCCCGGATGCCCGTGGCTTCGAGCGCGAAAAAGAAAAACAGATGCAGCGCGGCCAGCAGGAGCTTGTGCAGGAAAATACCGGATTTGGGCTGTACGGTGCACAGCAGCTTCAGCGTATTTCCCTTTGTTTCCAGGTCCATCAGGCGGCTGGCGATCACCGCCATGGAGACGGGCAGGAAAATGCCGTTCAGCTCCAGCAGGTCGATCGTGGAAGCGGTATAGAAGTCCCGCAGTGCCGCGGCGTCCCGGCTCGAGTCGATCCATCCGGCCCAGAGCAGGACGAAAAACAGCACGGGCAGCAGGACGGCGAGCAGCTTGCCCTTCACCTTTTTGCATTCGCACAGGAAAGCGCGCATCACAGGCTCACCTGCCTTCCGGTCAGACTTAAGAAGATGTCCTCCAGGTTTTTCTGCTGTTCCTCGAGGCGCAGGATGCCCACGCCCTCCCGCACCAGAAGGGCGATGAGTCCGGCGGTGCGCTCGTCGGACAGCTCCGGCAGGACGAGCGCACCGGCCTGGTTCCGGCAGGGGACCTGCCGTTCCTTCAGAAGGCGCTCGGCGCTGTCGTTGTCCTGGGTGCGCAGGAGCAGGTGCTTCTGGCTGTGCATGCGCAGCTCCTCCAGCTCGCCCTGGAAGATCATCCGGCCCCGGTTGATGATGCCGGTATAGGTCGCCATCTGTTCGATCTCGCTCAGCAGGTGGCTGCTCACCAGCACGGTCATCTCGTATTTTCCGGGCAGGGAGCGGATCAGCTCGCGCATTTCCTGAATGCCCGCGGGATCCAGACCGTTGGTGGGTTCATCCAGAAGAAGGACCTTCGGTCTGCCGAGCAGGGCGCAGGCCAGCCCCAGGCGCTGTTTCATGCCCAGGGAATAGTGGGAGACCTTTTTGTGCTGCTGGTTTTCCATGCGGACGGTGTGCAGGACTTCGTCGATCTCGCTTTGCGGCACGTCCTTGAGCATGGAGATGATCTGCAGGTTTTCCCTGCCGGTCAGGTGTCCGTAGTAAGAGG
This sequence comes from uncultured Eisenbergiella sp., assembly GCA_947631815.1. Classification (GTDB taxonomy): domain Bacteria; phylum Bacillota; class Clostridia; order Lachnospirales; family Lachnospiraceae; genus Gallintestinimicrobium. Next base: position 5,365 of record CANRMT010000129.1, read on the forward strand.
GGGATTCGATGAGAGAGCCGGTCTGCCGCAGGACGGACAGCCGGTTTTTGGCGGTGACGGCCACGCCGCCCACCTCGACGGTGCCCTTGTCGGGCTTGACCAGCCCCAGGATCAGCTTCATGGTGGTGGTCTTTCCCGCGCCGTTGGGCCCCAGGAAGCCGTAGATGCTGCCCTCCGGCACTTCCATGTCCAGACTGTCCACGGCGTTGGCCGCGCCGTAGCGCTTGGTGAGGGCGGCGGTTTCGATGGCTGTTTTCATTTGGCCTGAGCTCCTTTCTGCGGCGGGACCAAAACGTTCCGCCCGCCGCAGTTTCAGGATAAGGCGCGCGCCTTTCCTGCGGCTTGCCGGGAGCTTACTTTTTCCTTACATTTTTTCGGATCGGTTATGCCGTGCCGGAAACGGTAAATGTCATTTCCGCCTGTCCGAGGGTCTCGTTTTCCACGCGCAGAACGACATCGCCGGGTTCATAGCCGCTGCGCAGAACGGCGCAGGCCCTGCCCCGGTAGGAGGTAAAGGAGCCGGATACATAGTTCTCCGTCGTGATGGGGTTGGCGGAGCCGAAGCCCGCCAGGACTGCAGCGCCCTCGGCGGAGGCAGTCAGCGGCAGGGCGGCGTCCGGGACCACGTTCCCGTTCTCATCCGTCACTTCGACCTCCACATAGATCAGGCTGTGGCCGTCCGCGGGCATCTGCGTCCGGTCCGCTGCAAGCCGCAGCGCACGGGGCTCTCCCGCCGTGCGCAGGGTGTCCCGGGAGATTTCCGCATCGTCCCGCAGGCTCACCGCCGTCAGCTCGCCCGGCTCATAGCTCAGGTCAAAGACGAAGGAAAGCGGGAGCTCTTCTGCGGCGGGGGACTCGCCCTGTTTTTTGCGGCCCAGGGAAACGCCGTTTAAGAACAGCTCCACCTCCGGGGCGCGGCTGAACACCACGACACTGACCGGTCGGCCCTTGTCCCCCTTCCAGCTCCAGTTCTGCTGACAGGCGGTGAAGCCCCAGCGGGTGAGGATCTCGGTTTTCCCGAAGTCCGCAGGAGCGTAGGAGAACAGGAAGGTGCTTTCAGAGCCGAAGACCACGCTCCGGTAGCGGCCCTGGGGCAGGATATGCCCGTTGATATCGATGTCCGCATCATTGGCGAGGCGGTAAGGAAAGGCGGAATTGTGCGACGCATAGACCAGAGAGGATCCGCCCTGCGCCAGCTCCTCCTGCGTGAGGAAGAAGGACTTGCCGATCCCGGCCTCGCCGATGTAGTCCACGGCGGTCCAGGTGAAATCGCCGATGATCCAGGGCGCGCTTTCCACCATAGGCCAGCGTCTGCCGATCTCCTTGGGGAAGTTTTCGGAGCCCAGGATCACCCGGTCGGGATACAGTTCATGATCCAGCGGGTATTTGTCCTCCATATAGTTGTAGCCGACGATATCCAGCCCGTTGGTGAAGGGCTCGGACATTTC
>CANRMT010000130.1 GCA_947631815.1 uncultured Eisenbergiella sp.
GCTTCTATGCTTTTTTATTGCCTACATTATTGAGTTTCCAAGGTTCAACACACCTTTTCGGTGTGGGAAGTTTTAGTCATTTTATAAAAACTTAAGGAATTTCATTTTCATTTTAGCAAATCTTGACAAAAAACACTACTGGATAAAATGCAACGTTTTACATGTCAAACTGTACTTCACGGGCGGACCACACCGACCTCCATGTATTGTCCATGTCCTTATTTCGGTGACTATACTTAGAGCAGCCTAATTCTTCATCCAGTTCCTCATCCAGGACGCCCTCCGGGAGGATGGACATCATATCACGCATGATGGAATTGACATCCGTCCCTGCTCCGGCGCGGCATCTCCTCCTTGACGAACCGTGCCGCGCCCCTTATACTGAAACCATCAGCGGCAGCCCATGCCGCGCAGAGAAGGGGGATTCTTATGTCCATACAAATCATCCTTGCGTCTTCCCTGGAAAAGATCTTTCCGGATCAGACGCCTCATTCCAGCCACATACGGCTGTCCATGCTCCAAAATGACGTGCTTTCCTTCCAGCTGGCGCTGCGCCCGACGGAGATCCCGGAGACGCGCCTGGAGGTGGCCGTTCAGGTGGATTCGCCCATCGCGAAATACATCTCCGTGCGCCGGGTGGATCTGGTGCCCTCCATGCTGCCGGTCAGCGACACCCGGGACGGCAATATCCTCTCCGACAGACCTGGGCTGTACCCGGATCTGCTGACTCCGCTGCCGGACGGCAAAAGTTTCCTGCCCCGACGCCTCTGGACGTCCTTCTGGATCGAGATCGAAACGGACGAGCACACCGCGCCCGGCGTCCATCCCGTCACCGTGACCTTCACGCCCCTCTCCGAACGGGTGGAGCCTGTCTCCTGCTGCACGGAAGTGGAGGTTATCGGCGCGGTCCTGCCCGAGCAGGAGCTGACGGTCACGGAATGGTTTCACGGGGACTGCGTGGCGGACTATTATCGGGTGCCGGTCTTTTCCGAAGAGCACTGGGAATATATGCGCCGCCAGATACAGCTTGGCGCGCGCCGGGGGCTCAACATGATCCTCACGCCCATTTTCACGCCCGCCCTGGACACCGAGGTGGGAAAAGAGCGGACCACCATCCAGCTGGTGGATGTCTTTTATGAAAACGGCGCCTATTCCTTCGGCTTTGACAAACTGGAACGGTGGGTGAACATGTGCAGGGACTGCGGCATCCGTTTTTTTGAAATGGCCCATCTCTATACCCAATGGGGCGCCGCCCACTGTCCCAAGATCCTGGTATGGGAAAACAGCGGCCTGCGCAGGCGCTTCGGCTGGGAGCAGGATGCCCTGGGCGCGGAATACCGGGACTTCCTGCGCGCGTTCCTGCCCGCCCTGACCGATGAACTGAAACGCCTGGGCATCGAAGGGCAGACCGTCTTCCACATTTCGGACGAGCCGAACGAATCCTGTCTGGAGCAGTACCGCGCCGCCCGGGCACAGGTGACGGAGCTTCTGGCGGGCTTTCCCATCATGGACGCCATGAGCCACTACCGCTATTTCACCGACGGGCTCTGCGAGACGCCCATCATCGCCACAAACGCGCTGACACCCTTCCTGGAGGGCAAATGTCCCAAAGATCTTTGGGTCTATTACTGCTGCGGCCAAACCTATCAGGTCTCCAACCGCTTTTTCGGCATGCCCTCTGCCCGTAACCGGATCATCGGCCTCCAGTTCTACAAATATCGCGTAAAGGGCTTCCTGCAGTGGGGCTTCAACTTTTACAACTCCCAGCTCTCCCGCCGCCACATCGATCCCTTCCGGGTCACCGATGCGGATATGGCCTTTCCCTCCGGAGATGCCTTCCTGGTCTATCCCGGTGAAAACGGAGAGCCGCTGGAATCCCTGCACATGGCTGTCTTTTACGAAGCCATCAATGACCTGCGAGCCCTGCTGCTGCTGGAAAAGCTGACCGGCCGCGAGCACGTCATGGCCCTTCTGGAGGATGGGCTGGACGCGCCCCTCACCTTCGCCCAATATCCCACCGAGGACGCCTGGCTGCTTTCGCTCCGCCGACGGGTCAACGAGGAGATCCGGGAGCATATGCGCTGAGGAGGCCGCGGGCACAGATCATTGCATCTGCCTGGCATGACTGTGAACAAGAAAAAGCATGAAATCCGGGGATCATCCGTTCCCCGGGCTTCATGCTTTTTTATCGACATGTTTCTTCAGCCTATATTTCATAAATCGTTTATATCTTAAGCGGACAGCTTTTCCAGCCCCCGCTTTAACTCCGGGATATCCTCCAGCAGCGTATTCCAAACGATCTCCAAATCCACATTTTCATAATCGTGCGCATGCAGATTTCTCATCCCTCTGATCGCATGCCACGGAATATTTGCGTTAGCTTCCTTTGTTTCTTCTGATAACCTGTTGGCCAGCTCCCCAATCTGAATAATGCACATATTGCAGGCATATTGGAAAGAAATATCCGTTTTATACTGTTCGTAGTCCATATTAAATCTTTTCATCAATATATCGATATCATTACAATATTTTATCATCTTCCGAATGATCAGAACATCTTCCTTCTTCATACAAAACTACTCCATCCTTCATGATGGCAGACAAAAACTGCCGGTCTTCAATTCCTGTGGTAACAACGTCCACATGACATTGCAACGCTTTTTCCAACTCATCAACAAACGCGAAATACTGCAGCAGACTTCTTAATCTCCCACGTTCAATATAAAGATCCACATCGCTGTTATCCTTCGCCTCGCCTCTGGCATAAGATCCGAACAGGCTCATCCGCCCGATTCCATAAGCCTTCGCGATAGGGACAGTTCTCTTTTTTATTTCGTCAATACTATAACACATACTCTGCTTCTCCCCGCGCCTGCATTCAGCGGCCGCAGCCCGGATCCTCCAGATCGAACAGCTTTCCCGTGGCGAACGGGCTTCCCACATCGCAGCGGCCGTGGTGGTACGCCTTCTTCATCTCCCCCTCGGCCATCTGCCCGGAGGTCTCCACCTTCATGCGGCTCACGCCGCCCTCCGCCATCCGGTCCAGCATGCGGATCACATCATCGATCTCACCCATACGAAAAACTCCTTTCCCGCATCCGTTCTATGCGAAGCACTTTTTCAGGAATGCGTCCACGATATCCAGGACCTCCTCCGTCCAGAACTCCGCGCCGCCGTGATCGGCCCCTTTCAGGAAATACAGCTGCACATCCTTGCCGCACTTTTTCATCTGCCGGTATAGGATGACGCTGCCCTCGCAGTTCACCGTCCGGTCCTTGGTGCCGTGCAGGATCAGCGTGGGCGGAACGGCTGTCTCTTCCGTGATATTGCACTCCACGGACAGCCTGCGCTTCAGATCCGGGCGGTCCCGCAGGTCATGGCCCATGACCATCCCCTCCGGGCTGTCGGCCTGACAGTGCAGCACCTGAATGGGATTGGAATCCTCCTGCATGACGCTGCAGCTCCCATAATAGTTGATGATCCCCTTCACATCGGCGCTGACGCTGGGGAACAGATTGCTTTTCGCGTCGTCATGGAGCATCCCGGCGAACATGGCCGTATGCCCGCCGGAGGAATCCCCCGCCGCGGCGATATTTTCCGGGTCCGCATGGTATTCCGCCGCGTGGGCCCTCAGAAAACGGACCGCGTTCCTGGCGTCCATGATCTGGGCCGGGAACGGCGCGATGCCGGAATGACGGTATTCCACGATGGCCGTCACATAGCCCCGGCGCGCCAGACAGGAAAGCTGCGGCAGCTGCGCGTATACATTCTGCGGGAACCATGCGGAACCCTGTACGAACACCACACATGGATAAATGCGCTCCGGCTCGTTCCGGGTGAACGGGACCAGAAGCTGCAGATGCAGCTTCACGCCGTCCGCCTCTGCATATACCACATCGGGCACATAGGCAACGCCCCGCTCGTCTCCGGTGGTCCGAAGCACGTGCGCGCCCTCCACTTCATGCGTGTATTCCGGAAACTCCTCATACGTCCATGCTTTCAGCTCCATATGCGTCACCTCAACAGATATTCCGCCGCCCTGTACAGACTGCCGTCCGGCACACAGAAATCGGCCTCCACAGCGCCCCGCCCGGGCGGCGAGATCTCGGTGCAGATGTAGAGCGTATGCATCCCGGCCCGCCGGGCGCCTGCGATATCCGCGTCCGGGTCATTTCCTATCATGATACACGTTTTCGGGTCCAGCGTAAAGGTTTTCAGGAATTTTTCAAAAAATAACGGCGACGGCTTTTTGCAGCCCTGCTCGGAGGAAATGAAGATCCCGTCAAAATACGGCGTAAGGCCCAGCATTTCGATCTCCGGCCTGGTGAAATCCCGCTGAGCGTTGGAAAGCAGATAGACTCCCCTGCCCCTCTCCTTCAGCGCTTTCAAAAGCGCCTCCGCCCCGTCATAGGCGCACAGGAAGTCCCTGGACAGGGCACGAAAGACGACGGCCGTCATCCGCATCTGATCGGTGCTGCAGGGAACGCCCTTTTTTTCGTACAGACCGGCAAAAATCTTCGACAGATCCGGCTCCGCATCCGCGTATCCAAACGTCCTCACTTCTCCGGCGATCCCGTCCCGAAACGCCTGTTTCAGCTCCTCCGGCGCATACCGCGCCCCGCAGGCCGCATAGATGGCGCTCATTTTTTCCCAGAGGACCGGCTTCTCCTCATCGGTCCGGATATCCGCCAGCGTCCCGTAAAGATCAAATACATAATTCCGATACATGCCGCTCTCCGTTCTCCTCCAGCGCCTCGCAGACCCGCAGCAGCTCTCCCACGCTCCAGGCCTGGGCAAAGCATCCCTTGGAGACCATCGGCTCCCCGCCGTCGTAGATCTCCGCCAGCTGCCCCGCACAGCCCTCATACAGCGCGGGCAGAAGCGCCTCCATCTGCTCTCTCACGCGCGACTTCGCCGCTTCGGAATATCCGTTCACCTTCAGATAAGCCAGGTAATAGCCGCCCAGCGGGAACGTCCAGACCGTCCCCTGGTGATAGGCCAGATCCCGGTCCAGCTGCGCGCCACCGTAAAACGGATGAAACTGAGGATCCGCCGGGTCCAGCGACCGCAGACCGCAGGGCGTATAGAGCCTGCGGAAAACGGTTTCCGTCACCTTCCTTTCCTGCTCCGGGGACAGCAGGGAAAACGGCAGGGACACCGCCCAGATCTGATTGCAGCGGATCTGATCCTGTGCGCCCGCATTCCCGTCCGACGCGATCACGTCCCGCAGACAGCCGGTCTTTTCGTTCCAGAACAGCGCCGCGAACCGCGCCTTCACCCGGTCCGCCAGAGCGCCGTAGTCCGCGGCCTGTGCGCGGTCCGGCTGACCGCATCCGCCGGAAGGCTGGCGGACTGCCGCTTTCACCCCCGCCTCTCCGGGCGCGGCACCCTCAACGGCCGCCTCTGCCTTTTCGGACACATCCGCCTCATCGGCGGCCCCGGCCTCCGCGAAGAGCGCCATGATCCGCAGCGCATTGTACCAGTAGGCGTTGATCTCCACCGGCTTTCCATGCCGGGGCGTGGGCAGAATATTTTCTACCCGCACATCCATCCATGTCACCTGATCCAGCCCCTGTCCCGCCGTGATCAGACCGTCCTCGTCCATCCGGATGCCGAAATCCGTCCCCTTCCGATACCAGTCCACGATATCCGCCATGACCGGCCAGGCTTCTTTCACGAACGCCATATTTTTCGTCCGGCGGTAATATTCATAGACCGCCAGAATGAACAGCAGGGACGCGTCCGCCGTATTGTAGCCAGGCTCCTGTCCGCCCTCCGGAAACAGGTTGGGCATCAGCCCCTTCCTGCAGTAAGCCATAAAGGTCTCCAGTATGCCTTCGGCCAGCGCATACTGTCTGGTGGAAAGACAGCAGCCCACCAGCGCGATCATCGTATCCCGTCCCCAATCCTCGAAAAAAGGGAATCCCGCCAGGATGGTGGGCTTGCCGGTGGAGGCCCGCTCCGAAATGAACTGCGAGGCCGCCAGGGAGAGCGCCTGCGCGACGGGTTCCGTATATCCGGCCCGTGCCGCCCATGCCGCCCGGAACGAGCGGACGCTCTGCAGGATCTCCTCCATGGAGGGCAGCGACTCTTCCATCCCGTACACCGCTTCCAGCGTCCCGCAGGTCCCTGCCGCCACCGTATAACGGAGGCGGTGCGTCACCGCCGAACGGCCCAGCGCCATCTTTCCGTCCCGCACATCGTCCGCGTAGTACAGCGTTTCGCAGAACCGCTTCGGGACCGCCTCCGCCGTGCCGTTAGTGTGAAAATACAGGCACAGCCCGTTGGAGTCGATCCGGCCGGAGGATGCGTCCTGACTGTCATCACTCCAAATCCGCGCGGAAAACACCTGCTCCCGGGACAGCCTGGCTCCCTTGGGCACGAACTGCAGATGAGGCAGCACCTCCAGCGTCACCGGCCGGTCGGAACGGTTCTCGATCCGCCAGGTGATGCCCACGGTATTTCTCCCCTGCATCAGCGCGGCCGTGCGCACGACCTCCACACCGCCGATGAGATAACGCCACTGCGGATGATCCTCATAGGTGAACAGCGTCTGATGGACAAAGCCCTCTTCCCGCACGCCCGGCGGCTGAAACGCCTGGCTGGAGAGTGCGAACCTTTTGCCGCGCGCACATCCGTCCG
>CANRMT010000131.1 GCA_947631815.1 uncultured Eisenbergiella sp.
GCGCTGTTTTATACGTTCTGTCTGTATCGGAACGCGTCGGGGATCACCTACCCTTTTTTCGCCGCAGGAACCTTGTTCTGTTTATTCTACTGTATGAAAAAGTACAGGGTTCCATCCGGGAGCGGGGACGGGCAGGCGGCGGAAGGGTATACGCGGCAGGAAAAAACAGAGACCGCATTTTACGCGGCGAGCATTCTGCTGCTGGGGATCTCCGTGTTTCTCACGGATGACTGGAAGCTGCGGGGACTGACGAAGACGGGCCTGTTTTTGCTGACGGTCACGCTGGCGCTGCGCTGCTTTTGGCGGACGGCGAGATGGAGCTTCGGCGAATATCTGGCGGGGATCTGCCGGAGCCTGCTGGAAACGCTGAGCCGTCTGGATACGCCTTTTTCGGATGCGTGGGAGCATTTTCGGGAAAAGGGCGGTATGGTCAGAAACAGAAACCTGCGGCTCGTCCTGGTGGGACTGGCTGCGTCTCTGCCGGTGCTGTGTCTGGTGGCGGCGCTTCTGGTGAGCGCGGACGAGGTATTCCGTAAGCTGGTGCGGGATATGATCATGGATTGGGACCTGGTGACGCCGGTCCTCGTCTGTCTGATGATCGCCGCAGTGTATACGCTTTTTTACAGTTTCCTGCGGGGGCTGACCACATATCAGCCGTCCGGCGGGAAAAAGAGGGAAAAGAAAGGGGAGCCGGTGGCGGCCGTCGCGTTCACCTCGCTGTTCGCGCTTTTGTACCTGGTCTTCTGCGTCATTCAGGTGAACGCGCTGCTTTTGAGGCGTCTTCCCGAGGGAATGGTCTGGTCGCAGTACGCGCGTCAGGGATTTTTCCAACTGCTGTTTGTCTGCCTGATCAACCTCGTGCTGGTGCTGGGGTGTCTGGCGTATTTTAAAGAAAACCGGATCCTGAAGGGCATTCTGACGGCCATTTCGCTGATGACGTACTGCATGATCGCCTCCAGTGCGTGCCGCATGATCCTTTACATTTATTTTTATCATCTGACCTTCCTGCGGGTTCTGGTGCTGTGGGCGCTGGCGGTGCTCGCGCTGCTCTTTGCGGGCGTCATCGTTTCTATTTATCAAAAGCGCTTCCCGCTGTTCGGGTACTGCACGGCGGTCGTGACGGTCTTTTATATCGGGCTGGCGTTCGCGAGGCCGGACTACTGGATCGCGAAATACGATATGGCGCACGCGCGGACGGCGGAACAGCCGACGGACGGGCAGCCGGCGGAAACCTATGAGGACGGTACGGCCCGATACACCTTCGAGGATTATTATTATCTGGCAGGGCTGTCCGCGGATGCGGCGCCGGTCCTGTTTTCGGAGGAAGCAATGGAAAAATGGGGCGAGCGGCCCGCCATGACGATCTATTATGACAAGGTAAAGAGGAAAACGGAAAAAATGGGCGTGCGCAGCTTCAATTTTTCGCGCTGGCGGGCGCGCAGAAGCATGGAGGCGTCCGGCTATGAGCTTGGGAGTCACGGATGACATGGGCAAAAAAGCGTGGAAAGCTGTGATATGGACGGTTTACGGTCTGGGCTGTGCGGCCCTGGCCGTTTTGCTGGCGGCGGCTCTGTTTGGCGGAACATATGTGCCGTTTCCCGACGCCATGCTTCCCATGACGCTGGCGGAGCTGGCCTCCGTGTGGCTGGCCGCGGGCTTTTTCCCGTTGCTCGCCGTCAGTTTTCTTGCCTGGCGGCAGATCGAAAAGAAGGGCGTAAGGCGCCCCCGGCTGGCGTGGGCGCTCTTCCTTCCGGCGGCCGTCTGTCTGGGATTTCTCCTGTCCCGGGTCGGCGTGTGGGCCGCGGGGCTCCGGCAGTTTTCATAGGGGCAGACGCGGTGGGAGGACGGACGTGATTTCCGGTTGTTGATCACGGCGGGATGTGGTAAAATAGCCGCAAGGCGGCTATTTACTCACGAATCAAAGATTCGTTCGTTACCATGTCAGGTGGAAGCAAATGTCCGCTTTGCGGCCGCTTGCTTCCCTGCTGACATGGTAAAATGTCCGCGTAAGCAATGAGCAGGGCGTCTTTCTGTGTCGGCCCTGCAGAATTGCGCTCATTGTACAGGAGGCATCATGATGGAAAAATTTACGGCCGGGCAGTTCATCGCCTTTTTGGGCCGGGTGGAAAAACTGAAATCCGTGCCGCGGCACTGTATCACGCCGGAGGGCGTGCCGGAGAGCGTGGCGGCTCACAGCTGGCGGGCCGCGCTGATGGCCTTTCTCATGAAGGATGAGCTGGGCGAGATCGACATCGACAAGGTGATCCGGATGTGTTTGCTGCATGATATCGGGGAGGCGGTGACCGGCGACATCCCCACCTTTCTGAAACAGGAAAGCCATGAACGGGCGGAGAAAAAGGCGGTGGACGATCTGCTTTCCGGACTGCCGGGGCCGCTGTACGAGGAAGTGACGGCCCTGTTTGCCGAGATGGAGGCGCTGGAGACGAAAGAGGCGAAGGTATACAAGGCGCTGGATAAGCTGGAAGCGATCATTTCCCACAATGAGAGCGATATCAGCACCTGGCTGCCGCTGGAATATGAGCTGCAGCAGACCTACGCGGCGAAGAATGTCGAGGGGTTCCCGTTCCTGGAGGGGCTGCAGGAGCAGGCGGTGAAGCGCACGTTGGAGAAGATCGCGGAGAAGGAAGCGGGGGCGAAGGAAAATGAGTGAGCAGGAAAAAGAACAGGCGCAGGTGACGGGATCACAGTCGGCAGAAGCACAGACGCAGATGCCGGAAACGCAGGGGCTGATGTCGGAAACACAGCCGCGAATGACAGGAACGCAAATGCAGATGACAGAAGCACAGACGCGAATGACAGAAACACAGGCCCAGGCGGCGGAAATACGGGCGCAGGCATTGGAAACGCAGAAAACGGCGGGAACGGAAATCGCCGGTTCCGAAACAGCGCCGGACCGCCAGGAGCGGGATGCGGGGGCCATGGCCCGGGAGCGTCTGATGGAAAAGAAAGAGGGAAACGGGGAAGGAACGGAGGCTGTCTCTCTGGACGATGGAGCAGCAGGCGGGGGTGTCCTGGCTGCTGCCGGGGGATCGGCGGCCGAGTCCGGACAGGCAGAAGAGACGTCCGCTGAGCAGGCACAAAAGACCGACAGAGGTCAGACGAGGCGGGAAGCGAAAGAGGCCAGAGAACGAGCGAAGCGGGAAGAGAAGGAAGCGAAGGCGCGGGCCAAACAGGAAGCGGAGGAAGCGAAGGCGCGGGCGAAGCGGGAGGCCCAGGAAGAAAAGGAGCGTTCAAAGCAGCAGGCGAAGGAAGAACGTCAGCAGCAGAAATCCGACAAAAAGGCGAGAAAGACCGCGGCGCGTCAGGAGCGCGTGCAGGAATTGAAGAGCATTGTCCGCACGGCGGAGTTCGTGATGCTGGTGGTATTCCTGATCCTGGCGATCGATCAGGCCGGTCTGTACGGATTTTTGTTCGTCTGGCTGTTCATCGCGGTGCTGGCGGCGTCCGTGGCCGTGTTTTTCCTGGGGATCGTGCGGAAAGTGCGGAAGAAGAGGAGCGGCATTGTGTTTTTCGTGTCGATCCTGGGTATGCTTCTGTGTACGGGCTGGCTGCTGTTTTTATATTTTTCCCATGCGTTCGGCATCGGGCCGGTGCCGAACTGAAGGCGGGCCGCGTGGGATCATGAAGAAGATAGGAAAGGGGTATAACAACCGATAGAAGCTGTTATACCCCTCATTTTTACAGAAAGGGAAAGCCGAACGGCCTTTTTGCCGCGGGAAACCTGTTTTTTCCGGGGGGACCGTTTTGCCGTTTCAGGCTCTCTGCCCGTTTATTTTGATCCGCAAAAGGTTATGAAATGTGCAACGGAACCGTTCCGGACTGCGTTATTTCCGGTAAAGGAGGAAATCCTATGGAAGATGCAAAGATCATAGATCTCTATTGGGCGCGTCAGGAGGCGGCGATCTTGGAGACGGACAAAAAATACGGGAATTACTGCCGGAGCATTTCCCTTCATATCCTGAAAAATCAGGAGGACTGCGAGGAGTGCGTCAACGACACCTGGCTGCGGGCCTGGGATACCATGCCGCCGAAACGGCCGGATTTTCTTGCGGCCTTTCTGGGGAAGATCACGCGGAACCTTTCGATCAGCCGATACCGCTTGAGCCATGCCCAAAAGCGGGGCGGCGGGGAAATGGACCTTTTGCTGCTGGAGCTGGAGGAGTGTCTGCCCTCCGAAAAAAGCGTGGAGGAGGAGATCGAAGGAAAGGAGACGGCCCGTTCCATCGACCGTTTTCTGTACGGCATCGAGGAAGAAAGCCGGAACATATTCATCCGCCGGTATTTTTATGTGGATTCCGTAAAGGAGATCGCGGACCGGTTCGGGATCAGCGAGAGCAAAGTGAAATCCCAGCTTTTCCGCACCAGAAACAGGCTGCGGGAGCATTTGGAAAGGGAGGGTGTCGTGCTGTGACGAGAAGTGAAAAGCTGTTGGATGCCATTGGGCAGATCGACGATAAGCTCATAGAGGAAGCCGCCGCGGCGGGCGGAAAGCACGCAGAAGCGTCCGGCGCGGGGAAAAAGGCCGCGGGCAAAAGGAAAAAGGCCGTCCGCCGCGCCGCCGCATTCCGCTGGCAGAGCGCTTTGGCCGCCTGTGCTGTGCTGGCAGTCTGTACGGGCGTGTTTCTCCTGCTGCAGAATAAGGGCCTTCTGCTGGCCCCGAAGTCAGGGGACTCCATGGAAGCGGCGCAGGATGCGGTTCCTACGGAGAAGGCGGCTGGGGCGGAGGTCGAGATGGAAGAGGCCGCCCCGGAGGAGGCTGCGGTTGACAGCGCGGCGCCGGAGAAGGCCGCGGCGGAAAACGGCGGAACCGGGAACGCGGGCGGACAGTCCGCGGAGAAAACACAGAAAAAGGACGGGCAGTGTGTCGAACTGCCTGACAGGGAGGCCGCGGCAGCGGCTGGTGCGGATGCCGAAGCGGCCGCTGAGGACAGTGAAGGGGCGGCGCCGGGCAGCGCGGCGGCCGGTGATCTGAAGGGAGCGGAGTCGGCTGGCGGCGAGTCTCAGATCATCGGCTGTCCTGCGATGCAGGAATCGATTCGGGATGCGGAGAAAGAGAGCGAGGCCCGAAATGCGGAGGAAGAGGCCGCGGGGCGCGGATCGGCTGCCGGAGAGAGTGCGGAAACGCAGCAGAGGGCCCAAAGCGCCGAGAAGCCGATGGCGCCGCGCGGGATATATCTGGGAGACTGGAACATCTATGCCGAGACGAATGACGCCGCCTCGGATCACGTCATCTTTACGGTCCGCAATGAGGAGCAAGCGGCGGTGCTTTCCTTCGGGGAGCAATATACGCTGGAGGTCAGAAACGGAGACCGCTGGGAAACGCTGGAGCCAGAGGACGGTTCTGCGGTATGGCATGAAATGCTTTACACGGTAGAGCCCGGGGGAAAGAAGGAGGAAACGGTGGAATTCCGGTGGCTGTACGGCAGCCTCGAGCCCGGCTTTTACCGGCTGGTGCGGCCCTGCACCGTGGAGCAGGACGGGGAATCCGCGGAAGAGACGCTTTGTGTCGAATTCGGGCTGTGACTGCGGAGGAAGGTTTGCGTAGGCCCGCACGGCGCTTAAAATTTGGCGGAGTTGACGCTGTAAAATTTGCTGTTGAATTTTACAGCAGACCGGGATATACTACAGATAGGAAAGGAGCGAATACCATGCCGAATATCAAGCCTATCTCAGATTTGAGGAATTACAGCGATGTACTCCGTGATGTGTCTGTCGGTTCGCCGGTTTTTCTTACCAAAAACGGACGCGGCCGATATGCGATCGTTGATATACAGGATTACGAAAAGACAAGAGCGACCCTGCGGCTTATGGATGAGCTGGCAAAAGGGAAAAAATCCGGAGAGGAAAAGGGATGGCTCACGTCTTCAGACGTAAGGGACCATTTCAGGATGAAGGCGAATGAAGAATAGCATCTACTATTCCCCGGAGGCCATGAGCGATCTTGATGAAATCTGGGAATATATTTTTTCGGAGCTGTGCAGTCCGCAGGCGGCTGAAAACACTGTAAATCACATTATGGAGGCGATCGATAGGCTGGAAGATTTTCCGGAGATCGGTACGCTGCTTTCCGCCGTGTTGGGTGTGGAGAGCGACTACCGCTTCCTTATCAGCGGAAACTATATGGCATTTTACCGCGTGATGGATCAGAATGTTTATATTGACCGTGTGCTGTATGGCAGACGGGATTATCTTCGTATCCTGTTTCCGGCTCTGTCACAGGAGGACGAGGATGAGTCCTGAATATGACGGACCTATGCGGGCGTGGCAGGAAGATGATGGGTACGAGGAATATAGGAGCAGCGCATAGGGAGCGAACTGACGGATGAAAGTTCCGGGTGAAGATTTCAGACAAAAAGAGGGGCCGGGGAGGCGCAGCGCACATGACGCTGACGCACCCCGGCCCCTTCACGGATGTGAAAAAACTATTCGGAAAAAACGGAGACACTTGCGCAGATCAACTTGGAAACATTAGCATACCTGTACTCCTGCCCTGAAGCTGCGGAAACATACTGAGAACCTGTATCGCTCAGGTCAGCATGCTTCCAAAAGTCTGCATGCGGGGATGAAGAATGCTAAAATAATGAATCAAAAGGGCAAAT
>CANRMT010000132.1 GCA_947631815.1 uncultured Eisenbergiella sp.
AGCAAGTCCGTCAGGACGCCGCTGAGCTTAGAACCGCTGCGTTTTTCTCGAGCGCGAGCGTGTCCGGAAAAGGAATGCCCACAGGGGGCCGGGCGGCGGACTTTGCTTCCGGTGGGGCTGATGAGAGACTCCCGGCCGATGGCTCAGAGGTTCTGAACCTTGAACTCCCGCTCCGTCTCCCGCCGCTGGTCCCGGCGCGCGATGTCCTGCCGCTTGTCATAGAGCTTCTTGCCGCGGCACAGCCCGATCTCCAGCTTCGCCCGCCCGTCCCTGAAATAGACCTGCAGGGGCATGATGGTATAGCCCTTTTCCCTGCACTGCCCTGCCAGCTTGCGGATCTGCGCCCTGTGCATCAAAAGCTTCCGGGTGCGCAGGGGTTCTTTATTGAAAATATTGCCTTTTTCGTAGGGGCTGATGTGCATGCCGTATACGAAGATCTCGCCCTTGTCGATCTGGACGAAGGCCTCCTTGATGCTGCACTTGCCCATCCGCAGGCTCTTGACCTCCGTACCGTGCAGCACCAGCCCGGCCTCGTACTGTTCTTCCACATAATAATCGTGCCAGACCTTTTTATTGTTCGCCACCAGCTTCTGCGCTTCCTTCGCCATATGGCTCCCCTCCTTCCGATTCCCGGGCCGGTCCCATCCGTGCTGCCGCGCCTTCCGTCTCCGCGGACTGCGGCGCATCTCCGGCAGTCTCTCCGGCATCGGCGGGCGCGAGATCCACCGTCCCCGCGATCCGGTCCGCGCCCACCGCTCTCACGGCCAGCCTCTGTCCCAGCCTGTAGCGCTGTCCGGTCTTTTCCCCCGTCAGCTCGTACCTGCTTTCGTCGAATATAAAATAGTCCCCGGGGAGGCGGCTGATGTGCACCAGACCCTCCACCGTATTTTCCAGCTCCACATAGAGCCCCCATCCGGTCACGCCGGATACGACGCCTTCAAAGACCTCGCCCAGATGCGCTTCCATGTAACGGGCCTTTTTGATCCGGTCCACCGTCCGCTCCGCCTCGTCGGCCCGCCGCTCCGTCTGAGAGGAATGGAGCGCCGTCTCCGGCAGCAGGCACCGGTAATGCAGGATCCTGCCCTCATTCAGCCGACCCCGCAGGAAATCCTTGATGATCCGATGGATCTGCAGATCCGGATACCGGCGGATGGGGGACGTGAAATGACAGTACTGCCCCGCCGCCAGGCCGAAATGTCCCAGACACTCTGTGGAATAACAGGCCCGCCTCATGCTCCGCAGCACCAGCCGGGAGATCAGCGGCTCCTCCGGCGTCCCCGCGATGCGGTTCAGAAGCTTCTGCAGCTCCTTCGGGCGGATGCCCTCTCCCGCCGGATCCCGGTGAATGCGGTATCCGAAATTGTGGAGGAACAGCCCCAGCTTTTCCATCTTCTCCGGCTCCGGCTTCTCGTGGACCCGGTAGAAGAAGGGCAGCTCCAGCCAGTAAAAATGCTGCGCCACCGTTTCGTTGGCGGCCAGCATGAAGTCTTCGATGAGCCGGGTCGCGGCGTTCCGCTCACAGGGGCGGATCGAGCGCACCTCTCCGCTTTGATCCAGTTCGATCTCACATTCGGGAAAATCAAAATCCACCGCTCCCCGCTCCTGCCTCCTGCCCCGCAGGAGCCCGGAAAGCTGTGCCATCCGCTCCAGCATGGGCGCTGCCGGACCGCATTCCGCGCGCGCGGCCGCATCTCCCTCCAGGATCCGCTGCACCTGCGTATAGCTCATCCGCCGGTCCACCCGGATCACGGATTCCACGATCTCATAGTCCAGGATATCGCCCCGCCTGTCGATATCCATCAGGCAGGACAGCGCAAGCCTGTCCTCTCCGGCGTTCAGCGAGCAGATCCCGTTGGAAAGGGACGGCGGCAGCATGGGGATCACCCGGTCCGCCAGATAGACACTGTTCCCCCGCTCCTTCGCTTCCCAGTCCAGCGCGGAATTCTCCTGAACGTAGTTGGCCACGTCCGCGATATGCACCCCGAGATGATAGATCCCATCGCCTTCGCTCAGGCTCACCGCATCGTCCAGATCCTTGGCGTCCTCTCCGTCTATCGTCACCGTCAGGACATCCCGCAGGTCCCGCCGCCCTTCCCGATCCGCTCCGCTCACCGGCTTTGCCGCCCGTTCCGCCTGCCGAAGCACCTTTTCCGAAAAAGCCTCCGGCAGTCCTAAGGCGCGCACGACGGCCAGCACATCCACGCCCGGATCGTTCCAACGGCCCAGCACCTCGACGATCTCGCCCTCCGGGCTCCTCCCGTCTCCTCCGTAATCGGTGATCCGGGCCACTACCCGGGACCCTTCCGAGGCGCCGCCGAAGGCCTCCTTCGGGATGAACAGGTCCGTCCCCAGCCGGGCGTTGTCCGGCGTCACAAAGCCGTATCCACCCCTGGGCAGGAAGGTCCCCACCACCTGGGTGAGCGCCCGCGCCGCGATCCGCACGATACAGGCCTCCGGCCGCTTCCCGGAACGCTTCTCCAGCGGGCGGATCTGCACCGTATCCCCGTCGAAGGCGCCGCCGGTATCCGCCCCCGCAATGAAAAATTCTTCTCCCGTCTCCAGAACCGTCACGAAGCCGAAGCCTCTGGCGTTGGCCGAAAAGACGCCCGTATATTCCAAAACCTCCATAAAACCCTCATGAAAAAAACAAAGCACCCCGCTAACGGAGTGCTTTCGTAAACAGATCAGTCTCAGCCCCAGATCCGGGATATGTTCAGGATGAGCGCGATAACGATAAAGCTGGCTGCCAGGATCTTCGTGATCTTCACCAGCTGCCCCTCCATCGAACGTCCCTTGTTCTTCCCCCAGTAGGTCTCCGCGGCGCCGCCGATCGAGCCCAGCCCGACCTGCTTGCCCTCCTGCATCAGCACGAGAACGGTCAGCGCGATACATACCAGTATGAAAACGATCATCAGAATAATCCGCAGCACTTCCATGATAAACACCTCCTGCTGTCAAGCACGATTGATTTTACCACACTTTTTTTTACTTTTCAAGACAAATTTGCAGCTTTTGCACGAGGTCTTCAAAATATCCGTCCTCAAAGGGGGACTTCAGTCCCACGGCCTTCAGCATATTCCCGTAAAAATCCCCGGCGGAAAGCCTGCAGAGCTTCAGATAGCTTTTCCAGGCCTCCCCGTAGTCCTCGTCCATCCACACCTTGTACTGGAAGGCGCAGGTCTGGGCCAGCACATAATCGATGTAATAGAACGGGCTGTTGTAAATGTGCTGCTGGCGCTGCCAGTAACCGCCGTTTCCGAAATAGGGATCCCCCTCGTAATCCAGATGCGGCATATAGACCTTCTCCAGACCGCTCCACACCTGTCGGCGCTGCTCGGGCGTCATATCCGGGTCAGCGTAGACGATGTGCTGAAACTCGTCCACCATGGTGCCGTAGGGCACAAAGCGGATGGCGTCCTCCAGCTGCATCACGAGGAAATCCCGATACCGGTCTCCGAAAAACTCCTGCATCCAGGGATCGGTAAAGAACTCCATGGACATGGAATGGATCTCCGCCGTCTCCATCGTGATGTCCGCGTGCTCCAGAATAGGATTCTTCCCGGACAGATACCCCTGAAACGCATGGCCGCACTCGTGGGTGATCACGTCCACGTCCCCGGAGGTGCCGTTGAAATTGGCGAAAATGAAGGGCGAATTCCAGGTATATAGGTATGTCATATAACCGCCCTGCTTTTTGCCCCCGCGGCCGAACACATCCATCAGCTCGTTTTCCATCATGAAGTCGAAGAACTCCTTCGTCTCCGGGGAGAGCTGCGCGTACATCCGCTGTCCCGCCTGCAGGATCTCCTCCGGCGTGCCCGTCGGGTCCGGATTGCCGTTCAGGAAATAGACTTCGTTGTCGATGCAGGACAGCTTTTCCAGCCCCAGCCGCTTCCGCCGTCTTTCATGCACCGCCTCCGCGAAGGGCACGAATACCTCCTTCACCTGCCGCCGGAAGTTTTCCACTTCCTTCCGGCCGTAGCTGTTGCGGTTCATGCGGCGGTAGCCCAGCTCGGTGAAATCGGAAAGCCCCATGGCCCGCGCCTGCTTCGTGCGGCACTTCACCAGCTTGTCGTAAAGCGTATCCAGCTGCTCCATCACCGAAAGGCCGTAATCGCTGACCGCCTTCCAGGCCGCCCGCCGCACCTCCCGGTCCTTACCGGTCATGAAGGGGCGCATCTGGGACAGGTTCCGCTCCTTTCCTTCAAAAAGGATCTTCGCGGAGGCGATCAGCTTGTTGTACTCCGTGCAGAGCGCGTTTTCCTCCTGCATCAGGCCGATGATGCCCTCATTCATGCTCTTCAGCTGATTCTCCATGGTGGCGAACGCCACCTTCCCAATCTTTTCCTCCATAAAAGGCCGGAACGGAGAATCAAAAAGCGCCGCCTTGTAGCCGTTTTCCAGATTGGCCAGCCTGGGACCGATCTCGTCGTAATAATCCTGCTGCGCGGAATAGAATTCGTCCTCCGTGTTGATATCATAGCGGATATGGGCCAGCGTCATCTGATCGGAAAGCCGCTTGTACACCTCATAAAACGCCTGATGCGCCTCCCAGACCTCCTCGCCGCTCTTCGCCGCCTTCACCCGCTGCGTCAGGGACGTCATCTCCCGCTCTACCTTCTCATAATCCACTTTTTCATAGGGCATATCCCGGAATTTCATGGTCCAAACCTCCTGCACACCGCTTTCATCATCCAAACCCGCCGGACGGACCGGCTCTCTATACGTCTCAGTGTACAGAATCCCTCCGGAATTTGCAATCCCCTTCTCACGCGGATTATCAGCCTTTCGCGCGCGCTGCATGACACCCCGGCAGGGCCGCGGCACGGAAAACGCACAGCCCCATTTACGGACCTGCATCAAAAGATCCGCCAGCGGTCCTTCCGGCCCGTGTCCGGGAATACGGGCTGTCTGAGCGAAGCGAGTTTCCCGTATTCCCGGACAGCTTCGGGCAGGAAGGGCTGTGGGCGGATGATGCAGGTCCGTACCGGGGCTGCGCCGTTTTCCGTGCCGCGGCCCTGCCGGGGTGTCATGCGGCGCGCTTTTTTACACGGTGTCCCGCGCTGTGCGGCCGTACAGCTCCTCCTCGATGCGCAGAAGCCGGTTGTATTTGGCGACCCGTTCCATGCGGCAGGGCGCGCCGGTTTTGATCTGCCCGGCGTTGACCGCCACCGCGATATCCGCGATGAAGGGATCCTCCGTCTCGCCGCTGCGATGGGAGATCACTGTCTGATACCCGTTCTCCTTCGCCAGCCGCACCGCCGCGAAGGCCTCCGTCAGCGTGCCGATCTGATTGACCTTCACCAGGATGGCGTTGGCCGCGTGCAGCTCGATGCCCGCGGACAGCCGTTTGGGATTGGTGACGAACAGATCGTCCCCCACCAGCTGGAGCTTTTTCCCCAGGCGCTGCGTCAGCCGCTGCCAGCCGTCCCAGTCGTCCTCGTCCAGACCGTCCTCCAGGGAAAAGATGGGGAACTGCTCCGCCAGCCATTCATAATAGGAGATCATGTCCTCGGTGCTCCTGGTCACCTGATGGCCCTTCATGCGGCTCTCCCCCGGAAAAAGATAGGCCCCCAGCTTCTCGTCGTACAGCTCGCTGGCCGCCGCGTCGATGGCGATCCGGATATCCGTTCCCGGCTCATAGCCGCTTTTGCGCACCGCCTCCACGAGCAGGGACAGCACGCTCTCCGCATCCGGCAGATCCGGCGCGAAGCCGCCTTCGTCCCCCACGCCGGTGGACAGACCCTTTTCCCGGCAGATCCCCTTCAGATTGTGGTACACCTCCGCACAGATCCGCAGTCCTTCGGCGAAGCTCTCCGCACGCACGGGCGCGATCATGAATTCCTGCAGATCCACCGTGTTGTCCGCGTGCTTCCCGCCGTTCAGGATATTCATCATGGGCATGGGCAGCGCTGCCGTGTGAATGCCGCCCAGATACTGGTACAGGGGCAGATGCAGCGCGTCCGCCGCGGCCCGGGCCGCAGCCATGGACACCGACAGACAGGCATTGGCCCCCAGGTTTTCCTTGTTCTGGGTGCCGTCGCATTCCAGAATACATTCGTCCAGCGCTCTCTGGCAGGAGGCGTCCTTCCCCAGCAGGGCCGCCTTCAGCTTGGTGTTCACATGGGATACCGCCCGGCGCACGCCCAGACCGAAATACCGGACCTCTCCGTCCCGCAGCTCCACCGCTTCAAACCGGCCGGTGGACGCGCCGGAAGGAACGCTGGCCCTCCCGCAGACCAGTTCTCCCGTGACGGAATTTGCCACCGTCACCTCCGCCTCCACCGTCGGATTCCCCCTGGAATCCAGGATCTCCCTCGCATGTACGTCTCTCACGGGCAAAAATATGCGCATACCCAAAGCCATCCTTTCCGCGGCCCGTATTGTCGGCGGCCGCCTCTGCCTTGAGTATGCGCATTCTTTCAAAATTCATTCCGAAACCGGTTCGCGCCGCCTTTCTTTTCCGGGACAACCCGAAAACGGTTCCTCTGCCCTGTCTTTCCGCTTC
>CANRMT010000133.1 GCA_947631815.1 uncultured Eisenbergiella sp.
CATCATCAATTTCTATCACACTTTCTTCATAAAGCCTGTCATACAAACGCAAATTCAAAAAGCCCGGATAGATAGACACAACAGGCTGCAAGTTTTCATCACAGTCCTTATAGCTTTCAATCATAGTCTGAAAGCCGGTTCCGCCACGTTCCATAAGATTAGCTTCGTCAAGACATGCGGCAATAATGATATTTCTGCGGATAGATGGAATAGATCCCAGAGGGTATTCAGCATAACTTTTAGGCAATAACCAAGATCCCGGTGATACTATCTCTATCCTGTCACAGTATATGTCTACATCAATCTGGGTTCCCGCGATAGAGTAATCCCTATGAGCGATCGCATTTACCAATGCCTCGCGAATCGCCTCTTTGGGATATGCTCTTACTTCCTCGCGCCCACCAGCCTTAGTTTTTTGCCATCCTGTCTTTGTATTTCTCTCAATAAAACTTATGGCATCACGAAATACTTTGGCTAAAGATCCCTTAAATCTATCATGGTCTAATACCGTTCCGGTTTTCTGCTTTCCTTTCCATAAACGGCAGCATATCAAAGATTTCTCGTATATGCATTTTCCCGCCCTCCTACTGTCTTCTCAAATAACTATACCAAACATTTCAAGACATTTCGATAACATTTCAATTCCATATGAATACAGTATTTAGGATGCAACAATGGGCAGAAATATACTTTTTTCAAACAATTTCATGCACGGGAACATAAAAAAAGTCTTATTCCTTTACGCAATATCTGATATGGCTTGTAAACTTGAAGTATTACGAAAACGGCGAGCACGGCAAACGTACCGCCTCTGCAAGCTGGGCGGCACCGTGGAGGGCCTTGCACGGAGGTAAAGGAATTGATCCGGAAGATCCTGTTTCTTCTCTTTCACCGACCGATACCGGATGGACCGGAGCAGCGCCCATCCGTTCCCCCCTGATCCGCAACCGCAGGCTCAGAGGGGATCATCCGGAGAAAATATCTTCTGATACGCGATACGCGGCGTTCCGTCGTCCACATGGATGATGCCGCACACGGAAAAACCGTTCGTTTCCAGGATATGCCGCATAATGCTGTTCGCCTCATGGGTATCGATCCTGATGTTCGGCTCCAGTTTCCGGCAGAAATCGAGGATCTGCCGGAAAACTCCATGTACCTTCCCATTGGATGCGGCCCGGTGGATGGTCCCGTATTCTTCACAGTTCAGCCACTTGCCTTCTATATCTTCGTATGTCACGTCGGGTCCGATGATAAAGGAAAACACCCCGCAGATCTCGCCTTCGTGAAGCAGGACATAGCTGTTTCCGTCCTGAATATCCTTTCTGATCTTTTCCTCGGACGGTCGGTTGGTCCCCCACTGATCGGGATTGCCGTTCAGGCGCATCTGCTCCCTGGCATGGGCATAGATCTTCTGTACCGCATCTAAATCCTGAATTACTGTCTTGCGGATTTCCATAGTGAACTGTCTCTGCTCCTCCATATTGTGAGAAAAACCAAACCCTTGAAAACGCCTCCGGGATACGCTATAGTAGGGATAACACCAATGGGAAACGCTTCCGCCCGTTCTGCGGCGCAGAGCGGTTTCCCCGCGCCAAACGAAAAGGAGCCCCTCATGAAAAAAAAGAAATCCCCCAAACAGATCGCGGCGCTGATCTGCGTCGTCCTTCTGGCCGGTCTGTATCTCCTGACGCTGATTGCCGCCGTCGGCAGCTTCCCGGGCTGGCAGCGCCTGTTTTCCTCCTGCCTGATCGCTACCGTCGCCCTGCCGATCCTTCTGTGGATCTATATCTGGCTTTACGGCAAAATAAAAGACCGCCATACCATCGCGTCCTTCGATCTCGGCGGTCCTGATTCTCAGAAGAAAAACGGCGAAAACGCTGAGGAAAAATGATCCGAACTTTTTCGGCCCCGGCACAGCCGTCCTTTTCCTTTCCGGGACGCACTGCCGCCGTGCCGCAGCGATGACCGGACATCCTGCGGATAACCGGCGTGCGGACAGCAATCACGAATGCCCCATGTGCGTACAGCACGTTTTTGAGGCGGATACGCCGTCCTCTCCCACGCCCAGCGCCAGAAGTTCTTCTTCCGCCTGCTGCCTGTCCCGAAACCAGATCGCATGAATGCCCAGCTTTTCCGCGGCCTCCGCGTTCTCCCGCGTATCGTCCAGGAACACGCATTCCTCCGGGATCAGGTGATACCGTTCCAGCAGCAGTCCGTAGATCTCCGGCATGGGCTTCAAGAGACGCTCCTGATACGACAGGATCCCGCCGTCCACCAGCTCCATGAAATCCAGCGCCTCGGCGCATTCCCGCATCACCTTATCCGAGATATTGGAGAGCACCAGTACCTGATATCCCTGCGCCTTCAGCTCCCGCACCCAGTCCGCGGCGTAAGCGCGGCGCAGCAGAATGCCGTGCAGGTCTTCCTGGGACCTGCGGATATCGGCCTCCAGCTCCGGATCGTTTTCCAGAAAGAGCTGCAGCACCTCGCCGTCCGACAGACAGCCCCTGTCATACTCCTTCCAGTCATCGCTCTGCACCGTGGCCCGCGCCAGTCTGGCGCTCATTTTTTCATCGTAACCCAATCCCGCGAAAAAGCTCTGCCAGCCGAAATCGGTCAGCACGTTGCCGATATCAAAGATCACCGTCTTTATCATACTTCCTCCAGGATCATATCCAGAAGCCGCTGTGCCGCGCAGCTGTGCCGGTTTCTTTCGTCCGACGCCACCAGAAAATCCCGCTCCGGCACGGGCGTGTCGAAAACGATCTCCACCAGTTCCCCGGACGCTATCTTTTCCGCGGCGAAATCCCGCACCACACAGCCCACGCCCAGATCGTGCAGGGAAAACTGCACGATCATATCGCTGGTGGCCAGCTCGAATTCCGGGCTGACGAACACCGCGCGGCTTTCCAGAAAGCGCTGGACATACCGGCGGGTGCTGGTGTTGCGGTCCAGCATGATCAGCGGCAGACGCTCCAGCAGCTTCAGCGGCTGGGGCCGTTCCGTATAAGAAGCGAACTTCTGCCCGGCCACGAAAACGTCCCGGATCCGCCGCACCGGCCGCATGCCGATATCCGGCTCCGCCTCCAGCGGGCCGGACACCACGCCGAAATCGATCCTGCCCTCCCGCAGCTGCGCCATGGTGGCAGGCGTGGGGCCGTTGGTCACACTGATCCGGATGCCCGGATATTTTTCATGGAACCGCTCCAGAAAGGGAAGCAGGAAAAAACGCAGCGTCATGTCCGACGCCCCGATGGTGATCTCGCCCCGCTCCAGGTTCCGCATCTGCAGGAGCCGTTTTTCCCCGATCTCAAACTGTCCGTATCCCTTTTCCACATGGGCGAAGAGCAGACGCCCCTCCGCCGTGGGCACGATCCCCCGGGGCGTGCGCCGCAGCAGCGTGACCCCAAGCACCGTCTCCAACTGCCGCACGCTCTGGCTCACCGCAGGCTGGGACAGAGAAAGCGCCTGTGCGGCCCCGGTCACGGAGCCGCACTTCACCACATGATAAAACACTTTATAATATTCCAGATTCGCAATCATAACCGACCCGTCCGCTCCGGATATCCGTACCGAAACGACCTGCCATCAGGAAATGCTTCGTTTTCAAAGGCTGCTCTCGCGGTAAATAATGTCATCCCTGCCGGGCCCGTTGGAGACCATCGTGATCGGGTAGCCGATCTGCGCCTCGATGAACTCCACATATTTCCGGCAGTTCTCCGGCAACTCCTCATATCTGCGGATGCCGCGGATCTCGCACTTCCAGCCGGGCAGCACCTCGTACACGGGCTTCGCGCGGTTCAGCTTCGTGGTCACCGGGAACTCCTTCGTCACCTCTCCGTCGATCTCATAGCCGACGCAGACCGGGATCTCGTCCAGATAACCCAGCACATCCAGCACCGTCAGAGCCACATCCGTAGCGCCCTGCAGACGGCAGCCGTAATGAGAGGCCACGCAGTCATACCAGCCCATTCTCCTGGGACGTCCCGTGGTGGCGCCGTATTCGCCGCCGTCTCCGCCGCGCCTGCGAAGCTCATCCGCCTCGTCCCCGAAGATCTCGGAAACGAACGCGCCCGCGCCCACCGCGGAGGAATAGGCCTTCGTCACGGCGATGATCTTTTTGATCTCATAGGGCGGAATTCCTGCGCCGATGGCCCCGTAGGCCGCCAGCGTGGAGGAAGATGTCACCATCGGATAGATGCCGTGGTCCGGATCCTTCATGGTGCCCAGCTGGCCCTCCAGCAGGATGTTCTTCCCCGCCTTCAGCGCATCATACAGAAATGCGGACACATTGGCCACATAGGGAGCGACCGTATCCCGGTATTCATGCAGCGTCTCCAGAAGCGCCTCCGGCTTCAGCGGTTCCTGATGATACAGATGCTCCAGCATCACATTTTTCAGCACGCAGACGCGCTCCGCCTTTTCCTTCAGGATCTCTTCGTCGAAGAGCTCGCTGACCTGGAACCCGATCTTCGCAAATTTATCCGAATAAAACGGCGCGATGCCGGATTTGGTGGAGCCGAAGGATCTGCCCGCCAGCCTCGCTTCCTCGCAGGCGTCCAGCAGGATGTGATAGGGCATCACGATCTGGGCCCGGTCGGAGATCAGGATATGGGGCATCGGCACGTTCCGGTCCGTCAGCTCCCGGATCTCCTTAAAGAGCAGCGGAATGTTGAGCGCAACACCGTTTCCGATGATGTTCGTCACGTGATCGTAAAACACGCCGGAAGGCAGCGTATGCAGCGCGAACTTTCCATAATCGTTCACGATCGTATGACCGGCGTTGGCGCCGCCCTGAAAACGGATGACGATATCGGCCTCTCTGGCCAGCATATCGGTGATCTTCCCTTTTCCCTCGTCGCCCCAATTGGCCCCTACTACAGCTTTTACCATGACAGATCCTCCTCTGCCGCAGATGCGGCACAATGTATTTGTGGCACAAAACGGTGCGGAATGCCCTTCCGCGGTTCCATCCCTTCCGTTTCGCGCCACTTAACAGTATAACATAAAATTCATATAAGTAAAATCAATAATTATTATATTCGATATAATCTTTGATTATGTCTCGTCCGTTCCTGCCCCGGTCTGCTCCAGCTCATCCAGACGCCTCTGCGCGCGCCCCAGCCCCTGCGCGGCGGCCAGGCGGTACAGGGCAGCGGCCCGATCGACATCCTTCTCCAGGAACTCCCCGCCTTCCTCATAACAGTTTCCCAGGTAGAATTGCGCCCTGGAATCCTCCTGCTTTGCGGCCTTTTCCAGCCATTCCAACGCTTCCTGCCGGTCCTTTACCTCCTCCTCCTTCCAGAGAAGATAACCCAGATTGCACTGGGCGCGGACATGGCCCTGCTGCGCCGCCGCCCGAAACCACCTGACGGCCCTGCGCAGATCCCGTTTCACGCCGTTTTTTTTCTTCGGATCCGCGAATTCATAATAACCGCCCAGCTTGTTCTGTGCCTCCGGATCGCCCTGCACGGCGTCGCGCCAGCACAGCTCCGCCTTGCTCCCCGGCTCCATATCGGGATCCTCCGGGATGGGCTCCGATTCCGTATCGGCATTGTCCGGGATGATCTCCGGCTCCGCTTCCGTCACATGCGCCGCATCCACAAATCCCTGCTCATCTGCGGAAACCTCCACGGCATCCCGCACCCGAGCGATCCCGATCTGCTCAAAGCGGAAGCTGACGTCCGCATCCGGGGAAATATCGTTGCCGTTCAGGTCCTGGCTGATAAACCACTTCCGGACCAGCTTGGAAATATAGGGAAAGAACTCCGTCATCCCGTCCCTGTATGCGCTGTCAATGCTTTTCATGATCTTTTCCGCGCTGCTGCGGGGATACCCCAGACGGCTTCGGGTATCGGGAGACATACTCGCCAGCCAGTCCCCCAGCCCTTCCTCCAGGGCGTCCCGCTCTTTCGTGTTCTGTCCGGCAAACCTGACGCCCATGGAACGCCTCATCTTTTCAAAAGAGTCCGTATATGCGGGCAGCAGCTCCTCCGGGATCCCGCCATCCTCCGAAGAAGACGGATCCAGCATGACGGCATCCACCCCGATTTGCTCCACATGCCGGTCGGTCGTATCGGCGGACTTGATCGTCAGAAGCTCCAGCAGTCCCGCATAACTGCGCTGGTAGTTGAAGCTTCTGAAGCAGACGGCCAGGCGGCAGGCATTCCGCGCCAGCGTGTCCTGCATCTGCACCACCCAGTTTCTGTCGCTCCCGTGGCGTTCAAAATCCAGATCGATATAGATGTTGTACCCCGCCCGCATCCATTCCAGCACGACCGGATAGACACGGCTCCGGTCCATATGGGAATAGCTGATAAACGCATATCCCCTGTCGGGCCTGTACGGATAGGCGCGCATTTCCTCCGCCATTTCCGCTTCCGTCATATCTCCGATCCTTTTCACACTCATTTTCTGTTT
>CANRMT010000134.1 GCA_947631815.1 uncultured Eisenbergiella sp.
CGCCGGGATCGGCAGTCCTGTCGCCGGATCCACCGCCGGAAGCGTCCCCTCCGCCGTATAGTACCGGCCTTCCTCCGCGGAACCGTCCGCCGCACGGTCCGCATTCCCGTCCGCACAGAACTCCTCCTCCAAATAGCCGTTCTCCGCACGGAAGACGCTGTCCTCCCCGTAGAACAGTCCCGTCGCGATCAGGGAATCCAGGGAAAGCGACCGGAACACGGCGAATTCCTCCGCGCTCATGCCGCGCAGCAGCATCATCGAATCCACGGACAGCGCCCCCAGCGCCACCGCCGTCGCCTGGGTCATGCTGCGCATCTGCAGCTCCATGGGCGTCATGTTCTTCAGCATGGCGAGGACCTCCGGCGTCAGGCCGCCGTACACGCCCTGACCGGCAGAGCCGCCCTCCTGGCCTTCGCCCTCTCCGTTCTGTCCCGCGGCGATCTCCTGTCCGTCCGTTCCCGCCGGATCGGCCGCCTCCTTCTTTTCCGGCACCGGATAATTCATCAGGCCCTCCATCGTGCTGTACAGATAACGGGACGCCTCGTTGGGCCGGAACGCGTCGTAGATATGCAGGCAGTATCCGTCCTCCCGGACATTCTCGACCGCTTTCAAAAGCTTCGCCGTGCAGGGATACAGATAAGGCACGAGATAATCCTCGTTGCCCAGATAAATCCCCTCGTAGCCTTTCACGATGGTGTCGGTGATCCGCGGGATATCATAGCCGTGTACCCGGAAAATGGACCGATAGCTGTTCTCGATGCTGTAATCGCACAGATCCCCCAGATATTCCGGCAGATTGATCATACAGTAATCAGAATCCACATAGCCGTAGGTCCCCCGATAGCGGACCTGGAACCGCCCGTTCTCCTCTCCCAGGACGCAGAGCGCCGTCCCCTCCGGGATCTGCGCCAGTGCGCCCGAGCCGTCGGAGCCCGAAGTCAGGGTCAGCGAAACGACGGGCCAGATCGTGCAGTACAGCGTGGACAGATCCGTGCGGAAACGGATCTCCGCCGGTTCCGTCACGAATTCTCCCGCATCCCGCTGTGACACTTCATCATATGCGATCACGCGGAACCGCATTTCCGAACCGGAGGCGAGCCGCCCCGTCTCGTACTGCAGCGATTCCGAGGAGCTGTCATATACCTGCAGGGTCTCCCAGGCCTGATCCCGCTCCGACCACTGCTGGACCTCATAGTAGGCCCCGCCCATCCGCTTCCACGCAAAACGATACTGACACTCCCCCGTCTTCTCCCAGGCGAGCCCCAGCTCACTGTCGTTGTAGACCAGATAGCTCTGATCGATCTCCGCCGTCTCCGACATCGCGCTGTAGAGGACATAATCGTCCCCCTGCCGCCGGACGCGCACCGCCAGGCGCACGGATCCGTCCCACTGCGCGTCGTTGATCTGATCCGTGAAATTCAGCTCGACCTGCCCTCTGTCCGTGATGGAAAGCAGCTTCCATTCGCCGCTGTTGTCCATCATATACACTTCATACTTGTCTCTCGCGTCGGTGGCCCAGCTCACCATCATGACATTGCCTTCGCTGTCCGTGCCCTTCACCAGCAGGGGCGCATCCAGCTCCATCGGCACGACCGTCACCGTCTTTTCAAAGCCCTTGAGCTCAAAGGCATGTCCCAGCAGGGAAACGCTGCGGACGGCCTGGATCTTTAAGGACATCTCCTCTCCCGCCTCGACGCCGTCCAGGACCATGCCCGTGCCGTCGAACTGGCCGCAGTACGTATATTCCCCGGCCGCGGGGTCCATCCGGTACACCTGACAATCCTCCAGATCCTCCGCCTCCGGCCAGACCAGGGACATCTGATCCCCGTCCAGACACAGCTCCAGATCGCTGCCGCCAAGCTCCAGCCGCAATGTATGTAAATACCAGGAAAAAACGCCCGACGTGCCCAATGTCAGCACCAGCGCTACAACGGCGATACAGCCCAGCGTGGCGAGCGCCTCTATGAGCTGACGCCTTCTCCTCCTGCGCCGTTCCAATCCGGTGGCCTTTGTCTCGTAGCCGATCGGATTGTACCTTCTCAGCCGGTATGCCTTTCTACGCTTTTTGCGCATCCAAAAATTACGCTCCTATTCCAAAACTACCGAAAGCCGAAAAAAATGTTTTCCGATCCTTTCGATCCGGAACAGCAGAATGCCTGTTTTGCAGATATTCTGCCGCCGATTTTTACAGTCTGTCTAGGATATTATAACACCATGCCGTTTTTTTGCAATATTGAAAAGGGGATTTATTCCGGACAAGCGATGCCAAAAAAGGCCGTTTTTCCCATATTTTCGGGAAAAACGGCCCTGCGGCTGCGCCCTGTGCCCTATTTTGCGCGGCTCATCTCCATCAGTTTGGAACGCATGGCGTCCTCGATCTGCACCAGCTCCGCCTCCGCTTCGCGGCGCTTCGTGCGCCCGTCCTCCTGGATGCGCATCACCTCGTCCAGCGTGGAGATCAGCGTCTCGTTCGTCTGCTTCAGCGTTTCGATGTCCACGATGCCCCGTTCGGATTCCTTCGCCGTCTCCACGGTGGCCAGCTTCAGGGTCTCCGCATTTTTGCGCAGCAGCTCGTTGGTCATATCCGTCACCTCCCGCTGTGCCTTCGCGGCCTGCGCGGAATGATCCACGCCGATGGCCAGCACCATTTGGCTCTTCCAGAGCGGAATGGTGTTCACCAGGGTGGACTGGATCTTTTCAGACATCACGGTATCGTTGCTCTGGATCAGGCGGATCTGCGGCGCCATCTGCATCGCAACGGTCCGCGTCAGCTCCAGATCGTAAACCTTCTTTTCAAAGCGGTTGCAGAGCTCCGCCATATCCTTCGCCTTCTGGGTATCCTCGGGCAGCCCGCTCTCCTCCGCGCGCGTCAGAAGCTCCGGCAGCTCCTTCGTGCGGACCTCCTCCAGCTTCTGCTTCCCGGCCAGGATGTACATGGACAGCTCCTTGTAATAGTTCAGGTTCAGCTGATACATCTGGTCCAGCATGGCCGCGTCCTTTAAGAGTTGGATCTGATGTCCCTCCAGGACCTTGCAGATGCGGTCCACGTTTCCCTCCGCCTTCGCGTATTTCGCCTTCATGCTGGCGAGGCGGTTCGTATTCTTTTTGAAAAGGCCGAGAAAGCCTTTTTCTTCCTCCTCCTCGTCGATGCTCTTCAGCTCCGTGACCACCATGGCGAGGCTGTCGCCGATCTCTCCCAGATCCTTGGTGCGCACATTGCCCAGCGCCGCCTCCGAGAAATCCGCGATCTTCTTCTGAGAGCTGGCGCCGTACTGCAGCACCATCTGGGAATTGGTGATGTCGATCTGCTTCGCGAACTCATCCACCATCCGCTGCTCTTCCGGCGTCAGGGCCGTCTTCATGGTCTCCGCCGCATCCTTCGCCTCCGGCCTCTGCACCGTCTCCGCCGCGACCTCCTGCTTCTCCTGCGGGAAAGGCTCCAGCGTGAGCGTGGGCGCTTCCTTTAATAATGCTTCCAGATCCGCTGCCATTTTGTCATACCCTCTTTCTTCCGTTTTTTTGTTCTGCGGCCGTATCCCGCGTTCATGCACGGTCCGTATTCCGGACCCTCCCGGGGCTTTACCGCCTTATATCTCGTATCCCGCGCGTTCATGCGCGGTCCGTATCAAAATCCTTCTGCCCGTATCCGTCCTGCGCCAGGACCGTCTTGAGCACCCTGGCGTCGGCCGTCGCTTCAAGGGCCGCATCCTGATACATATCGTCCAGGAGCTTCTCGAACGCCTGGTTGATGGTCTCCATCGTCTTTTCGATCTCTTCCCTGGCGCCCTTTATGTTCTCTCCCTGTACCCCGGCCCGGTCAAAATCCGCATAGGATTCCACCAGCTTCACCGTGGTGGGCAGATAATAGTCCATGAATTTGCGCATCTGCGGACATTTTTCCGGATGCTTTTTGAGCACCATGAAAATGCGCTGGAGCAGATAATCCAGCTGATACAGCTTGTTGGAGATCACCTCTCCCGGGATCTGCAGGTTCAGCTGACGGAGACGCTCCATATAGGCCTGTCCGTCCTTTTCGATCTGCTGCTCCGCGGAAAGATCCGCCGGTTCCGCCTCCGGCTCCTCCCGCACGTCCGCCGTATCCTCCGGGCGGCTTTCTTCCTCCTGCTTCAGCGCCAGGAGATACTGCCCCCAGGTTTCGTCATTGAGCACCAGCACGGATTCTCCCGCGTCCAGATGCCCCTCCGGAAAGATCCCGGCCTTCAGCATTCTGCGCACATCCCGGCGCACTTTTTTCAGACTCATCCCCGTCCGGACCGCCAGATCCTCCAGCCGTATGTACCACCGTTCGCCCATCAGCTTCAGATAGCGTTCCGAGCGCTTCAGCCGCGCCCGCAGGCCGATGCCCCGGTTCAGCAGGATGCCGCCGACTGCCGCAAAGGCGGCTATGAACAAAGTCCCCTGCAGATCCTGTGCCGTGATCCCGTAAAGATTCGTGAGCAGATCCAACAGGAGAAAAAAAGTACCCGTCCCAAAGACGCCCAGGCCGATGCCGCCGAACACCGTGCACAAAACGCCGGACACCCGCCCCTTCTTTCGATAATAGCTGGGCGACAGCTTCCGTTTGTCGATCGTCCCCAATTCGTTCTTCCGGTACACCGCGGGCCTGTCCGCTCCCGCGCCGGGCTGACCGCTATAGCCTCCGCCTGCGCCGGGCTGGCCGCCGTAACCGCCGCTTCCACCCGCGCCGGGCTGGCCGCCGTAACCGCCGTTCCCGCCTGTGCCGGGTCGGCCGCCGCTGCCGCCGTGCCTGCCGCTGGAGTATATCGTCCTGCCGCCGTAATAATACCGGCGCTGCTTCCTGTAGCGCGCCGCATAATCCACCGGCGGCTCCGGGGCGGCATCCGCTTTCTCCTTTGTCGGACCGTACGCCGCAAAAGCATCCGCCCCGCCGGGATCTTTGTCCGTCCGTTTCTGCGTCTGGAAGCCCATCCGCTCCTGTACCTGGCCGACCTGCCGTCTCACCTCGTCGATGGCGGCGTTCACGGATTCGTTTATGATGGAATTGATCCGGCCGAAGTCCCCCGCCTCAAGGGCCTCCCCGACCTCCCGGAGCTTTTCTTCCACAAAATTCTCACCCATTATACAAAAGCCTCCTATGACAGGATAGCACAGATTGCCCCCGCTGTAAAGGCCGCCTCAGACGCCGGGCCCGCCCGCGCCGCCCCGCTCTCCCGGGCTCTCCGGCATCGTCTGCGCCTTCGCCTCGACCCGGATCCGGCAGTCCGCCACGTACTGATAGTTCGCCTCCAGCACATAGTTCACCCGCAGATGCAGCCCCTCCGGATCCTCCTTCCAGCGGATCTTGCGGGTGTCCAGGCCGATCATGATGGATCCGAAGGGGGTATTGTACTGTGTCAGCGTCTTTTTCCCCTCTTCGAAAAACATCTGCACGTTCACCAGCCCCCGTTTCACCAGGGTGACCTCTCCGTCTTTAAAACGCAGGACATTGTGCACCGGCTCCTGAAAGTCCTCCATATATTCGTCGTAGATCAGGAAATGACTGCCCTCGCGGAAATAATACTTTCCCTTCTGCACCGTTTCGATATCGCCGTCCGCCATGCCGTTCAGGAGCTGAAGGCCCCGGACCGAAATCATCACATCCCTGTTCATTCTCAATATTCCTCAATGTTGATGACCTTCGCGCTCAGAATACCGTATTTGATGATGGAATTGGCAAACTGCTTGAAACGCTGGGCGCCGTCGCTGACAAAAAAGCGGTACTGGGTCTCCCCCAGATGCGCGGGCGTCGTGTTGTCCAGCCCCCGCTCCAGCAGCAGTCCCTTCAGTTCCCTCGCCGTCTCGTAGGCCGGATTGATCAGCGTCACATGCTCTCCCATGATCCGCGCGATGGTGGAACGGATCAGCGGATAATGGGTACAGCCCATGATCAGCGTATCGATCTCCACATCGATGAGCTCGCTCAGATAGCGCGTCGCGATCTCGTCTGTCACGGGATCCTGCCAGAGCCCCTCCTCCACCAGCGGGACAAAAAGCGGACACGCCTTGCTCAGCACCTCCACGTCCGGCCGAAGCTGCCGGATATATGTAGTATAAATGCCGCTGCCGACGGTGCCCTCCGTCCCGATGACGCCGATCCGTCCGTTCCGGGTGCTCTCCGCGGCCATGACCGCGCCCGGCCGGATCACGCCGACGATGGGGATATCCAGCTCTTTTTCGATCTCGTCCAGCGCATAGGCGCTGGCCGTATTGCAGGCCACCACGATGGCTTTCACCGGCATGGTCTGCAGAAAGCGGACGATCTGCCGGGAATACCGGACCACGGTCTCCCTGGATTTATTGCCGTAGGGGACCC
>CANRMT010000135.1 GCA_947631815.1 uncultured Eisenbergiella sp.
CGGGCTGCCCCAGAGCTCGTTGCCCAGGGAAAACATCAGGAAGGACGGATGATTGCCGAACTCCTTCAGGATCCTCCACCCCTCTTCCAGCAGAAACGTCTGCCGCTCTTCGTCATATTCCGGTTCGCCTTTCGCGGCCACCGTCCCCCAAAAGGGGATCTCCGGCTCCAGATAGATCCCCATCTCGTCCGCAGCGTCGAACGCCGCCTCCGGAGGACAGCAGGTGTGAAAGCGGTGATGATTGATGCCATATTCCTTCGACACAGCGAAAACCTTTCGCCAGGCGTCTTTCTCCATGGGCGCATGGCCGGTCAGGGGAAACACCATCCCGTCGTGCCTGCCCCGCAAAAGGATGGGCAGATCGTTCAGCCGGAGCGACGTCCGTGTCGTATGCAGATCCCGAAAACCGATCCGGGCACACCTCCGGTCGGACTGCACGGCGGACGTTTCCCATTTTCCGCCTCCGGCTTCCTGCCCTCTGACTTCAGCGGCAGACTGCCTCATCTCCACCAAAAGCTCTGTCCGATACAGGTTCGGCGTGAATTCATTCCAGGGCAGCAGCGGGAAATCCGGCGGGATCTCCACCTCCAGAGAAAAGCGGTTCTCACCCGCCTGCAGGAACAGCGTTCTTTCCGCCGTAAATCGCGCTGTCCTCTCTGTCGCGGAGTCCTCTATCCCATCCGATGCGGAGTCCTCCGCACTTCCCGTTCCGTTTCCTGCTCTCCGCCCGGCGGCTTCCCTTTCGCAGGCAAACCGAAGCGCCGCCTCACCGGCTGCTCCGCCGTTTTCCACGGCGAACTCCAGCCCGATCCTGCGCTTCCCCATATCAGGCGTGATCTGAAGATCGAAGATCCGCACTCCGTCATAGCAGTACAGCGCGATCTCCCCCAGAATACCGTTCCAGTTCGTCTGGGTATCGGGCGAGGTCATATGTCCGCCCGGGGCCTTATAACCCACGTTGCTGACCATGATCACCAGCCTGTGGGGTATCAGTTCCGCAGCCTGTGAATCCGTTTCCGACGCGGGTCCGCTTAAAGCAGATCCCTGGAAAGCGGCTCCCGGCAGGGCAAAGCCCTGAGAAGCATATTTCTCGGAACCGACAGGATCCTGAGAAACAGCGCCTTGAAAAACAGCGTCCTGGGGAATCGCCTCCTGAAAAACAGCCCCTTTCGAGGCATCCCCCCGCAGAACAGGCGTCAGATCGAACCAATGTCCAGCCGCGAAGCTGTCCCGGCTCCCCACAAACTGCCCGTCCAGCCATACATGGGAGATCCTGGTCCGCTCCAGCCTCAGCCAGACGCTCTGACCCGGCCTGAGCCCGGACAGGCGGATCTCTCTGTCGAACCAGGCATAACCTTCAAACGGATAACACTCCGTCAGCGTCCCGGTCTCCCGTTTTTCATTATAGGTCCCGCATCCTGCCTCCGCCGTCGTTCCCGGCAAAAAAACGGAAGCCGGAGCCTTCTCCAGATAATACCGTTTTTCGAGCCCTGCTCTTTCCCGATCCAGACGAAGTCCCCAGCTTCCGCTTAAATTCAGTTGATAACCCATATCGCTCCCCATTCCCGACGCTTTATCCCGGCCGCGGCGCATCCCGCCGCGATGCACTTCGCTGTATACACAGCAGAGCCCCGCCTCCTCGACATTCGCTCCCGGCCGCGGCGCGTCCCGCCGCGATGCACTTTGCTGTATACACAGCAGAGCCCGTCTCCCAGACATTTGCCCCCGGCCGCAGTCTCACAGCAGATACCGTTTCATATCCTCTGCCAGCGTCTCCGCCCGGTCCAGCAGCTCCTCCGCCCGGCTCTCCGGAAGTCCGCCCGGCCTGTAACGGTACACGAAGGACGGCTCCCCCTTGTGATAGAACTGCAGAGCGCCCCGATGTCTGGAAAGCAGCTCCGGGATCCTTTCTCCGTGCACCCTGGCATCGGCCCGGAACAGGAACCGAAGCTCTCCCGGACGGCCCTTCAGCTCCGTGATATAGAGCCGGTGCGCCTTCGCCCGCAGGAGAGAGATGCGCAGCAGATTGTCCGCCGATTTCGGCGCGGCGCCGAAACGGTCCAGCAGCTCCTCTTTCATTTCATCCCGCTCTTCCTCCGTCTCCACACCGGCGATGCGCTTATAGAGATCCAGCTTCTGCTGCTCGTTGACGATATAGGCGGAGGGAAGAAAAGCGTCCACCTCCAGCTCCACCGTGGTGGAAAAATCCGGCACCGCCGCAGCGCCCTTGAGCGTCTGCACCGCTTCGTTCAGCATTTTGCAGTACAGATCATACCCCACGGCCTCCATGTGGCCATGCTGGCGCTGTCCCAGCAGATTGCCCGCGCCCCGGATCTCCAGATCCTTCATGGCGATCTTGAAGCCGCTGCCCAGCTCCGTAAATTCCCGGATCGCAGCCAGACGCTTCTCCGCCACTTCCCGCAGGACCTTATCCCGCCGGTACATCAGGAAGGCATAGGCCGCCCGGTTGGAACGCCCCACGCGTCCCCGCAGCTGATAGAGCTGCGCCAGCCCCATGCGGTCGGAATCCTGTATGATGATGGTATTGACATTGGAAATGTCCAGCCCCGTTTCGATGATGGTGGTGGACACCAGCACGTCGATCTCTCCGTTGATGAAATCGTACATGATCCGCTCCAGCTCCCGCTCCGCCATCTGTCCGTGCGCGAAAGCGACGCTGGCCTCCGGCAGAAGCCGCTTCAGGGAAGCCGCCGCATCCGCGATGTTGTTCACGCGGTTGTACACATAATACACCTGTCCGCCCCTGGAAAGCTCCCTGGAAATGGCTTCCCGCACCATTTCCTCATTGTATTCCATCACGTACGTCTGGATCGGCAGACGGTCCCCGGGCGCCTCCTCCAGCACGCTCATATCCCGAATTCCGATCAGAGACATGTGCAGCGTGCGGGGAATGGGCGTGGCCGTCAGCGTCAGCACGTCCACGCTCTCCTTCAGCTTTTTGATCTTCTCCTTATGGGCCACGCCGAACCGCTGCTCCTCATCGATGATCAGCAGGCCCAGGTCCTTGTACTGCATATCCTTGGACAGCACCCGATGCGTCCCGATCACGATATCCACCAGGCCCTTTTTCAGATCCTCCAGCGTTTTTTTCTGCTGAGCAGGCGTGCGGAATCGGGACATCAGATCGATCCGCACCGGAAAATCCTTCATCCGCTGGAGAAAGGTGTTGTAATGCTGCTGCGCCAGGATCGTGGTGGGCACCAGAAACACCACCTGTTTGTTGTCCTGTACCGCCTTGAACGCCGCCCGGATGGCGATCTCCGTTTTTCCGTAGCCCACATCGCCGCAGATCAGGCGGTCCATGATCTTGCTGCTCTGCATGTCCCGTTTGGTGGCGGCGATGGCCGCCAGCTGGTCTTCGGTCTCCTCAAAGGGAAACAGTTCTTCAAACTCCCGCTGCCATACCGTGTCCTCGGAAAACTGAAAGCCTTCGCCCTGCTGCCTGGCGGCATAGAGCTCCACCAGATCCTTCGCCACCTCGTCCACCGCCGCGCGGACGCGGGATTTGGTCTTCGTCCACTCGGGCGTCCCCAGCTTGTTCAGCTTCGGCGTTTTGGCCGCATCGGCGGAGGCGTACTTTTGAATGACATCCAGCCCCGTAGCCAGCACATACAGATTGCCGCCGTCCCGGTAGCTGATCTTGATATAATCCCTGGTAGTTCCCTCCACCTGGACCTTTTCGATCCCCTGATAGATGCCCAGGCCGTGGGTTTCGTGCACCACGTAATCTCCGACCTTCAGTTCCCCGAAGTCCTGGATCTTCGTGCCCTCGTACTGCCTGACGCGGCGTTTTTTCTTTTTGTGCGCGCCAAAAATGTCCCCTTCCGAAATGACCGTGAACTTCAGAAGCGGATATTCGAATCCCCGTTCCACATGCCCGTAAAACAGCTCCACCTCTCCGGGCTGCACCTCCCGGTCCGGATCCTCCGTGTAGAAGGCGGTGAGCTCCTGCTCCCGCAGATCGGCGGCCAGGCGTCTGGCCCTGGTGCGGGAGGGACAGAGCAGCAGCACCCTGCTGCCCGTGTTTTTGTACCGTTTCAGATCCTTCAGCAAGGCCTCAAAGCTGTTGTTATAGGATGCGATGCTGCGCACCGCGATCTCGAATTTCTGTTCCGGCCGAAACAGGCTGTTCTTCGCGTCGATGGAGGCCAGCGACACGGCCCTGTAACGCCCCAGATAAGCGGAGAGCTCCTTGAGAGGGCACAAAAGCGAGGCCTGACCCGGCAGGATATAGCCCTTTTCCAGCCGCTGGGCCATGCTCTCCCGGAACTCCGTCTCCAGCGCCTCCGCCGTCTCGCACAGCCGCTTGGGCTCATCCAGGAATACCACGCCGCGCGCGGGATCAAAGAACTGCAGAAAGGATTCCGTCTCCTCATAAAAATAATGGACAAATCCCTCCAGATTCATCACTCCGGCCAGCAGCTCGGCGCCCTCCTTCACCTCGCGGATATGCGTCCCGATCCGGGACGCCTCCTCCAGCTTTCCCGCCTCCGTCAGCTTTCCGACGAACTGCCGTGCCTCCTTTTCGATCCTTGCAAAGCCGTCCCGCATCCGTCCCGGGGACAGCATCATCTCCGTCGCCGGAAAGATCAGCACCCGGTCCAGCGTCTCGATGGAGCGCTGGGAAAGCACATCGAAGATGCGGATGGACTCCACGGCATCCCCCCACAGCTCGATCCGGAACGGATTCTCCTCCGTCATATCGAAAATATCCACAATACCGCCCCGCATGGAAAACTGTCCGGGCCGCTCCACCTGCCAGGTCTTCTCATAGCCCATTTCCACCAGCCTTTGGGCGAGTTTCTCCTCCTCCACAACGGAATTTCCGTCAATGCTCAAGACCTTTGACGCCACCTCCTCCAGAGGCACCTGCGGCGTCATCAGCGCCGCGATGGTGGTGACCACCGTCACCGGCGTCCCGGAGAGCAGCGCCTTGAGCACTGTCATCCGCTCCCGCGTCAGCGCGCTGCCCGCCACATCCGCCTGATAAAAGATCAGATCCCGGCCGGGATACAGCTGAACGTTCGGTTCGTAAAAGCGGTATTCCTCGCAGATCTCCCGCGCTCTTTTGTCACTGAAAGTAACGATGATCTTCTGAAAAAAACCATCGCTCAGCCCGTAAACCATGTGAAGTTTCTGCGAATCGTAGAGGCCGGAAAAACCAACCTGACGCCCTTTTCGCAGGAGCGCCCCTGCCTCCTCAAACTCCGCCAGCTCCCGCAGAGGAGCCATCAGTACTTTCATTCTCACACCCCTGCACGTGCGCTTTGCGGTTAAAACGGTTCATGGCCGCATCCGCGCCTTCCGCGAGCATCATTTCCACCGCGTCGCAGGCCTCTTCCTCCGCCTGCGTCATCAGCGCTTTTTCCTGTTTTGAAAAATGTCCCAGCACATAATTGACCAGATCATAGCCGTCCGGCTTGCCGCCCACGCCGACCTTGATGCGCGGGAACGTCTCCCCGCCCAGATGAAGGATGATGTTCTTCAGCCCGTTATGGCCGCCTGCGCTCCCTTTTTTGCGGATGCGGATCATCCCCGCCTCCAGACTGATATCGTCATGAATGACGATCAGATCGGCGGCGGCATCGGCCTTGTAGTAATCCAGCACCGCCCGGATGCATTCGCCGCTCAGGTTCATATAGGTCAGCGGCTTGACCAGGATCACCTTCTCGCCCCCGATCATGCCCCTGCCCAGCAGCCCCTTATGCTTCATTTCGTTCAGACGGATGCCGTGCCTCTTCGCCAGCATATCTATGACGGCGAATCCCACATTATGCCTCGTGTTTTCATATTCCGACGTGGGATTCCCCAGCCCCGCGATAATATACATGCCCTGTTCCTTTCCCTGCTCTGCGCATGACGCCGCATCCGCCGCGTTCCCGGACTTTTCCCGCACCCTCCGGTTTGATCTTCCCGTCCGCGTCGGTTTCATGTTAGCACATAAAAAGCTGCCCGGCAAGTGTTTTTGCCGGGCAGCTCCCTCTTTCTTTACTCCCCTTTTTTGGGCTCCAGCCGCCCGGCACATGCCGAGCGGAAATCGTTATTATTCTTCTGTCGTCCCCTGCGCCCTGCCGTAAGCGTCCAAAATGATAGCCTGAATACTCTCGCGCGTCGCCTGGCTGATCGGATGGGCAATATCACGATATTCCCCGTCCGTGGCTTTTTTACTGGGCATCGCAATAAACAGCCCTTTGTCCCCTTCAACCCGTCTTCCGTCGAAGTACTATGAAAGTTCCGTAGTTTTCAAACAGGTCCTCCCATAACCTACCGGCAGGAATGC
>CANRMT010000136.1 GCA_947631815.1 uncultured Eisenbergiella sp.
CATTTTCGGCGTTCTCTTTCCCGGCCCCGGGAGACAGATCTGACCGCCGCAGCCGCATCCGGCGGCAGCCGATCCCCTTGGGGAAAAGTCCGGAACCGCACGGATTTCGCACCGTATCCGCAAAAAAGAGACGCTCTCCGGCCGTCAAACAGCCGCAAAAGCGTCCCTTTTGTGCTATCATTCAAAGTTCAGATCCGGATCGTAACCCTGTTTCGGTCCCATCCGTTCCCGCTTCGGCTCTCCCGTCTTTAACAGATATCCGGCCGCGGGCCCGCCGGTTTCATCCCGTCCGATCCTGCTTCAGCCCGCCGCCTCAGCCGGCCTCATTTCAGCCCCGGTCCGGCTCCGCCTCAACTCAATCCAGCTCCTTCTTGCCCGTATAGAGCTCGTAATATCTGCCTTTCATCGCCAGCAGCTCGTCGTGGCTGCCGCGCTCGATGATCTCCCCGTTCTCAAGCACCATGATGGCATTGGCGTTGCGCACCGTGGAAAGCCGGTGGGCGATGACGAAGGTAGTGCGGGTGGCCATCAGCCGGTCCATTCCGTGCTCGATGTGGCGCTCGGTCCTGGTATCCACGGAGCTGGTGGCTTCGTCCAGGATCAGGATCGGCGCTTTGGAAACGGCCGCCCTGGCGATGTTGAGAAGCTGTCTCTGGCCCTGGCTTAAGTTTGCGCCGTCGCCCTCGATGACGGTATCGTAGCCCTTATCCAGCCGCCGGATGAAATGATGGGCGCTGGCCAGCTTCGCCGCGGCCTCCACCTCCTCATCGGTGGCGTCCAGCCGCCCGTAGCGGATGTTCTCCCGGATAGTGCCGGTGAACAGGTGGGTGTCCTGC
Source organism: uncultured Eisenbergiella sp. (assembly GCA_947631815.1). Taxonomy (GTDB): domain Bacteria; phylum Bacillota; class Clostridia; order Lachnospirales; family Lachnospiraceae; genus Gallintestinimicrobium. The sequence goes on from CANRMT010000136.1 coordinate 837, forward strand.
AGCACCATGGCGATGTTCTCCCGCAGGCTGTCCCGCCTGATGTTTTTGATATCCACGCCGTCGATGGTGATGCTGCCCGAATCGATATCGTAAAACCGGGTGATCAGGTTCGTGATCGTGGTCTTGCCCGCGCCCGTGGAGCCCACCAGGGCGATCTTCTGTCCGGGCTTGGCATAGAGGGATATATCCTTCAGGATAGTCTTATCCGGGTTGTAGCCGAAGGTCACATGGTCCAGGATCACATGGCCCTCGCAGTGGTCCAGCGCAACCGCGTCCGGCGCGTCCGCCGCCTCGGGCGCTTCGTCCATGATCTTAAACACGCGCTCCGCGCCTGCCAGGGCGGAAAACACGGTGTTCATCTGCATGGACAGCTCGTTGATGGGCCGCGAGAACTGGCGGGAATAGTTGACGAACACCGTCAGGCCGCCCAGGTCGAAGCCCCGCAGCACGCAGAGGATGCCGCCCACGATGGCCGTCACCGAATAGCTGATCTGGCCGGAGCCGTTCATCACAGGCCCCATGATGCCGCCGAAGAACTGCGCGAAGGTCTGCTTGTCGCGCAGGTCATAGTTCAGGAATTCAAATTCTTCCGTCGCGATCTCCTCATGGCAGAACACCTTCACCACCTTCTGCCCCGTGATCGTTTCCTCGATATAGCCGTTCAGCGTGCCCAGCGCCGCCTGCTGCGCCTTGTAAAAACGGCGGCTGCGCTTCACCACCATGCCCGCCAGCTTCAGCATCAGCGGGACCATGAGAACGGTGACGATGGTCAGCCAGATATTCGTATAGATCATCAGGCACAGCGTGCCCGTGATGTTGATGACGCCGGAAATGATCTGCACGATGGTATTGTTGAGCATATCGCCCACCGCGTCCAGATCGTTGGTGAAACGGCTCATGATATCGCCGTGGTTATTGGTATCGTAAAACCGCACGGGAAGACGCTGCACCTTCCGGAACAGATCGTTTCGGATCTTCTCCAGCGCGCCCTGCGAAACGGTGATCATGATGCGCTGCTGGAAATACTGTGCCAGGATGCCGACGGCATAGACCGCCGCCATGGCGATGATCGAATGCAGCAGTTTCTGCGGCGTAGCGCCTTCCGTCAGACTGTTGATGACGGGGCGCAGCATATAGGAGCCTGCCAGCATGGAAACCGTTCCCGCGATCACGCAGAAAAACACCACGCAGAGCCTCGGGATATCGCCCTGCAGATAGGAAAGCAGCCGCCGGACGGCCTTTCCGGAATCCTGGGGCTTCTTCACCGGCATGTTCCGGCCGCCCTTTCCGCCCCTGCCGGGCCCTCTTCCGGGCCTGGGACCCGGACCGCCGCCGGGCAAATCTTCCTGCACGCGGGCATATTTTTTGATGAGCCGTTCTTTTCTCGCCTGATCCATTATGCCAGCACCTCCTCTCTCATCTGGGAATCATAGATCTCCCGGTAGGGCTCGCAGCTTTCCATCAGATCTTCATGCCGTCCGTGCCCCACGATCCGTCCCTCGTCCATCACCACGATCTGATCCGCGTCCATCACGGAGGTGATGCGCTGGGCGATGATCAGCTTGGTGGTCTCCTTTAAGGTCGTATGGAAGGTTTCCCGGATCTTCGCCTCCGTCGCCGTATCCACGGCGCTGGTGGAGTCGTCCAGGATCAGGATCTTCGGTTTTTTCAGAAGAGCCCTGGCGATACAGAGCCGCTGCTTCTGACCGCCGGACACGTTGACGCCGCCCTGTCCCAGCTCGGTCTCATATCCTTCCGTAAAGCTTTTCACGAAGGAATCCGCCTGGGCGTCCTGCGACGCGGCGACCAGCGCCTCCTCCGAAGCGTTTTCGTCGCCCCACTGCAGGTTTTCCCGGATCGTCCCGGAAAACAGCACGTTCTTCTGCAGCACCATGCCCACGCCGTCCCGCAGGTTTTTCAGGGAATAATCCCGCACGTCGATGTCGTCGATGAGCACCTTCCCCTCGTCCACGTCATAGAGCCTGGGGATCATGGAAACAAGCGTGGTCTTGCCGCAGCCCGTGGAACCGATGATGCCCACGGTCTGACCCGGCTCGATCACCAGATTGATGTCGTCCAGCACCTTCTCCTCGCTGTTTTTATAATAGCGGAAGGACACATCCCGGAACTCGATCTTCCCGTTTTTCACGGGGACCTGCCCGTAGCGGGCATCCCAGTCGTTCAGGTCCACTTCCGTATCCAGCACTTCCGTGATGCGCTTTAAGCTGGCGATGGCACGGGAGCTGGTCAGCAGCACCATGGCCAGCATCATCAGGGAAGAAAGCACCTGCACCACATAGGTGGTGAAGGCCGTCAGATCGCCCACCGGCATCCGGCCCTGCAGGATCTGATTGCCGCCGAACCAGACCACCAGCAGCGTGGTGACGTTCATGAACAGCATCACGATGGGCATCTGGATGATCACGATGTAAAAAGCGTTCAAACCGGACTGTTTCAGATCCGCGTTGGACTTCGCGAACCGTTCCTCCTCATAAGTGCCCCGCACGAAGGATTTGATGACGCGCACGTTGGTCAGCATTTCCTGAATGTTGGAGTTCAGGGCGTCCAGCTTTTTCTGCAGGACGGTGAACCGCGGGAACGCGATGCGGATGATCGCACCTACCGCCACCATCATCAGAGGAAGAATTATCAGAAAGATCAGGGCCAGCTCCCGGTTCATGATGAACGCCATGATGATGGCGCCGATCAGCATGCCCGGCGCACGCAGCGCCATGCGCAGGCTCATCATGATCAGGTTCTGCACCTGGGTGATATCGTTGGTCAGACGGGTCACCAGGGAGCCCGTGGAAAACCTGTCGATATTCGCAAAAGAGAACGTCTGGATCTTTTTGAACAGATCCATCCGCAGATCCGCACCGAAGCTGATGGACGCCTTGGACGCGAACCACGCGCCGCCGATGCCGCCCACCATCATCATGCACGCCACGCCGATCATGGAAAAGCCCCTCCCGACGATATAGCCCACGTCGTGGTTGATCGCGCCCACATTGATGATGTCCGCCATCAGCGCCGGCATCAGCACCTCGCCCACCACCTCCGTGATCATCAGGATCGGCCCCAGGATGAAGGCGTACAGATAAGGCCGAATGTACTTCATATACCGTTTCATTGTTCTAAATCTCCTTTCCGGCCGTGCCGAGGTTCCGGTAGACCCGGTCCATGAACGCGCCGAACTGTTTTATTTCTTCATCGGAAAAGCCCCGGAACATCAAAAGCTCCGTCTCCTCGAACATGCCGATGCTCTTCTCGATGACCTGCTTTCCCTTCTCGGTGATGATCACCTGATGGACCCGGTTGTCGCTCTCATCCGTCTCCCGCCGGATATAGCCGCCCTTTTCCAGCTTCTTTAAGGAAACCGCGATGGCCGCCGGAGAGATCTCCAGATGAGAAGCCAGCTCCACCTGAGAACAGTTGGGCCTGCAGGCCAGATGCATCAAAAGCCTGTGCTGACTCCTGTACACGCCGGTATCCCGCACCCGCCGCTCGATGACCCGTTTGAACGCACTGTCGGCCCGCCGGAATTTCCAGGACAGCTCATGGGCCGCATCCTGCCGATTCTGTTCCATTGAAATGCTCACCTCCTCTGCGCACCCGGAGAAACGGCGCAGATCCCTGCGCCACGTCCTTTACTTAAGCAGTTAATAATTTACTTGTTAAGTATATGCGCCCATCCTCCCCCTGTCAAGCGCCGGGACCCGGGAAAAATATGAAATCTTTGTGAATTCACCGCGGCGGCAAGCCCTTCTCCGTCCCCCCAAAAGCTCTCTTTTCCTATTGACAGGGTATGTTTTTTGCGGTATCATATAAACCAACCTGATTGATAGGTTTATAGGAAATGCACAGGCCACCGACCAACGGCACCGAACTCCGTCGGCACCCCAGCGGACCTGCCGAACGGCCTTTCAGGCCATTGTGCGATCACAGGAAAACGCGAGGAAACACTGTCATGAGAATCTATGCGGACAACGCCGCGACAACAAAGATGAGTCAGCATGCGATCCGGGCCATGCTCCCTTATCTGGACGAGATCTACGGCAACCCTTCCAGCCTTCACACCGAGGGACAGCGGGCCGCGGAGGCCCTGGCCGATGCGAGGGAACGCATCGCAAAGGCCCTGGGCGGCACGGACCGGGAGATCACCTTCACCTCCGGCGGAAGCGAGGCGGACAATCTGGCCATTTTCTCCGCCGCCAGGCTGGGAGAGGCGAAAGGACATAAGCATATCATATCCACCGCCTTTGAACACCACGCCGTCCTCCATACGCTGGACGCGCTGCAGAAACAGGGCTTTTCCGTGACGCTGCTGGACGTCCATGAGAACGGCCTCATCACCCCGGAGCAGGTGGAGGAAGCGCTGCGCCCCGACACCTGTCTGGTCACCGTCATGTACGCCAACAATGAGGTCGGCACCATCCAGCCCATCGCCCGCATCGGAAAGCTCTGCCGGGAAAGGGGCGTGCTGTTCCACACGGACGCGGTACAGGCCGCCGGTCATCTTCCCATCCGGGTACAGGAACAGAACATCGACCTGCTCTCTCTTTCCGCCCACAAATTTCACGGACCCAAGGGCACGGGCGTCCTCTATGCCCGGAAAGGGATCCCGCTTTCAACCATGATCCACGGCGGCGCACAGGAACGCGGCAGGCGCGCCGGGACCGAAAACCTTCCGGCCATCATGGGAATGGCTGCGGCGCTGGAGGATGCCTGCGCCCACATGGAAGAAAATGCGGCGAAGACGGCCGCCGTCCGGGACCGGGTGATCGACGGACTCTCCCGGATTCCCCACTCCGTCCTGAACGGCGCGAGGGACCCCCGGCTGCCGGGCAATGTGAACTTCTGCTTCGAGGGAATAGAGGGCGAGGCGCTGCTCCTGCTGCTGGACGATCGGGGCATCGCGGCCTCCTCCGGTTCCGCCTGCACCTCCGGCTCCCTGGATCCCAGCCACGTACTGCTGGCCCTGGGACGGCCGCACGAGATCGCCCACGGTTCCCTGCGGCTGACCCTGTGCGAGGAAAACACGCCGGAGGAAGCGGACTATCTGGTCCGGGCGGTCTCCGAGGCGGTAGAACGCCTCCGCAGCATGTCTCCGGTCTGGCGGGATCTGATATCCGGCAAAAAAGAATTTATATTATAGGCTCTCGGAATCTTGAGCCTGCCGACCAGATTCATCGGTCGGATGAACCTTGAAAAAGAGATATTGTCCGGA
>CANRMT010000137.1 GCA_947631815.1 uncultured Eisenbergiella sp.
TCGATGGCCTGCGCGCCCGCGATGATCTCCGTCAGCTCCTGCGTGATGGAGCTCTGGCGCGCCCGGTTGTAGAGCAGCGTCAGATCCTCGATCATCTCCTCCGCGTTGCTGGTGGCGGAATCCATGGCCTGCATCCTGGCGCCGTTCTCGCTGGCGCAGGACTCCAGCAGTCCTCCGTAGACCAGGCTCGTCAGATAGTTGGGGATCAGCGCCTCCAGAACGCTCTCCTCCTCTGCCTCGAAGTTCATCGGCAGATTCTGTCCGTCTTCCTCTTCCGGCTCCGGCAGGGGCAGGAGCTTCACCAGACGGGGCTCATGCACCACCGTGTTTTTAAACCGGGTGTACGCGATCCAGATCTCTCCCACCTCTCCTTTGGTAAAAGAGGTGAGCACCGCCCGGGCCAGCGCCGCCGCGTCCGCGTAGGTGGGTTCCTCGCTGATGTCGGAGCTGTCCAGCCGCACCGTATAGCCCGCGCGCAGCAGACCGTCCCGTCCCTTTTTCCCCACCGTATAGAGCTCCAGATCCGCACCGGCCAGCTCTCCCTGTGTGATGAGCTTCACCACATTGGAGTTATAGCCTCCGGCCAGCCCCCGGTTGGAGGATATGACGATGACCGCCTTTTTGGAGCTTTCGCCCCCCTGTAGGTACGGATGGCGGATGCCGTCCGAACGCGCCAGGATGGAGCGCATGGTCTTATACATATAATCGGAATACGCCTTGGTGCATTCCGCCTTTCCACGGGCCTTCTGCAGCTTCACGGTGGAGACCAGCTTCATGGCCCTGGTGATCTGTCCGGTGCTCTGGATGCTGCTCCTGCGCCGTTTGATGTCTCGCATGGAAGCCATTGCCGGATCACCTTCCCTCCTGGCAGAAATCCGCCTTGAATTCTTCCACAGCCTTCCGCAGGAGCGTCTCCGTTTCCTCGGAGATCACCTTCTGCGTGCGGATGCTCTGCGGCACCTCGGGATATCTGGTATCCAGAAATTCAAAAAATTCCGTCTCAAAGCGGGTCACATCGCTGACCGCCACATCCAGCAAATATTTGTTGGTGACGACGAAAATGATGATGACCTGATACTCCACCGGCATCGGCTTATACTGAGGCTGTTTGAGCACCTCCTTGATCCGCTCGCCCTGCGCCAGCTTTTCCTTCGTGTCGGCGTCCAGCTCGGAACCGAACTGGGAAAAAGCGGCCAGCTCCCGATACTGGGCCAGCTCCACGCGGATGGGCGCCGCGATCTTCTTCATCGCCTTGATCTGGGCCGCGCCCCCTACGCGGGATACGGAAAGACCGGCGTTGACCGCCGGACGGAAGCCTGCGTTGAACATCTCCGTCTCCAGATAGATCTGGCCGTCGGTAATAGAAATGACGTTCGTCGGAATATAGGCGGAAACGTCGCCCGCCTGCGTCTCGATGATGGGCAGGGCCGTCAGGGATCCGCCGCCGTACTGCTCGCTCATCCGCGCCGCCCGCTCCAGCAGCCTGGAATGCAGATAAAACACGTCGCCGGGATAGGCTTCTCTGCCGGGGGGCCTCTTCAGCAGCAGGGAAAGCGTCCGGTATGCGGCCGCATGCTTGCTCAGGTCGTCATAGATCACCAGTACATCCCCGCCGTTCTCCATCCACTCCTCGCCGATGGCGCAGCCCGCATAGGGCGCGATATACTGCAGCGGGGCCATTTCGCTGGCTGTGGAGGCCACCACCGTGGTATAGGCCATGGCGCCGAACTCCTCCAGCGTCTTGACGATGGACGCCACCGTAGACGCCTTCTGACCGATGGCGACGTAAATACACTTCACGCCCTGGCCCTTCTGATTGATGATCGTATCGATGGCGATGGCGGTCTTTCCGGTCTGCCGGTCGCCGATGATCAGCTCGCGCTGTCCCCTGCCGATGGGCACCATGGAATCGATGGCCTTGATGCCGGTCTGCAGGGGCGTATCCACCGATTTCCGGGTGATGACGCCGCTGGCCACGCGCTCGATCCTGCGGAACTTATCGGTCTGCACGGGGCCCTTTCCGTCAATGGGCTGTCCCAGCGCATTGACCACACGCCCGAGCATGGCGTCCCCCACGGGGACCTCCACCACACGGCCCGTGGTCTTCACCTGATCGCCCTCGCTGATATCGCCCGCGCCCAGCAGCACCGCTCCCACATTGTCCTCTTCCAGATTGAGCACCATGCCGTACACGTCCCCGGGAAACGCCAGCAGCTCCCCCTGCATCGCATTTTCCAGGCCGTGGATCCGGGCGATGCCGTCCGCCACCTGGATGACCGTGCCCACATCGGACACCTCCAGCCGGGAGGCGTAGCGCTCGATCTGCTCCTTTATGACCGAACTGATTTCTTCAGGTCTTAAACTCATGAATTTATTCCCTTTCCTCCGGTTATGATAAAAGCGTCACACCTGCGCTTCCATCAGCTTGCTCTTCATATCGGCCAGTCTGCTCTGAATGCTGGAATCCACCACCCGGTCGCCGATCCGTATCTTCAGACCACCGATCAGGGACGGATCCACCGCATAATGCATCTGCATGGATACATAGGATGTGGTCGCGAGCAGCTTCTGCTCGATCCGGTCCTTCTGATCCGCGGAAAGAGCCGCCGCGCTCTGCACATAGGCGACGCCGATCCGAGCGTATTCCAGCCGTCTTTCGGTAAAATCTCCGTAAATCTGCTCCAACTCGCCGAACCGGCCGTTCTTCAGCAACAGATGGAAAAAGCCCGTCAGCTCTCCGCAGATCCGTCCGCCGAAAACCCGGTCGAAGGCCTCTTCTTTTTCCTCATCGTCCAGACGGGGATTCGAGAAAAGCGCCCTGTACTGCGGATATGCCGCAAAAACGTCCAGCATATCCCGAAACTCTTCGCCGATCTGCCCGATCATATCCCGCTCTCTGGCAATATCAAACAGAGCCTCCCCATAGACCTGGGAAACTAACTTAGCCATGTGCCTTCTCCTATTTCCGCCAGCGTCTCGTCAAGAAGGGCATTCTGTTTTTCTTCATCCATGGATGCACCGGCGATCTTGGCCGCCATCGCCGCAGCGATGACGATCATTTCCCGCTTCACCTCATCCGCGGCCTTTTTCTTTTCGAGCTCCGCTTCCACATTTGCCCTGGCGATGATCCGCGCGGCCTCCTCCTTGGCGGACTCGACGATGCGGGTCTCGTTGGCGAGGCCCTTCTTTCGCGCGGCGCCGAGGATCTCGTCCGCTTCCTTTTCAATATCCGCCAGCTTCGCTTCGTATTCCGCCTTCAATCCCGCGGCTTCCTCTTCTTTGGCTTTCGCGCTCTCCAGCTCTCCCGCGATCTTTTCCTGACGGCTCTGCAGGAATCTGCGGGCCGGATCGAACAGGAAATAGGAGAGGGCGAGAAACAGCACGAATACCGCAATGATGGTGAGCAGGCTGTCCGCCAGGAGCTGGTAGTCCAGATCGAACAGTCTGGGCTCCATTCCGGCCGTCAGAAGCGCCGTTCCAAAAATATGCAAGATTCCTGCCTCCTTCCTGAATGCATGCGGCTCCTGTTAAGGAAGCAGAGGTTTTACGAACAGCAGCAGCAGTGCGATGACCAGGCCGTACAGACCCGTGGTCTCCGCCACGGCCTGCCCGAGAAGCATCGTCGTGGTGATATCGGACTTCGCGCCCGGATTCCGGCCCACCGCCGCAGCCGCATGACCCGCCGCGATACCCTGACCGATACCTGGGCCTATGCCCGCGATCACCGCCAGACCCGCTCCGATTGCAGAACAGCCAAGAATGAAGTTTTCATTGAATTCCATGATCTTTCCCTCCGTTTTACCGCCCCCTGGCGGCTTTTTTATGAAAATGCAAAACCCGCAGCCGCGGATCTCATCCGGTTATGACGGCGAAAAATCTCCCTTTTCGCCGCCAGGTACAAAACATCGTCCGCCAGGCCGTCAGGACTCCCCGATGGCGTCCGTCACATAGGTCATGGTCAGCATACAGAACACATAGGTCTGTATCGCTCCCGAAAAAATATCGAAATAGACATGCAGAATGGCAGGCCAGCCGATGGCGATAAAGGAAAGCAGTCCGTAGACCAGCGCCATGATGACCACGCCCGAAAGCACGTTGGCAAACAGACGCAGTGAAAGCGAGACCGGCACCGCGACATAGCTGATGAGATTGATCGGCGCCCAGAACGGCCACGGATCGCACAGCTCCCGCACCACGCCTTTGAGCTTCTTGTGCTTGAACTTGTTGTAATGGATCATCGTGAACGTCATCAGGCCCAGCGGCAGCGTCACGCCGTAGTCCGCCGTGGGGGGCCGCAGACCCATCAGCCCTGACAGGTTGCAGATCAGGATAAAGATGAAAACGGAGCCAATGTAATTGGCAAACTTCGCGGCATTTTTGCCCATGACCGCCTTTACCATCTTATCCAGCATCTCCACGATCAGCTCCACCGCGTTCTGAAACGCGCCCGGCACCTCCGTCGCCTTCTTCATCGCCTGTCCGGCCGCGGCCGCGAAGGCGATGATCAGGATCATCACGATGAGCAGACAGATATGCGTGGTAGTGATCCATACCGTATGTCCGAAAAACTGGTAAGAGAACACGCCGTGGATCATGAAATCGATATTCTCTGACCCCAACATCACCTGATTTGGCATAATACCCTCACCTCCTCCTCTTTTCCAGATATCTGTGGACGAAGGGCTGCAGATAGGCCGACGCCTTCATCCCCACGAGTCCCGCAAACGCGGCCAGCGGATCGGCAGCCCCCGTCACAGCCAGGACCGCAAACACCAGCACGATCGCGCCGTAGCGCGCCAGACTTCGGACCGTCACATACTTCTGCGCCCCGTCCCCCAGGTCCAGCGCGGCATCCAGCGCTCTCCACATGTGCCAGACACAGACGCACGCCAGCAGACAGCCGATCAGCAGGCCCAGCAGACAGCCAGCCTTATCCTTCGCAAACAGCAGGATCACGATCCCCGCCGCGATCCCCCAAAGGCCGATGCCCAACCACATCTCCTTCACCGTGCCGCTTACTTTTTTCAAAAAAGGGATCCTGTCGAAAAACGGGATCATCCGCCCTTCCTCCCGTCTGTTCCGCTCTCCTTCCGGCCTTTGGCCCGATCCCTGAAGATCTGACGGGCCAGCCGGTATACATTCCCGAACCCCGCCAGCGCGCCCGCGAAGAAAAGCGTTACGGCCAGAAAGGAGGTGCCCAGGCGTCCGTCCAGCCACCAGCCCAGCGCGAACATCAGCGCCATGGGGACCAGCATCGTGATGCCGAACTGGGAAATGAGCGCCAGGCTCTGAAACACGCTTCGATCATAACGGCGATGTGACATATTGCCTCTTTTCCGGCGTCCGCGACGCCCGCGCACACGGCTTCGGCACGTCTCGACTCCGACTGCCGAAAGACATCATGTAAGATTATACCTGTTTTTCCATACTCTGTCCATTTCTTTTCACAGTATTTTTTCTTTTTTCGGTCCCGCCTGCCCCAGACGCCGCCAGGTCCCCGAAAGGGTCCGCACAGCCGTCGGCCAGGCCGGGCACACATTCCATTTTCCCGGACCGTTAGAAAAACGCCGGTGCTTAACGAAGCAAGCCGATCGGCGAAGCTGAGTTTAGCACCGCTGCGTTTTTCTCGAGCGAGAGCGTGTCCGGAAAAGGAATGTGTGCCCGGCCTGGCCGACGGCTGTGCGGACCCTTTCGGGGACCTGGCGGCGTCTGGGGCGTTTTGTCGAAATCGTTCACATCCTGTCCGGGGACCTTGACATTCTGACATATCCGGGGTAAAATTTAAGAAAGTTTTCGGAGAAGCTACACCTGTACAACCCCATATACCGTTTCCGGGAAGGAGCCTCC
>CANRMT010000138.1 GCA_947631815.1 uncultured Eisenbergiella sp.
TATCTGAAGATCGTGGCGCTGTTTTATGTCCTCTGCTTCCTTGGGAACGCCTTCGTCGGCTGGTTCCGCGGGATCGGACGGGTCGCGGTCCCCTTCCTCGGCACCACGCTCCACCTCACCCTGCGGGTGATCCTCTCCTGGGCGCTCATCGGCAGGCTGGGGCTGCCCGCCGTGGCCCTCGCCACGGGAGCCGGATGGATGCTGGTGATCGTGTTCTTCATCGCCGTGACCGCCCTCCTGCGCCGGTCAGCCCCTCCCGGATAAGGTCCCGGCAGAAAGCAGGGTCACAGCCGCCCTTGCGTATTCCTTTTCCGGACACGCTCTCGCTCGGAGAAAAACGCAGCGGTACTAAGCTCAGCTTCGCCCAAAGGGCTCGCTTCGCTAAGGACCGGCGTTTTTCTACGGTCCGGGAAAATGGAATACGCAAGGGCGGATGTGACCCTGCTTTCTGCCGGGGCCTTATCCGGGAAGGCGGAAGGGTCATAAATACCGCTTCAACAGGAACGCGCAGAAGTAGGGGAACGTATAGATCTGACCGCCGTATCCGATATTGCCTCCCGTGAATTTGATCCCCCAGCGGATATCCGGATACTTCTCTCCGCTGATCAGAGTCCTCATGGACTTGGCCGTTCCGTTCGCCGCCTTCACCTCCACAGGGATGAGGGCGTCGGCTGTCCTGACAAAAAAGTCCTGTTCCAGCGAGGAATCTTCTTTTTTATAATAATAGAGCCGGTATCCGGACTTGACCAGCGCTTCTCCCACCACGTTCTCACAGAGCGCCCCTTTATAAACGCCGAGATTTTTGTTCGCGCGAAGGTCCTCCTGGGCCTCCTCGTCCAGCATCGCCACGAGCAAACCGCTGTCCGCAAAGTAGATCTTGTACCTGGTCTCGTCATAGTTGCCCTGAAGCGGCAGCTCCGGGAAGTTCAGACAATAGCAGAGATTGACCATTCCGGCGTCGTTCAGCCATTCGATACATCCGCGATAGTCCCGAAAACGCGCCCCGGAAGCCACCTTGGAGATCTGGAACTTCTTATTGTCTTTCGCGAGCTGCACCGGGATGTGCTGAAATACATTTAGGATCCTCGTCTGATCCAACCCCCCGGCATATTTCCGGATATCCTCTTTATAATCCGCGATCAGCTGCCGCTGAGTCTCCAGCGATCCCTCAAAGGTTCCCTTCGAGATGAACTCGCGAACGACCGCGGGCATCCCGCCCAGAATGCAGTAATCGAGAAAAAGCGCGCTGCAGACCGACATTTCCGCCTCGTTAAACGGGGTGAGGCTCCGCATATGCTCCAGCATATCGTCCACAAAGGCGTCACCGTACCCTCTTGCCCACAAAAACTCCTCAAAGTCCAGAGAGCACATCCCATAATCCGATTTGTACCCGACACTATTGCTCTCGATCTTCCGGTAATTAATCCCCAGCATGGAGCCGCTGCAGATCACGTCGAATCTGCCATCGATCTTGAAAAACTTCAGCGCCGTAGCGATATCCGGAAATTCCTGCAGTTCGTCAAAAAAGATCAGAGTATCTCCCACAGGGAAGTGCTTGGACGGGTCCAGCCGGGAGATATTCTTAATGATGTCATCCACCCTATAACCGTCCGCCGTGATCATCTTATATTTCGGTTCTTCCACAAAGTTGATATTGACCACACTCCCGTAATGCCTGCCGGCAAACCGGCTGACCGATTCCGTTTTGCCGACCTGCCGGGGTCCCTTAACGATCAGCGGCTTCCTGTCCGGGTCGGACTTCCAGGCTTCCAGATACGCATCGATTTTCCGTTTCAGATAGAGCATGCCCTTCTCCTCCTCTGCTTCTTATGTTTATATTATATCCGCAAAAGCCAGGAAATCAACCGCGTTCACAAAAAATGAGCGAGTTTTTTAGTGCACTGCACATTTTTAGAACGAGTTTTTTGCCGCTCTGCACATTTTTAGAAGGAGCGCCGCCTTTTGGACGAAACAGAAAGTACCCAAACCGGTTTTACGATTTGGGTACCCCTTTTTAAAAAGCTGTATCGGCCTCCGCCGTATCCTCTCATTCCTCACGGCGGCTCTCAAATTTGCGCTGCAGATCCCGTCGGCGGCCGACATCAGGTCCGAAATCTGTATTCGCAGGGATCGAAGCATATCAGACGCAGATTTCCTCAAGGCAGCGCTTATCTCGTCTTTTCCACCCCGATGGTCACGGTCTCGCCGTTGACGTTCCACTCCTTCTGCACCGCCAGCGCCTCATCGGTGACGATCTCATCGGCCAGCACCTTGCCCGCGATCACGTCCCGGTTGGCCGCCGTGACGGCCGCGATCCTCTCATTGCCGCAGACGGCGACCCGGATGCGGTCCATGACCTCGAAGCCCGCGTCCTTGCGCATGGTCTGGATCTTGCTGATGACCTCGTAGACGAAGCCCTCCTCCACCAGCGCGTCCGTCAGATTGGTGTCCAGCACCACCGTCATGGCATTGTCCGCCTCGGAAACATAGCCGGGCTTCTGGCTCATCTCGATGAGCAGATCGTCTTTGGCGAGCTCCACCGCCGTGCCGTTCACCTCAAAGCGAAGCGCGCCATCCGCCTCCAGGGCGTCCATGGCCGCATTGCCGTCCAGCGTCTCCAGATATTTCCGGATGCCGCCCAGCTGTTTGCCGTATTTGGGCCCCACGGTGCGCAGCTGCGGCTTGAAGGTATAGGTGGTGAACGCCCGCACGTCGTCGGTGAAGATCACCTTTTTCACGTTCAGCTCGTCCTCGATGATCTCCGTATAGAAATCGGACAGTGCCTTTTCGGCCTTCACGAACATGGTGCCGATGGGCTGACGGTTCTTGATGTTGGCGGTGTTGCGGCAGGCGCGGCCCATGACCACCACCTTGAGCACCTCGGCCATATCGGCCTCCAGCTTCTCGTCGATCCAGTCCGGATTCACCGTCGGGAAATCGCACAGATGCACGCTCTCGGGCGCGTCCGCATCCGTGCTGCGCACCAGGTTTTGATACATTTCCTCCGTCATGAAGGGCACCATGGGCGCGGCGGCCTTGGCCGCGGTCAGCAGCGCGGTATACAGCGTCATATAGGCGTTGATCTTGTCCTGCTCCATGCCCTTCGCCCAGAAGCGCTCCCGGCTCCTTCTCACGTACCAGTTGCTCAGATCGTCCACAAACTCCTCCAGGGCCCTGGCGGCCTCCGGGATGCGGTACGCATCCAGACTGCCGTCCACAGTCTTCACCATAGTGTTCATCCGGGACAGGAGCCATTTATCCATGACGGACAGCTTTTCATATTCCAGCTCGTGCTCGCTGGCGTTGAAACCGTCGATGTTCGCATAGAGCACGAAAAACGCATAGGAGTTCCAGAGGGTGCTCATGAACTTGCGCTGCCCCTCCAGTACGGCCTTGCCGCTGTAGCGCTTGGGGATCCAGGGGGCGGATACCGTGAAGAAATACCAGCGGTTGGCGTCCGCGCCGTACTTCTCCAGCGCCTCAAAGGGATCCACGGCGTTGCCCTTGGATTTGCTCATCTTCTGGCCGTTTTCATCCTGCACATGGCCCATGACGATGACGTTCTCATAAGGAGAGCAGTTGAACAGCAGCGTGGACTCGGCCATCAGGGAATGGAACCAGCCCCGGGTCTGATCCACGGCCTCGGAAATGAACTGAGCCGGGAACTGCTGCTCGAACAGCTCTTTGTTTTCAAACGGATAATGGTGCTGCGCAAAGGGCATGGCGCCGGAATCGAACCAGCAGTCGATGACCTCCGGCACCCGGTGCATCTGTCCGCCGCACTTCGGGCAGACCAGCGTCACCTCGTCGATATAGGGACGGTGCAGCTCCACCTCGGCGCTCTTCGGATCGCGGCTCATCTCGGCCAGCTCCTGCCTGCTGCCCACGCAGTGCTGATAGCCGCAGCCGCACTCCCAGATGTTCAGAGGGGTGCCCCAATAGCGGTTCCGGGAGATGGCCCAGTCCTGAATGTTCTCCAGCCAGTTGCCGAACCGGCCCTTGCCGATGGAATCCGGGATCCAGTTGACCGTATTGTTGTTGCGGACCAGATCGTCCCGCACCGCGGTCTCCCGGATATACCAGGAATCTCTCGCGTAATAGATCAGAGGGGTATCGCAGCGCCAGCAGTGGGGATAGCTGTGCTCGAATTTGGGCGCGGAAAACAGAAGGCCCGCCTTCTCCAGCGCTTCCAGCACCATGGGATCGGCCTTTTTCACGAACACACCGGCCCAGGGCGTCTCCTCCGTCATCTCGCCCTTGCCGTTGACCAACTGTACGAAGGGCAGGTCGTAGATCCGGCCCACATTGGCATCGTCCTCACCGAAAGCAGGCGCGATATGCACCACGCCGGTGCCGTCGGTCAGCGTGACATAGGAATCGCAGGTCACATAAAATGCCTTCTTCTGTTGCTTTTTGCAGATCTCCACCGCGCAGTCGAACAGCGGCTCGTATTCCTTATATTCCAGCTCTTTTCCGGTACAGCGCTCCAGGATCTCATAGGCCGGGACATCGGGCGTTTCCTTATTTAAATTGCCCAGCACCGTATCCAGCAGGGCCTCGGCCATATAATAGGTATAGCCGTCGGCGGCCTTCACCTTACAGTAACTCTCCACAGGGTTGACGCAAAGCGCCACGTTGGAGGGCAGCGTCCAGGGCGTGGTGGTCCAGGCCAGGATATAGGCGTCCTCCCCCTTCACCTTAAAACGGGCGATGGCGGAACGCTCCTTCACATCCTTATAGCCCTGCGCCACCTCCTGCGCGGACAGCGGGGTGCCGCAGCGCGGGCAGTAGGGCACGATCTTGAAGCCCTTGTACAAAAGGCCCTTGTCCCATATCTGGCGCAGCGCCCACCACTCGGATTCGATATAATCGTCGTGGTAGGTGACGTACGGATCGTCCATATCCGCCCAGAAGCCCACGGTGCCGGAGAAATCCTCCCACATGCCCTTGTACTTCCAGACGCTCTCCTTACACTTGTCGATAAAAGGCTCCAGGCCGTACTGCTCGATCTGATCCTTGCCGTCCAGTCCCAGCTGCCGTTCCACCTCCAGCTCCACCGGCAGACCGTGGGTATCCCAGCCCGCCTTGCGGGGCACGAAATATCCTTTCATGGTGCGGTAGCGCGGGATCATATCCTTGATGACCCTGGTCTCCAGATGCCCGATATGGGGCTTGCCGTTGGCCGTGGGCGGTCCATCGTAAAAGGTATAGGTGGGACAGCCCTCCCGGATCTTCATGCTCTTCCGGAAAATGTCATTCTCGCGCCAGAACTTTTCGATCTTCTTCTCGCGCTCCACAAAATTCAGGTTCGTATCGACCTTATTGTACATGCTCTTCTCCTTTCTTCCTTTTGTCCGCGCAGCCCGCGCGGAAACTACAAAGCCCCGTCCTTGTAAAAGGACGGGGCACCGCTTCAGACGTGACTCATCGACCACCTTTACAGCATACGCCCGCACGGCCCGGAGGCGCCGCGGGAAATATGGTTTCCGATAACGCCGGAACTGCGGCAGAGCCTACTGGAGCCTGCGCGCCGTATGCGGCGGTCATTCCTCCGCCGGTACAGTCGGGCACGGGATCGTTCGGCGCTGCGACTCGGAAGGGATCTTGGGCTGTCCGTACTCGCGCCGGTTCGCACCTGCTCCGGCTCTCTGGGGCTTTCAGACACAGCTTACTGGCTTCGTCACAGTCTTTTCAACCGATATCGTTCAGTGGTTCTCAGTATACAACCGGGCTTTGACGCATGTCAAGAGGTTTTCCGGGAAAATG
>CANRMT010000139.1 GCA_947631815.1 uncultured Eisenbergiella sp.
TGAGAATTTCCGGGGGGAAAGCGCCTCGGGGGAGGAGTTCGCCTTTACCAATTATTACATGACCCGGAACGGCCGCCCTTTTTTCGGCGTCAGCGGGGAATTCCATTTCAGCCGCATGTCGGACGCGCGCTGGGAGGATGAGCTGATCAAGATGAAGCTGTGCGGGCTGAACATCGTGTCGACCTATGTTCTGTGGAACCATCACGAGGAAGAGGAGGGCGTGTTCGATTTCTCGGGAAGGCGGGATATCCGAAGGTTCGTTTCCCTCTGTAAAAAGCACGGTCTGTATGTGATCCTGCGGGTCGGCCCCTTTGCCCACGGGGAGGCGCGCAACGGCGGCCTTCCGGACTGGCTTTACGGGCAGCCCTTCGAGGCGCGGACCACGGACCCCGGTTTTCTGGACTGTGTGAGGCGGCTGTATGCGCGGATCGGACAGGAGACCGCCGGGCTCTATTTTCAGGAGGACGGCCCGATCATCGGCGTGCAGCTGGATAACGAATATATGCATTCCTCCGCGCCTTGGGAGATGACCACGGGGATCTCCGGCGAGTGGGTGTTCGGCGGGAACGAGGGAGAGGCATATCTGCATGCGCTGAAAAAGCTGGCGGCGGAATGCGGCCTGCGCCCGGCCTTCTATACCTGTACGGGCTGGGGCGGCGCGCCGGTGCCAGAGGATCTGGTGCCGCTCTGGGGCGGCTACGCGTACCGTCCCTGGCTGTTCTATTCCTACCGGGGGGAGCATCCTGCCACGGAGGAGTATATCTATCAGGATTTTCATAAGGACGGCGCGGTATGCACCAACGACTTCAAGCCGCCCTATGCGCCGGAAAGCAGGCCCTACGCCTGCTGTGAGATGGGCGGCGGCATGATGTGCAGCTATTATTACCGCTTTCAGCTTCCCTATAAGAGCGTGGACGCCATGGCGAACATCAAGCTGGGCAGCGGCTGCAATTTCTTGGGCTATTACATGTTCCAGGGCGGCAGCAATCCGGTCGGGAAACGCGGCGTTTTCCTGAACGAGGGTCAGGTGCCGAAGATCTCCTACGATTATCAGGCCGCGCTGGGCGAGTTCGGGCAGGAGCGGGAATCCTACCGGCGTCTGAAGACCGTCCACTATTTTCTGGCGAGCTTCGGGGAGCGCCTCTGCGGGCTGCAGACCGTGCTCCCGGAAGGGGCCTCGCAGATCGAGCCCACGGACCTTAAGACGCTGCGGTTCGCGGCGCGCACGGACGGAAAACGCGGCTTCCTCTTTGTGAACAACTTCCAGGATCACAGGCATATGCCGGACCGGGAAGCGGAGGAGGTCGTCCTGGAGCTGGAAGGGGAGACGCTCACCTGGCGGTTCGGCATCGCGTCGGAGGAAAACGCAGTCCTGCCGTTCCATTTCGATCTGGACGGCATCGACCTGGTGCAGGCTTCGGCGCAGCCCGTCGCCCGCATCGCGCCGGGCGGGGAAGCGACATATGTTTTCATGAGGCCGGAGGGGATGGAGGCCCGGTTCGTGTTTGAACCGGGGACCCGGATCACCGGGGAGGCGGACGCCGCCTCAGCCGTCACGGTCCCGAACGAAAAGGATGCCGCGCTTTTCGCGGTCGAAAGGGCGGGCATCCGCGTCAAGGTGCTGGTGCTCAGCCGGAAGCTGGCGGACGATATGTTCCTGCTGCAGGACGGCAGGCTCGTTTTCACGGAGGAAAATCTGCTGGAGGATGAAATGGGACTGCGGCTGGAGACGGCGCAGGCCGTCAACCGGGTGCTGGTCTATCCCAGGGGGATGTCCGATATGGCGGGGAAAAGGGAAGAGGATGGCCTGTTCGACGTTTTCTGTGCCCGGACCGCGCCCGTACAGATCAGCGCCGCGTGCAGGCAGACGGCGGCGAACCGCTATGTGCTCTCCTTCCCGCCCCATTTTCTGGACGGCTGTAAGGACGCGCTGCTGCGGATCCGTTATCGGGGCGATATCGGGTGCGCGTTCTTAGGCGGGCAAATGATCCACGACAATTTCTGCAACGGAGCGCCCTGGGAGATCGGCCTTTCGGATTTCGCGAAGGAGCTGGAGGAGCAGGAAATGACCGTTTACATCACGCCTCTGCGGGAGGGCGTCCAGGTGAACGTGGAGTCCGCCATGGCGGCGCGCAGGGAACAGGCGGATGCCAGCGTCGGAGCGCTGGAGGACATAGAGGTCCGGCCGGTCTATGAGATTTGGCTGGAGAGAAAGGAAGGGTGAGCGGAATGGAACGGGCAAAGGTCTGGTCGGAGAAGGTCGTAATCCCCACCTATGAGATCGGAGAGGCGGAGAAAAATCCGATCTTTCTGGACAAGCGGGTGTATCAGGGCAGCAGCGGCAAGGTGTATCCCTATCCGACGGTGGAAAAGATCAGCGACGTGAAGACGGATAAGGAATATGAGGCGGTCTTTCTGGAAAACGAATACATCCGCGTCATGGTGCTTCCCCAGCTGGGAGGCAGGATTCAGCGGGCCTACGATAAGACCAACGGCTACGATTTCGTCTATTACAACCGGGTGATCAAACCGGCGCTGGTGGGGCTCACCGGTCCCTGGATCTCCGGCGGCATCGAGTTCAACTGGCCCCAGCATCACCGTCCCACCACGTTTTTGCCGGTGGACTGGCTGATATCGGAGGAGCCGGACGGGAGCTGCTGTGTGCTGCTGCACGACGTGGACCAGATGTACGGCACCAAGGGGCTGATGAAGATCGCGCTGTATCCCGGCAAGGCCTATATCGAGATCACGGGCCAGCTCTACAACCGCACCGGCCTGCCCCAGACTTTTCTCTGGTGGGCCAATCCGGCGGTGGCGGTCAACGACAATACCCAGTCCGTTTTCCCGCCCGACGTGCATGCGGTGATGGATCACGGCAAGCGGGACGTGTCCCGGTTCCCCATCGCCACGGGCGTATATTATAAAAAGGATTACAGCGAGGGCGTGGACATTTCCCGGTATAAAAATATCCCGGTGCCCACCTCCTACATGGCGGAAAAATCCAGATACGATTTCGTAGGCGGCTACGATTACGGCGTGGGCGCGGGCGTGCTCCACGTGGCGGACCATCACATTTCGCCCGGCAAAAAACAGTGGACCTGGGGCTGCGGGGATTTCGGAAAGGCCTGGGACCGGAACCTGACGGACGAGGACGGCCCCTATATCGAGCTGATGACGGGGATGTTCACCGACAATCAACCGGATTTTTCCTGGCTGAAGCCCTGTGAGGAAAAGACCTTTACGCAGTATTTTATGCCCTATAAGGCGCTGGGACAGGTGAAGAACGCCACCGCACAGGCGGCGGTGCATCTTTCCGTAGAGGACGGAAGGGCGCGGGTGATCGTCTACGCCACTTCCGTCTATGAAAATGCGCGGATCCTGCTGAAGGCGGGGGAGCAGACCGTTCTGGAGGAGCGGGCGAAGCTCTCTCCAGTGGACATATATGAGACGCTGGTCCCGGTGGGGGACGTGAAAGAAGAAGAGCTGTATCTGGCGGTTCAGGCTGACGGCGCATGCCTGGTGGAATACAGGCCGGATCCGCCCGAGATCCCCCGGATGCCGCGTCCTGCGCAGGCGGCGGAGGAGCCGGAGCGGATCATGACCAATGAGGAGCTTTACCTCACTGGCCAGCATATCGAGCAGTACCGGCATGCCACCTATCAGCCGGATCCCTATTATCTGGAAGGGCTGAAACGGGACCCGGGGGACATTCGGATCAACAACGCCTACGGGGCGCTGCTCCTGAGGCGGGGACAGTTTGCGAAGGCGGAGCCCTATTTCCGGAAGGCGCTGGAGCGTCTGACCTGGAAAAATCCCAATCCCTACAACAGCGAGAGCTATTATCTGCTGGGCCTGGATCTGTTTTACCAGGGGCGGGAGCAGGAGGCTTACGATGCGTTCTATAAGGCGGTCTGGAGCAGTGAGCAGCAGGAAATGGGCTTTTATTATCTGGCGGCTCTGGCCTGCCGGGACGGCAGATACGCCCAGGCGTATGATTTCGTCGAAAAGGCGCTGGTGAAAAACGCCCACAACATCAAGGCATGGGGGCTGAAGGCGTATCTGCTGCGGAAAACGGGCCGCACAGACGAGGCGCTTGCCTGCATCGCGGACAACCTGAAGCTGGATCCTTTCGATTTCGTGTCCGGCAATGAGGAGGTGCTGCTGGCGCAGGGCGGGGAGGATGCGAAGCTGCGGACCGGCGCAGGGGCGGCGGTCCAGTCACCGGGGCAGATCGGGACGGGAACGGCGGCGCGGAACGGGAACGGCGCGAAAACATCGGCCTTTGGCGCAGGCGGAGCCGCATCCCTGCGCGCCGCTCTGAACCGGAAAATGCGTGATTTCGCGGACAATTATCTGATGACCGCCAGGGACTACGCGGAGTTCGGCGCGTACCCGGAGGCCGTGGACATCCTGCGGGCCTGCACGAAGGAATATCCGCTGCTCACCTATTATGAAGCGTATTACAGGAGCAGGATGGGAGAGGACGTTTCCGGACTGCTGCGCCGGGCGGAGCGGCAGCCGTCCGATTACTGTTTCCCCAACAAGCTGGAGGATATCGCCGTGCTGCGCTATGCCATCGGGCAGGGCTGCCGGGCGAAGGCTGCCTACTATCTGGGCGATCTGTTTTACGACAGGCAGCAGTGGGAGGAATCGCTGGCGCTGTGGGAGACCTCCGCGGAGGCTGACGGCGCGTTTCCTACTGTTTGGCGCAATCTGGCGCTGGTTTATTATAATAAATGCAAGGATCCCGGGAAGGCGGAGGCGGCCATGGAGAGGGCGTTCGCGCTGGATCCTTCGGACGTCCGCATTTTCTTGGAACGGGATCAGCTTCATAAAAAGCTGGGCTGGAGCTTCGGAGAACGGCTGGCGGATTACGAGGCCCATCCGGAGCTCATCGGGGGCCGGGACGATCTTTATATCGAATACATCACGCTGGTGAACCTCTGCGGGGATCATCAGAAGGCATATGACTGCATTATGGGCAGAAGGTTCCATCCCTGGGAGGGCGGAGAAGGCAAGATCACCACGCAGTACACGCTGGCCCTTTTGGAGCTGGCGAAGCAGGACCTGCGGGAAAAGGATTTCAAAAAGGCGGAAGAATTGCTGAGACAGGCGCTGGTCTACCCGGAAAATCTGGGCGAAGGCAAGCTGGAGGGCACCAAGGACAACCATCTGTATTATCATCTGGGACTGGCGCTGGAGGGACAGGGCCGCGCGCAGGAGGCGCAGGAATGCTTCGAGACGGCCACCGTCGGCACGGACGAACCCGCCGGGGCCATGTACTACAACGATCAGCCCGCCGACATGATCCTCTATCAGGGACTGGCCTTTCTGAAGCTGGGGAAGGTACGCCAGGCCCGCGCCCGGTTCTACCGGCTCATCGATTATGGCGAGCGGCATCTGGAGGACCGGGTCAGGATCGAATACTTCGCGGTGTCCCTGCCGGAATTTCTGATCTTTGATGAGGATTACACGGCCAGGAATCGGGCTCATTGCTATTACCTGATGGCGCTGGGCAATATCGGGCTGGGCGATACCGAAAAGGCGGCGGGATTCCTGCGGGAGGCGGTGAAGTGCGAGCCGTCTCACATGATGTGCCGGGTGTATATGGATTCCCTGAAGCGGGGCTAGAGAAGCGGCGCGGACAGGCGGCGCGGA
>CANRMT010000140.1 GCA_947631815.1 uncultured Eisenbergiella sp.
TCCGCCTTCACCGCCTCACAGGAATCGGCATCGGTCAGTTCGACCGTGATATTTGACAGCTTTCCGTTGATGAACTGGAAAAAACAGCTTTTGGGCTGACACCCCGCGATTTCGAGCGGATGATCCTCAAGCTGCAGCAGATAGGTGACGCTTTCCAGTCCCTTTTCATCATTCTCCTGCATATCAAAGGGCTCCTCTCCGAAGGAAAGCCCGGCCTTCTGCGCCTCCTCCAGCGTACAGCAGGGGACGGCGCCGGCGATCAGCGCCTCATTCTTCTCCAGCGCCTCGAGCCGGACCTCCTCTTTTCCCTTCCCGCATGCGGCAAGGAACAGGGACAGGCATATGAGGCATAAAACAAAAACAGACAGTTTTCTCTTCATGACGCATTCTCCTTCCTCAATTGTGAAGATGTCTATAGTATACAGCAGCTCCGCCGAAACAGCAACCGCATCGGCAGCGGATGTCGGAAGACTGCTGCAAGGATGTCAGGAAACTGCTGTAAGGATGCCGGAAATCCACAAAAGAAACGGGAAATCTTGTTTTTTTCCATAAAGCTGTTATAATAATTCATATTGAAGAGGGACGTTTTTTTTGTTTTTCCAGAGAAGGGGTATCGAAGATACATGAACATCATCATCATCGGCTGCGGCAAGGTCGGCATGACGCTGGCGGAGCTTTTGTCCGCGGAGAACCACAATATCGTGCTGGTGGACGAATCCCCGGCCAAGATCCAGGCCATTCCGGAATCGCTGGACGCGCTGCGCATCACCGGCAACGGCGCTTCCATCGGCGTCCTGCGGGATGCTGGCATCCGGGAGGCGGACATCCTCATCGCCGTCACCGGACAGGACGAGCTGAACCTGCTGTGCTGTCTGATCGCCAAGAAGGCCGGTCACTGTCATACCATCGCGCGGGTGCGCAATCCCATTTACAATCAGGAAATCGGCTTCATCAAGGAACAGCTCGGCATTTCCATGATCATCAATCCGGAGCTCACGGCCGCCCAGGAGATTTCCCGGCTGCTGCGGTTCCCCTCCGCCATCAAGATCGATACCTTCGCCAAGGGCCGCGTGGAGCTTCTGAAATTCCGCGTGCGCCCGGAATTCCGGCTGAGCGACCAGCCCATCCATCAGATTTCCTCCCTGAACAACAGCAATATCCTGATCTGCGCCGTGGAGCGCGGCGGCGACGTCTCCATCCCCGGCGGCAATTTCATCCTCCGGGACAACGACGTGCTTTCCATCGTGGCCTCTCCCCAGAACGCGGCCCGTTTTTTCAAAACCATCGGACTCAAGACCAACCAGGTGCGCAACGCTCTGATCGTGGGCGGCGGCAAGATCGCCTATTATACCGCCCGTTATCTGCAGGAAATGAAGATCGACGTGCGGATCGTGGAGATCAGCCAGGCCCGCTGTGAAGAGCTCACCGAGCTGCTGCCGGAAGCCACCATCATCTGCGGCGACGGCACGGACCGGCAGCTCCTCATGGAGGAGGGGCTGGGCGAGGCGGAGGCCTTCGTGGCCCTGACCAGTCTGGACGAGGAAAATGTGCTGCTTTCCCTGTACGCCCAGGCGCACTCCCGGGCCAAGCTGGTGACGAAGGTGAACAAGATCTCCTTCACGGACATCATCAACAATCTGGACATCGGCAGCGTGATCTATCCCAAATATCTCACCGCCGACTATATTCTCCAGTATGTGCGCGCCATGTCCAACACCATCGGCAGCAACGTGGAGACGCTCTATCAGATCCTGGACAACCGGGCCGAGGCGCTGGAGTTCGCCATCCGGGAGAAATCCCAGGTCACGGATATCCCGCTGGCGAAGCTGAAGCTGAAAAAGAACCTTCTGATCGGCTGCATCAACCGGAACGGGGAGATCATCATTCCCCGCGGCCAGGATTCCATTCAGGTGGGCGATACGGTCATCATCGTCACCACCCAGAAGGGGCTGGACGACATTCAGGATATTCTGGGAAGGTAGGCGCGGCATGAACTATTCCATCGTTTTCTACATCATCGGCTGGGTGCTGAACATCGAAGCGGCCCTTCTGCTGCTGCCAGGCCTGACCGCCCTGATCTACCGGGAGCGCTCCGGCTTCGCCTTCCTCATCACCATCCTCCTCTGCCTGTGCATCGGGATCCCGCTGGTCCTGCGCAAGCCCGCCAACCGGGTCTTCTATCTGCGGGAGGGCTTCGTGTGCACCTCCTTAAGCTGGCTGGTGTTGAGCTGCATGGGGGCGCTGCCCTTCTGGATCTCCGGCTGCATCCCCCATCCCATCGATGCCCTCTTTGAAACGGTATCCGGCTTTACCACCACCGGGGCCAGCATCCTGCCCCGGGTGGAAGCGCTGCCTCACTGCATGCTGTTCTGGCGCAGCTTCACCCACTGGATCGGCGGCATGGGCGTCCTAGTATTCCTGCTGATCCTGCTGCCCATGTCCGGCGGCAGCCATATGAACCTGATGAAGGCGGAAAGCCCCGGCCCGTCGGTGAGCCGCCTGATGCCCAAGGTGCGCGCCACGGCCCGCGTGCTGTATCTGATCTATATCTTCCTCACCGCCGCGCTGGTGCTTCTGCTGGTGCTGGGCGGCATGCCGCTGTTCGATTCCCTGGCCCACGCCTTCGGCACGGCCGGAACGGGCGGCTTCGGCGTCCGCTCGGACAGCATCGCCGGCTACAGCACCTATCTGCAGGTGGTGATCACCGTGTTTATGATCCTGTTCGGCATCAATTTCAACGCCTACTTCTTCCTCCTGACCCGCAAATTCCGTCAGGCGCTGGAGCTGGAGGAGGTGCGCGCCTGGCTGGCCGTCATCCTGGCCGCCGTCCTGATCATCAGCATCAATGTCCTGCCGTATTTTGACAGCTTTCTGCAGGCGCTCCAGCAGGCGGCCTTTCAGGTGGCCTCCATCATCACCACCACCGGCTTCGCCACCGCGGACTTCAACCAATGGCCCCAGCTTTCCCGCACGATCCTGGTGATCCTGATGTTCATCGGCGCCTGCGCGGGCAGCACCGGCGGCGGCATCAAGATGTCCCGGCTGGTGATCCTGGTCAAAAGCGTGGCCAAGGAGCTGCAGTTGACGCTCCACCCCAGGAGCGTCAAAAAAATCCAGATCGACGGCCGTCCCGTGGAGCATGAAGTGATCCGCTCCACCAACGTCTTTCTGGTGGTATACATCCTGGTGTTCACGTTTTCCCTGCTCTTAGTCTCCCTGGACGATCTGGACCTTGTCACCAACTTCACGGCGGTGGCGGCCACGCTGAACAACATCGGTCCGGGCCTGGAGCTGGTGGGGCCGACGGGCAATTTCACCGTCTTTTCCTCCTTCTCCAAGCTGGTGCTGATCTTCGATATGCTGGCCGGAAGGCTGGAGCTGTTCCCCCTGCTCCTGCTGTTCTCCAAAAACACCTGGAAGAAATTCTGACCGGCTGGCGGGCTGCCGGAAGAAGCCGCAAAATCCGGGATTTTGTCAAAAATCCCGGATGGATCCGCTTCCCTTCGAAAATTCTTGTGCGGTTTTCCCCGGAAAAAAAGCTTGCTTTTAACGCTTTACCACGTTATAATAGTACATAATTTGATCAACGGTCACGGGACAATGGCGTCCTGCCAGTGTGCAGTGTCTGTATTGCGTGTTTTGCAGTTCTGCCGCAGCGGAACTGCTTCTTTTTTACGCTTTTTCGCGTCCCGTCCGCCGCTGCTCATCATGCGGCCGCCCGCGGCGCTTCCGTATCTGCGCAGGTCTGCGGCCCGCGATCCATTTTTCATGAGGAGGAAAACATTATGATCGACAAAATCTCTGAGATCAACGGCGCCATCAACGGCTTCGTCTGGGGCATCCCGGTGCTGACGCTGCTGATCGCCACCGGCGTTCTGATGACAGTCATGACAAAGGGCTTCCAGTTCTCCCATTTCGGCCACTGGATGAAGAACACCATCGGCAGCATTTTCCACAAGAACATTTCCGGCCATGTGGAGGACAAGGGCGCCATCTCGCAGTTCCAGGCCCTCTGCACCGCCCTGGCCGCCACCGTGGGCGTGGGCAATATCGCCGGTGTGGCGACGGCCATCGTTTCCGGCGGCCCCGGCTCCATCTTCTGGATGTGGCTGGCCGCCATCTTCGGCAGCATGACCAACTATTCCGAGAACGTGCTGGGCATCTACTACCGCCGCAAGAACGCCAACGGCGAATGGGCCGGAGGCGCCATGTACTACCTGCGCGACGGACTGGGCAGCTACAAGGGCTGTAAGCAGATCGGCCGCGTCCTGGCCGTCCTGTTCTCCGTCTTCGCCGTGCTGGCTTCCTTCGGCATCGGCAATTCCAGCCAGGTGAACACCATCGCCACCAACATGACCTCCGCCTTTTCCATCCCTGCCTGGATCACCGGCATCGTCCTGATGATCCTGGCCGGTCTGGTCATCGTGGGCGGCATCAAGCGCATCGCCTCCGTCACGGAAAAGATCGTCCCCTTCATGGTGGTGATCTACCTGGTGGGCGCGGTCACCATCGTCATTTATCATGCCGGAAACATCCTTCCGGCCTTCGGCGCCATCTTCTCCTTCGCCTTCGGCTTCAAGGCGGTGGGCGGCGCGGCCATCGGCCTGGCGGTGCGTTCCGCCGTGACCTGGGGCTTCAAGCGCGGCGTCTTTTCCAATGAAGCGGGCCTTGGCTCCTCCGTCATGGTGCACAGCGCTTCCAATGTCAAGGAGCCTGTCCGGCAGGGCATGTGGGGCATCTTCGAGGTATTCGCGGATACGCTGGTGGTCTGCACGCTGACCGCTCTGGTGGTGCTCACCTCTGGTCTGGTGGACCTTTCCACCGGCGAGGTGCTCACCGACGCCATGGATTCCGTACTGGTGGCGGAAGCCTTCTCCAATGTCTTCGGCCGCGCCGGATCCGCCTTTGTCGCCATCGCCATCCTGCTCTTCGCCTTCTCCACCGTGCTGGGCTGGAGCTACTACGGCACCAAAGCCTGGGAGTATCTGTTCGGCACCAAGGCGACCATGATCTACAAGGTGATCTTCGTCCTGTTCATCATGGCCGGGGCCACCATGAGTCTGGATCTGGCCTGGGACATTTCCGATACCTTCAACGGGCTGATGTCCATCCCCAACCTGATCGGCGTCCTCACCTTAAGCCCCGTGGTCATGAAGATCACGAAAAACTATGTGAACCGCGCCCTGAAGGGAAGCAGGGAGGAACCCATCCTCTCCGCGCATCCCGATATCCAGAAAACGCAGGCGGAGGCCGTAAAGCGCGGCGAGCTGTGAGCCGTCCGGCCC
>CANRMT010000141.1 GCA_947631815.1 uncultured Eisenbergiella sp.
GTTGTTTAGGTTTTTGTTCTCTGAAATTCACTTCTGCCGCGGGCGTGTGTAAGTGAGCTTGTGGAAGCTCAAGACCTTCGGCTGACGCCTTCGGTCTTTCGCTCGCGGACGGTTTCCCAATGCTCCGCATTGTACGCATCCGTGCATCCGTCTGCCGGTGAGCAAGCTCACCGCAGCCGCCTGCGCGTCTGCTGCAGCGCTTCGCGCTGCGGAAACCTGTTTTTCGAATTTTCAGGGCTGCATTACTGTTCAGTTGTCAAAGTGCGGTTGCTTGCTGTCTCTGCCGCAACAGAA
Source organism: uncultured Eisenbergiella sp. (assembly GCA_947631815.1). GTDB lineage: Bacteria > Bacillota > Clostridia > Lachnospirales > Lachnospiraceae > Gallintestinimicrobium. The sequence goes on from CANRMT010000141.1 coordinate 295, forward strand.
TTAGAATATCATACTGGTGCGGTCGTGTCAAGCAATTTTTTATTTTTTTGAGAGAAAACCCACCGCCGTTTCCTTGCGGTGGATTTTTAGTATAGCATTTTACGGGCGGAATTGTCAACCGTTTTTTTCAGTTTCAAATCTGTTTCTTTCGCGCTTCAAAGTGGAATTTACTTTTTCAACCGACCTTTCTTTCGCGCTCTCCCATCTGTTCCTTCAGACCTCCGTCCCGGACAGGCCGTGCGCCAGCAGGTTCAGATCGTACAGCTTCAGCAGAAACGGGTTCTCATAGGTCCATTCCAGGATCATCGTCCCGATCCTTCCGGTATGAAAGCTGCCGATCACCACATAAACGATCCACAGCAGGATCACCGTTTCCAGCACCCCCACGGCGAACCCCAGCGCTTTGTTCAGGAGGCTGATGACCGGAAGGTGCGCGATGGCGGAAAAGGCTTTGACAAAAAGGCTGATCAGCTTGACCGCGATCCCCGTGATCAGGAGCACGATGACGGAGATCACGATATTTTCCGTATTTTTTTCTTTGATGCTGGTATACAGCAGGATGCCCACCGAAAGCACGAACAGCGAGATGACCAGCGAGATCAGCAGACCGACCTCATCCACCATTCCTCTTTTCATGCCGTGCAGTCCGCGCCACAGCGCGAGCACGATCAGGATCAGCACGAGTACATTCATAAGCGCGGTTTTTCCTCCAAACGTCCGGAACAGCTTCCTATCTCATCTCAAGAATGTCCAGAGAATCCCGGGTGACGGCCAGATAGCGGTTCCCGCTCATCGGTTTGAGCAAAAGCGTCTGTTCCGTGATATCCCCCGCATACTTCTCGCCGCCCTGCATATTGCAGATCATGCATTCCGCCTCACTGTATATGATGAAGCTGTCGCGCGCGAAAAGGATATCCCGGTATTCCAGATCGAAGGTTTTGCTCAGCACCTTTTTGCCGGATCTGTCGTACAGATCCAGGCGGTATCTGTCCCCGCCCTCCGCGTTGAAAAAAACGAGCCCGATATAGTCCTTGCTGTAGCGGACGTCCTGTATCTCTTCGTCCAGAAAAGTCTGGAAAACGTTCTTGGGGATCTCGGCCCCCTCATCGTTATAGATCATCAGCTGATTGTCCGCCACGGAAAACGCGGTCTTCGAGTCCATGAACGCGGTGAACGGCACCACGGAATCCGCATACTCATAGGAGCTCACCATCGTATCCGTGTAGTTCTGTCCCACCTCTCCGAAGTTGTAAAAGCTGACCACCGCTTTCATGGAGCCGCTCTCCGGCCGCAGATAGGCGGTCTGCATCAGCCTCCCGTTATCCGACAGCGATACGGACATGGGGTAGCCCGACTTCTGCATGGTGGTCTTGATGCTCACTGCGGCATGGTCGCCCCCGGGATTGTATACATTGATCCACGTCACCCCGCCGTCCTCCAGCACCGCCGCCACCACACCGTTGGCGGATACCGTGAGGCCGCGGATCGGGAGGTTGGTATCGATCTCCTGCACCGTTCCGTCGGCGCTGATGTCATAGATCGTATGTCCGTTGTAATCCCCAACGGCGACCCAGCCTTCCTTGACGAAGATGATCGGGGACTGCATCTGATAGGTCTGGTTCCACATCGCGTTGCCCTGGGAATCCGTATAGCTCACGCCGTCCCTGCTGCAGCTGATATATCCGTTCTGATAGGCCAGCACGGTCGAGCCGTCGAACTGCTGCTTGTCCGTGCTGGAAACTACCGCGAAGCCCGAATAGGTCTGATTGCGGAGCTGGACATAAACGAGCGCGCAAAGTCCGAGCAGAACGCCGGTCAGCAGCAGCGTCCGCACGAACGCGGCCAGACGGTGGCGGGATATCTGCCGGTCGAGCTCCCGGTTTCCGGTTTCTCCCCGTTTTTCCTTTTTCTTTATGTATTCTCTGATCGCAGCCATCCTTTTCTCCAGTAAATGCTTTCCTGCCGCGTCCGCGGCACCGGGACTGTCCATGGGGCTTCCTCTGTCGGCTATTTTACCACACATCTCCGATTTACGGTAGCAAAATATTTTGTCCCGGCACGATCTGATCCGGATTTTTTATTTTGTTGAGCGCACAGATCTCGGCTACCATCTCGTCGGAACCGTAAAAACGCCGTGAGATCGCGGCAAGATTGTCTCCCCGCCGGACGGTATAGGCCTCCGGGCGTTCTGCCGTCTGTTGGAACTCCCCATCTCCGTCCGATCCCGGTGCGTTCCCGCCCTGCCCTTCTCCGTCTTTCTTCACCGCTTCCGAAACGTCTGCCGCGGATGCGTCTTCAGCGTCGGACGTTTTCGCCGTCTCTCCGGCGGAGGCCCCGCTCCCGGAGGTCCCGCCTCCGGCGTTTTCCGCTCTGCCCGAGTCCGCCGTTTCTTTTTCCGATGTCCCCGAGCCGGACCCTTCCGCCAGCTCAGAGGTTCCGGCTTCCGCCGCCGACCCGGCAGTTCCGCCTTCCCCTGCCGATCCGTCCGCTCCGTTCTCTGCCGCTGACCCGGCGGTTCCGGGCCCCGCCGCTTCGTCCGCCTCGGCGCCGTTCTGTCCGATCCGCCAGTTCACCGTTTCTCCGCCCTCTGTCTGAAAAAGATCTCCCACTCCGGGCGTCAGGCTCTCCGACGCCTCCTCCGGTCCGGTTCCCGAAAACGCCTCCGTTTCAAGCTGTGTTTCCTCGATGATCAGGCTGCTCCGTCCCGCCTCTTCTTTATTCTCCGCGGGCCGTGCGCTCCGGACCGCCTCGACGGCCTCCGAGAACATCCTGGTCACCGCGGCCATGTCCGGATAGCGGTTGACAGAGGTCAGGCCGACCGCCACCAGCAGAAGCGCCAGGATCATACAGCCCAATCGGCACAGCTCCGGCACGGTCCAGGGCTGTCTGGCCGGACGGCGGCCGGGCTCTCTCCGGCTCAGAAGGGCGGCCTGCCCGCCTGTTTTTCTCTTCAGCCGCGATGCGGTTCCGGCGGTCTGTACGGGAGCCGTGTCCGGCATTTCCGCGGCCTTCCTGCGCTGCTCTGAACGCTTCGCCGCGTTTTGCGCTCTCAAAAACCGCATGCCCAGACCGTGCCGCACACTCTGGCCCCGCCGCGCGCTCCGACCGTGCTGCATGCTCCGGCCCCGCCGTACGCTCCGGCTTTGCTGCGCATCCCTGCCCTGCTGTACATTCCAATCCCGCCGCATGCTCTCTGCTGCCGTATCCGCCGCCGCATCTCCCGCGGTCCGCGCTGCCGCGGGTTCCGTGCCCGCCTGCCCGCCGTCCTTCCCATCGGCCGCGGCCGCCTCTTTCCCGTCGGACTTTTCGTTCGCGTCCTGCCTGCGCAGCTCTCTGCGGAGCCGCACGGCCTCCATCACTTCCTCCCTCTCCTCGCTTCCCGGCAGGGAATCCCTTTCCCGCACGGAGATTATATAGGACTGCATGTCCTCATTCTGCTCATAAAAAACAAAATAGCCGTCCAGTGCGATGCCGTTCCCCCGAACGGGCCGGAACACCCGGCGGTCCGCGGGGCCGTCCAGCGTCCCCAGACGCTCCTGTCTTTTAAAATAAGGATAGCTCCCCCTGTCCCAGTCGCTCTTTCTTTCCACGCCGTAGATCATATAATAGGAAATATCTCCGCGCGTTTCCTTTTTTCCGAAGACCAGATAGACTTCCGGCCTCCGGCTCTGCTCCAGGAAGGTATGTACATAATCTTCCATATAGATCTTGACGTGCGGATCGATCTCCCCGTACTGCATCACATTTTTCGGTATCTGCATATGCCGCCTCCTGCTTTTTTGGATACATCCTAGCACAGAGGAACGGGCGTATTCTGTCAAAACGAGCGGCGGCGCAGAAAAAGAACGCTCCCAGGCACATGGCCGGGGAGCGCCGCATCATACGAACCGGTAAACCGTCTCGGTATGGTAATGTCGGTCAGGGCCGAACACGCTGGAAGGAAACTGCGGTTTGTTCGGCGCATCCGGGAAAACCTGCGTTTCCAGCGCCAGTCCGCAGCGTGGCCTATAGTGTGCGCCGTCCTTTCCTTCCTCTTTCTCCAGAAAATTCCCCGCATAAAACTGTATGCCGGGCTGATCGGTCCACACCTCCATCGTCCGGCTGCCGGACCGGTTCTGCAGAACGGCCACCCTGCGCACGGAGCCGTCCCAGCCGTCACAGACCCAGTTGTGGTCATAACCGCCCGCCATCTTCAGCTGGTCAAAATCATCGCAGATCCGCTCCCCGATCACATGCGGGCGGGTGAAATCCATGGGCGTTCCCCGCACCGGCACGATGTCTCCATAGGGAATGGAACCGGCATCCGCAGGCGTATAGGACTGCGCCGCGATCTGCAGACTGTGATTCTCTATAGTCGCCGCTCCCTGTCCGTCCAGATTGAAATAACAGTGATTGGTGAGATTGATCACCGTATTTTTATCGCTGTCCCCGTCATAGGTGAGGCGCAGCCCGTTATCCTCAGTCACCTCATAAAAGACCGAAAGCGTCTTGTTCCCGCCAAATCCCATCTCGCCGTCCGTCAGCTTCAGGGTCAGCAAAAGACCGCCGTCCTTTTCCCGGGCTTCCCAGATGCGCTTATGCGCGCCCAGCTCTTTGTGGCTGTGCAGATTGTTGGGGCCGTCATTGACGTCCAACTGATATGTCACACCGTCCAGCTCGTACCGGGCGCCGCCGATGCGGTTGGCATTGGGGCCGATGACCGCACCCATAAAACAGCCGTTGCTCAGATAAGGCTCCAGACTGCCGTAGCCCAGCGCCACATCCGCGGGATTCCCATCGTGATCCGGCACAATGAGGCGCACGATCAGCGCGCCGAAATCGCTGATCACCGCTTTCATGCCGTTTTTATTCTCCAGCGTGTACAGAGAAACCTCCCGGCCTCCCACAGCGCCAAAATGCTCCTTCTTCATTCCGTTTCCGCTCCTTTCCTAAAATCCTGCCGGCTTCCCGCGGG
>CANRMT010000142.1 GCA_947631815.1 uncultured Eisenbergiella sp.
ACAAAAAAAGCAAGGAAAACCTTGCAAAATAAGGAAAAATTTTAATTGGGATCAACTGACAAGTGGCAAACTCGGGGAGCCGATCCCCCGTCCCGCGGCGTCGGCCTCCCCGATGAAGATCCCGTACTCCGCGCTCCTGCCGGACGGATCGACGTCCCGGAAGTAGACGCTTCCCACGGGCCTGTCCGTCTCCTTCTCGCATATGATGAACTGCACCGCCTGACCGGAAGCCACCTTCGTACGCAGCCACCGCTCATGGCTCTCCTTCGTGAAGAGCGCCTGATCGATGAAGTTGCGCCGCACCCGGTCCTGATTGCGCCAGTTCACGATCCGCTCCGTATCCTCGGACGTGATCGGGCGCAGATATACGGATCTGCCCTCCGGCCGTTTTTCTTCCATTGCTTTCTTTGCTTCCCCTTTTCCGGCTTTTCTTTTTCCATTATACACATTCTTCCGGAGATTGTCATTCTAAATCTTTACTTTGGTTTTCATTCTGTGTTATAATCCCTGTAAAAATGAACCCTGAAAGGATGGCAGCAATATGAAACTGGTAGTCGCCGGAACCGGTTATGTCGGCCTGGTAGCGGGCGTCTGTTTCGCGGAAAAAGGACACGACGTGACCTGTGTGGATGTGGATGCGCAGAAGATCAGATTAATGGAAAACGGTATTTCCCCGATCTATGAGGAAGGGCTTGCGGAGCTGATGCAGAGCAATTATGCGGCGGGCCGTCTGCACTATACCACGGATTATCAGAGCGCCTACCGGGATCCGGACGCCATCTTCATCGGCGTGGGGACGCCCGAACAGCCGGACGGCTCCGCCAATTTAAGCTATATCGCCACCGTCTGCCGCCAGATCGCGGAAAGCGTGGAAAAGGACTGTCTCGTCGTCGTCAAATCCACGGTCCCCGTGGGGACCAACGATCTCGTGGAGCAGTTCATCCGGGATTTTCTCGTGAGAAAGGAACTGCACATAGAGGTCGCCTCCAACCCCGAGTTTCTGGCACAGGGCTCTGCCGTGCACGATACCCTGCACGCGGCCCGGATCATCCTGGGCACGGAATCCGAATCCGCCGACCGCCTGCTGCGCGAGATCTACGCGCCCTTCGGTCTGCCGATCGTATCCATGAACCGCCGCTCCGCGGAAATGACCAAGTACGCCTGCAACGACTTCCTCGCCCTGAAGATCTCCTATATGAACGATATCGCGAACCTGTGCGAGCTGCTGGGCGCGGATGTGGACGACGTCGCCCGCGGCATGAGCTACGACGCCAGGATCGGGGCCAACTTCCTGCGGGCCGGAATCGGCTACGGCGGAAGCTGCTTCCCCAAAGACACCAAGGCCCTGAAATTCCAGGCCCATAAGGCGGGATACCGGCTGCGGACCGTGGAGGCCGCCGTCGATGTGAATACGGAACAGAAGACCCGGCTCTTCCAGAAGGCCAGCGACCGGATGATCAGCTTTGAACGGCTGAAGGTGGCGGTCCTGGGACTGGCCTTCAAACCGGGCACCGACGATCTGCGCGAGGCCCCCTCCCTGGACAACGTCGCGCTCCTGCTGGAAGCGGGCGCCGATATTTACGCCTACGATCCGGTGGCCGCCGGGAATTTCCAGAAGAAATATCCCGCCGGGCCTCACGGACGCGGCTCCATCACCTACGTCTCCGACGGCGAAGCGGCGCTGAAGGACGCCAACCTCTGCTTTATCTTCACGGAATGGGGACAGATCCGCGCCATCGCGCCCGCCGCTTTCCGGGAGCTGATGCGCACGCCGCTGGTCTACGACGGCAGGAACCTCTTCTCCCCGGCCGAGATGAAGGCCGCCGGGGTGGAATACTACAGCATCGGCAGATAACATCGAGCGAGGAACAGCGGATATGAAAGAAGGAACCAGCGTCCTGATCACCGGCGCGGCCGGTTTTATCGGATATCACCTCTCCAGATACCTGCTGGAGCAGGGTGTTTCCGTGTTCGGGATTGACAATCTGAACGACTATTACGATGTGAATCTGAAAAAAGTCCGTCTGGAGCTGCTCTCCCGTTATGAGGGGTTCCGGTTCGTCCGGGCGGATATCGCCGACGAAGACGCCCTGCCGGACTGCTTCCGGCAGGCAAAGCCCGGCATCGTCGTCCATCTGGCCGCGCAGGCCGGTGTGCGGTACTCCATCACCAACCCGGAGGCCTATCTGCAGAGCAACCTGGTCGGCTTCTTCCGCATCCTGGAGGCCTGCAGACATGCCGAGGCGCTGTGCGGGACGGGCATATCCCATCTCGTCTACGCCTCCAGTTCCTCCGTCTACGGTTCCAACCGACAGGTGCCGTACCGCACGGCGGATCAGGCGGACCACCCCGTATCCCTGTACGCGGCCACCAAAAAGTCCAACGAGCTGATGGCGTACGCCTACAGCAAGCTGTACGGGATCCCCGCCACAGGACTTCGCTTCTTCACCGTATACGGTCCCCTGGGGCGGCCCGATATGGCGTATTTTTCCTTCACCGACAAAATGGTCCGCGGCGAAAAGATCCAGCTTTTCAACAACGGGGACATGTACCGGGATTTCACCTATATCGACGACATCGTATCGGGCGTCGCCAAGGTGATGTCCCGCATTCCCGACCCCGATGAGAACGGCGTGCGGCACAAGCTCTACAATATCGGGAACAACCGCCCGGAAAAGCTCATGTACTTCGTGGAAACGCTGGAGCAGTGTCTGATGGAGGCCGGTGTCATCGACCGCCCCGCGCAGAAGGAATTCCTTCCCATGCAGCCCGGCGATGTCTACCAGACCTACGCCGATATCGAGGATCTCATAAAGGACTTCGGATTCCGCCCCGGAACGGATCTCCGGGACGGTCTTGCAGAATTCGCCCGCTGGTACGCCGGTTTCTATCCGCGGGCCCAAAAAACGGACTGAACAGCGGTCCGTTTTTTTTTGTTGAGGCCGTGAAAATCTGTCTGCGTGGGGAAGGCATTAGGGAATTTTTGCGGAGTGCACGCACGCTGACCCGCGGCAGAGGACATTGAGGAAATATGTTATGGAGCATATCGCGCACTATGCGTCGCCCCTCGGGGGCATCACCCTGGCAGGGACCGGAGAGGCTCTGACCGGTCTGTGGTTTGACGGGCAGAAGTATTTCGGGGCCTCGCTGTCTGAGGTGCAGACGGGGCAGACATTGCCCGTTCTGGAACAGACGAAGCGTTGGCTGGACTGTTATTTTTCCGGAACAGAACCGGATTTCATGCCGCCGCTGGCCCCGAAGGGCACCCCCTTTCAGCAGGAGGTATGGGCGCTCCTGCGGGAAATCCCCTATGGCCGGACGGTCACCTACAAGGCGGTCGCCGAACGGATTGCCGCCGGGCGGGGACTTCCTTCCATGTCCGCCCAGGCGGTGGGCGGCGCGGTGGGGCGGAATCCCATTTCCATCCTCATTCCCTGTCACAGGGTGTTGGGAAGCACCGGCAGCCTGACCGGCTACGCGGGCGGCGTGGAGCGAAAGGCGGCGCTGCTGCGGCTGGAGAACGCGGGATGAGCCTGTCGGAGAACATTTTTTACGGACTCGCACGGGTCCGTATTTTTTTGCGTTTTTCCGGCGTTCTCCGGCAATGCGATCCTGCGGTTTCTCCCGAAATATTTTTTTTTCACATTTCTCCAATAATGGCTTGACATATGAGGTCTATTGTTATAGACTCATATGCAGACAGAGTCTACAGTTATAGACCTCATGTATATGAGAGAAAGGGATCAGACACATGACAGAGATCAGGATGAGCGACAGCGAATGCCGGCTTCTTTCCGTCATATGGGAAAGCGAACCGGTGAACTCCACGGAGCTGGTACGGCTGTGCGAACAGCGTTTTCAATGGAAAAAATCCACCACCTACACGATCCTCAAAAAGCTGGAGCAGAAAGGGGCGGTGCGCAACGACAGCGCCACCGTCACCGCTCTCATCGACCGACAGCAGGTGATCCGCCGGGAAGGGCAGGAGCTTCTGCATCGGACCGGCAGCAGCCTGCCGGATTTTTTTGCCGCCTTTCTGAAGGACCGGACGCTGAGCGCGGAAGAGGCCGGACGCATTTACCGGATGATCCGGGATTCCCAGGAAAAATAAAACGCGCCGCGCCCGTTCGGCACACAAGACAGAATACCATGTGAGGAGAAAATGATCATGAACGGATTGATAGAACATTTGCTTATCATGTCACTGGAGGCGACGCTGACCGGTGCGGCCGTCCTGGCCCTGCGTTTCTTTTTTCGCAGACTGCCCAAAAGCTATTCCTGCGTTCTCTGGCTGCTGGTCCTGTTCCGCCTGCTCTGCCCGGTCACCGTTACCACCCGTTTCGGCCTGATGCCCTCCGGCGGAACGCTGCAGCAGAGCGTATCGGACTTTTCCGTCCGGGACGACGCTTCTTCCCGGGATATGACGGCCCCGCTCCCGCAGCCTGCCGCCCTTTCTCCCGACGCTGAACTCGCTTCCGATACGGCCTCTGCGTCCATTTCCGGCTCCCCTCCCGTCGGCCGTTCCGACGCCGGTCTGGGAAACCGGGACGGGCTTTCCAGCACTGCGGGCCGGAATTCCTTAGATACCGTTCTGACCCTGATCTGGCTGACCGGCGCCGTTTCGCTGGCGTCGGCCTACCTGATCCAATATCTGCGCTGGCGCAGGTGCGTCCGGGGCTGTGAACGCCGGGCTCTGCCAAAGGCGATTTCCGACGGCTCCGGCCCGCACAGGTCCTCTCCAACGGTCTGGCTGGCGGAGAGCGCGCACATCCGCGAGCCCTATGTCTGCGGCATTCTGCGCCCCACCGTCTATCTGCCTACGGGCATGGCCCCGGCGGAACGGGAATACATTCTTCTGCACGAGCGGATGCACATCCGTCATCTCGATCCGCTGCTGCGCCTGCTCTGGCAGGCCGCGCTGGTCCTGCACTGGTTCAATCCCTTCGTCTGGCTGGCGCTGTCCCTTCTGCAAAAGGATATGGAGATGTACTGCGACGAAAGCGTGCTCCGCGTCTGCGGCGGAACCCAGCGGCAGGAATATGCGCTGACGCTGCTGCGCTTTTCCATGAAAAAAAGCGGCCTCCCCTTCCCGGTGGCCTTCGGGGAAAGCAGCACGGAGAGCCGCGTGAAGCACATCTTAAAATGGAAGAAACCCGCCTTCGCCGTCAGC
>CANRMT010000143.1 GCA_947631815.1 uncultured Eisenbergiella sp.
GCGAAGCAGAAGCAGCAGCTTCGCCGGATGATCGGCTTCACCTTCCGGCGCCATCCCAGCATCAACCTGCCGGAGGAGCATTTGCAGGCGTTGGAGCGGCTGTTGGAGCTTCGCGTCCGGCAGCTTCTGGCGATCCCCACCAGCAGGAAATAAAACAGGGAAAAACACGAAAAGCAGCTTGCTCGAACGCAGGCTGCTTTTTTGCGTTTCTCTTTCAGGCAGTGATCCCCCCGCAGGGGCAGTCAATCCGTTTAATCGAATGCGACTTTGCCCGCAAGCATCGTGTTTGTACTCCCACAAACACATTTTTACAGGGGCGTGCCCCTGTGACCCCCACATCAACCGACCGAAAAAGGAGGCACTTATTATGAGAAGCAGAAACATCCGGCTCCAGGTCTGGGTGAACGAAAAAGAGCTGGCGATGCTGGACAGGAAAGCCCAGCGAAGCCGCCTGACGCGGGCGGCCTATATCCGCCAGCTCATCAGAGGCTATATCCCCCGGGACGCCCCGCCGCCGGATTACTACGCCATGATGAAGGAGTTATACCGTATCGGCAACAACCTCAATCAGATCGCCCAGAAGGCCCATGTGCTGAACGTGATAGACGTGCAGCGGTATGACGCCGGCGTCCGCCAATTCGAGGAAGCGGTCAGAACCATCACCAAGGCCACGATCCTGCCCAGGAAGATGAGCGAGGAAGACGTCCCTGCTACTCTGCCAGGACCCGGTCACAAAACTCCCTGAGAAGAGGAATATCCTGCTCGATCGTTTCCCATGTGGTCTGCACACTGATGCTGCCATAAGCGTGGGCCATCACATTGCGCATCCCGCGTATTTCATCCCACGGCATTTCCCTGTGCGCCGCCCGGAACTCCGGGCTCAGATGGCCGCCCAGCTCCCCGATCTGCAGGATGCACATCGCGCAGCTGTTTCGATAGTCCTTGTCGGCCTTGAATGCCTCAAGGCTGTTCCCAAACCGCTCGTTTGCCTTTTCTATGTCCTCGCAGTAGGAGATGATATGCCGGAGGATCGATCTGTCACGCTCACTCATGGTCATAGAGCAACACCTCCTCCGGTCGGATGTTGGCAAGGAACTCTGCATCCAGGCTGTCGGAGGTGAGAAGATCCACCTTTCTGCCCAAACGTTCCTCCAGGGCAATGTGGAGGCCGGACAGGGCGAACAGGCCACGTATCTTTCCCTTGTCGATCCGAAGGTCTATGTCGCTGTCAGCCGCAGCATCTCCGCGGGCAAACGAGCCGAAAAGGAATATCCGTTCGGCACCATACTGTTTTCCCAAGTCTGCCACAGTTCTCTGTATGTCGGCGATCTGAGGGGCCTGAGCCATCGTTCTCCCTCCTTCCCTGTCTTGTGATTCATTATATCCTACCGGGTGGCAAAACTCAACACGTTTCTTTTGGGCGGCACACTTCGGTCCGACAACCATCAAAAACAGTTTGTGAGAGGAATGTGTCTGTGGTATAATTAAGCTGTCGAAACAAACGGCGACGGCAAATTGCAGTCCAGTTTATAGTACAAATAACCGCATAGAGTCAATATACCCTGCCAACATGGTGTGATATATGGATGTAAATCAGATCGATGTAAAAGAAAACTACATCAACAGCCTCGACCGAAGCCTGCTGGCAATCTTGCTAAAAGATCGTTCTTCTGGCAGGAACATTATCTGGGCGACGGATAACTATGCCCATAAGGGGATCGGATTCCAAAAGCACGACCATATTGAAATATCGGCCATAACAGGATACAACGGCAATGTCGTCAAACCTCGTGTCGCAAAATCAAAGAAGGAGCAGTTTGAACGCATACGCCAAAAAGCGGAAGTCTTTACCCCCTCTTGGATCTGCAACAAGCAGAACAACCTGGTAGACAAAGCATGGTTCGGCACGGAAAATGTTTTCAATTCAGAACATGGTCAGGAATGGCGTGCCACAGAGGCAAAGATCCCGTTCCCCACGCTTACGGGAAAAACATGGGAGGACTACGTTCTAGATATCCGCCTTGAAATCGCATGTGGGGAAGCTCCATATTTGGTGAGCCGGTATGATGCGGTCACGGGAGAACATATTGAATTACACCGCCGCATTGGGCTTTTGGATCGAAAAATGCGGGTCGTCCTGGAAAACACCGATACGGAAGAGGCTTGGAAAAAATGGGCGAAGATCGCTTTTCGGAGCATATACGGCTATGACTGGCAGGGCGACAACGTGCTGCTCGCCCGGGAAAACCTTTTGCTCTCCTATTTTGATTATTACAAAGAGCGCTTTGAGCAGGAACCAAAAATCGAAGAGCTTCGGGAGATCGCAGAAATCCTGTCCTGGAACATCTGGCAAATGGACGGACTGAAATTTGTCGTTCCGGATAGCTGTCGGGAAACAGACAACGGTCAGTTCGGTTTGTTTGATGAAGAGCCAGAAAAAGCACCCTGCGAAGGCTGCGTCAAAAATGATCCTTGGCTCCATACAGGGATCTATTGCAAAATCAAGGATTGGAAAGCGAATAAAACTATAAAGTTCGTATCGCTATTGAGGAACGGGGTGAAGAAATGATGGATCTAGCCGTTTTGGATCAATGGATCGTCGGCAGGGTCGATCCGCATATCTACGCCTTTACCACCAACACGATTCCCAATTACCTTAAAGTCGGGGATACTTACCGGCCTGTAGCCATGCGTCTGCGGGAATGGCGGGAGCATTTTCCCGATCTGCAAAAAGAATATGAGAACATTGCGAAAGTGAGCGACGACACCTACTTTCGCGATTTCGCTGTGCACAGTTTTTTAGAGCAGGAGAAGCGCCGCATCCGCCTGGCGCCCGGTGACCTTCTGCGCGGGGAGTACTATTCCAGAGAGTTCTTCCGCGATGCGACAGCTCAGGATGTGGAAGAGGCGATCGCGGATATTCAAAAGGATTTCAAGGACAGCACCAATAAGTATCAGTTTTACAACGCAGATACCCACTTGCCCGAGACCCATACCTACCCGCGCACAGAGACCTATCCGCCTCGCCCAAATCAAGACAAAACTATCAAACGGTTCAGAAAAGCAATAGACAGCGGAAGAACCAACCTTCTGATGTACGCTGCTATGCGTTTCGGCAAGTCCTTTACCTCTATGTGCTGCGCCACTGAGATGGAGGCCAATCTCGTCACAGTTGTATCGGCCAAAGCGGATGTAAAGGAAGAGTGGAAAAAGACCGTTCAGAGCCATGAGAGATTCAAAGATTATCTGTTCTTCACCGGAGAAGACCTGATCGGCAATGAAAATATAATCAGGCAAACACTTGACGCTGGCAAAAAGGTCGTCGTATTTCTGTCGCTTCAGGACCTGCAGGGAGACGATATCAAGGAAAAGCACCGGGAACTTCTTAGCCTCACGATCGACCTGCTGATCGTGGATGAGACCCATTTCGGCGCCCGCGCTGAAAAATACGGAAAAGTCCTTCGGAAGACTGGCAAGCAACACCCCAACGACACAGACGACTACATCGAACTGGATGACGCAAAACAGCAGCTCAAGTCTTTTACTACCCGCGTCACACTGCATCTCTCCGGAACGCCGTACAGAATACTGATGGGCAGCGAGTTTTCAAAGGATGATATTATTGCTTTCTATCAGTTTTCCGACATTGTCAAAGAGCAGGAAGAATGGACCAAGACAAATGACGCGGCGGACGAGCCCGAGGAGGAGTGGGAAAATCCTTATTATGGGTTCCCCCAGATGATCCGCTTCGCATTCAATCCAAACGAATCTTCCCGTCGGCGGCTTAAAGAATTGCGTGAGAATGGCGTATCCTATGCCTTTTCCGCCCTGCTGAAACCCCGCTCCATCAGAAAATCAGACGACGGCAGCCACAAACGATTCGTATTTGAAGAGGAGGTCCTCGATCTTCTCTCGGTGATCGATGGGAGCAAGGCGGATGACGAGCTGCTGGGATTTCTGGACTATGAAAAGATCAAGTCCGGGAATATGTGCCGTCATATCGTCTGTGTGCTGCCGTACTGTTCTTCCTGCGACGCAATAGAAGCACTTATACGCAGCAACGCGGACAAGTTCAAGAATCTCAGCGACTATGAGATCGTCAATATCTCCGGCGTTGACCAACCCAACGCATACAGAAGCCCGTCGGATATCAAGCATAAGATCCGTGAATGCGAAGAAGCCGACAAAAAGACACTGACCCTGACCGTTAACCGCATGCTGACCGGCAGCACGGTCGAACAGTGGGATACCATGCTGTTTCTGAAAGACACGGCCTCTCCTCAGGAATATGACCAGGCCATCTTCCGTCTGCAGAATCAGTATGTCAAAAAATACACGGACCACGACGGCCATGTAATCAAATACAACATGAAGCCTCAGACCCTCCTGGTCGATTTTGACCCTAATCGGATGTTTACGATGCAGGAGCAAATGTCCCAGATCTATAATGTGAACGTGGACGAGGCCGGAAACAGCCGTCTGGAAGAGCGGATCCGCGAAGAGCTTCGCATCTCTCCGATCATCGTTGTGAACCACGATAAAATGGAGGAAGTACAGGCTGCTGACATCTTGCAGAAAGTCAGCGAATACTCCAAGACCCGTGGGGTAGCGGAGGAAACTGCGGAGATTCCCGTTGACAGCACGCTCATGGATATCGATGTTATCCGCAGAGCCATCGAGCGCGAAAATGAGCTTGGTTCAAAAGCCGGTTTCACGATGAAGGCCCACGAGGGCGATGATGAGGGGTCTGATTTGGAAACCCCTGACAACCAGACCGAAGGCGGCGATGAGGATTCACACGGAACAGAACCGGATGGTGGGCAAGACGCCGGGACCGCTACAGAAACCCGTGATGAGAGCGGCAAAAAGGACACTGTTAAGCAGTTCCGCTCCTACTATGCGCGGATCTTGTTCTTTGCGTTTTTGACTCGCGATGTCGTAATATCCCTTGAGGATATCATCGCCAGGATAGAAACGCCTGACAACGCCCGGATAGCAAATAATATTGGGATCACGAAGCCGGTGCTGGAGGCGATCCAGGGGAACATCAACAAGTTTATCCTCCGGGACCTGGACTATAAGATCCATAACCT
>CANRMT010000144.1 GCA_947631815.1 uncultured Eisenbergiella sp.
TCCCAGAAATATTGAATATTCCTGGGATTTTCAGGTTATTTAGACTCTAATCTTGTGATGAAACTGTAAAACTCAGGGTTTTGAGGGGAAGAGATCTGTCTGATCCGTGTGAATATTGTTGTCGCAATTACCGATGATCATGTGTTATAATCCAGTCAGGATCACGTTTGCAGGATCGGAAACAAGGGAGAAAAAACAGGCTGTGCATTCAGCAGAAGAGAGGAAAAAATGAATTACCGCGAGTTCGGGAAAACGGGAGAAAAGATATCCGCGCTGGGATTCGGGTGCATGCGTTTCCCGGAATATCAGAAGAACGGAAAAAGCTGCGTAGATCAGGACCGGGTGGACGAGATGATCCGCACCGCCTATGAGAACGGGGTGAATTATTTTGACACCGCGCCCTATTACTGCAGCAACAACAGCGAGACGGCTCTGGGGAAGGCTGTGAAGGACTTCCGGGATCAGGTCCTGCTTTCCACCAAGCTCCCGACGGAGGAGATCGGGGAGCCGGACGATTTTCGCCGCGGGGTGGAGCGGAGCCTGCGGGGGCTGGGGACGGATCATATCGACTTCTATCATTTCTGGGGGATCAATAAGGACAAATTCGACAATGTGATCCTGAAATATCACCTGCTGGAGGAAGCGGCGAAGGCGAAGGAGGAAGGGCTGATCCGCCACATTTCGTTTTCCTTCCACGACGATCCCCGGGTGATCCGCTACATCATCGACACCTCCGAGGAGCGCGGCGTGTGCATGGAGTCCATGCTCTGCCAGTATAATCTGCTGGACCGCTCCAATGAGGAGATGATCCGATATGCCTACGAAAAGGGGCTGGGCACCGTGGCCATGGGCCCTGTGGGCGGCGGAAGGCTGGCCGCGCCCACGGATCTGTACGCAAAGCTCACCGGGAAGGCGCCCATCGCCACCTATGAGCTGGCGTTCAAGTTTTGCCTGGGAAATCCGAACCTCAACTGTGCGCTGTCCGGGATGCAGACGGCGGATATGGTGCGGCAGAACGCCGGACTGGCCTCCGACAGCACGGCCTTTTCCGAGGAGGAGTGGCAGCAGCTGGGGAAGGCGATGGAGGAGATCCGGAAATTCGACGAGCTTTACTGCACCGGCTGCAGATACTGTCAGCCATGCCCCGCCGGGATCGACATCCCCAGGATTTTCGAATGCTATACCTATCACAATGTATACGGCCTTACGGACCATGCGAAGCGCATGATGGAGAGCTATGTGAAGAACGGCGGGAAGGTTTATAAGGACTGTAAAAACTGCGGCCTCTGCGAGAGGAAGTGCCCGCAGCACCTGCCGGTCCGGGCACACCTGGATAAGGTCTGCGGCCTGTTCGGCGTATGAGCCGGGAAATGACAGAGAAGCGGGAAGACGGCATGGATACCAAAGGAAAAACGTCCGCTAAGGACATGACATCGGGGAACATCATCCTGCTGCTGATCCAGTTTTCGGTCCCCCTGATCGTCGGGAACCTGTTCCAGATGATGTACAATACCGTGGACTCCCTGGTGGTGGGGAACTTCGTGGGAAAAGAGGCGCTGGCGGCGGTGGGCTCCACCACCATGATCATCAATATGCTGGTGTTCTTTTTCAACGGGGTGTCCGTCGGCGCGGGGGTGGTGATCAGCCGCTATTACGGGGCGAAGGATCAGAAGCGTCTGCACGCGGCGGTGGAGACCACGATCTTCGTGACGTTCGTCTGCGGCGTGCTGTTCACGGTCATCGGGATCCTGCTGGTGCATCCCATGCTGGTGTTCATGTCCACGCCGGAGGACGTGATGGATGCGGCCACGGTCTATCTGCGGATCTATTTCGCGGGGATGCTGGGGCTTCTGGTCTACAATATGGGGAGCGGGATCCTGCGGGCCGTGGGAGATACCCGCAGGCCGCTGCTGTTTCTGATCTTTACCAGCGTCCTGAACGCGGTGCTGGACCTTTTGTTCGTGGTGGTGTTTCACGCGGGCATCGCGGGCGTGGCCTGGGCCACGATCCTTTCCCAGTTCCTCTCCGCGGTGATGATCCTGGTGCTCCTTTCCGGAACGAAGGAGGTCTATTACCTTTCCTGGAAGGACCTGAAATGCGATCTGTCCATTCTTCGGCAGATCTTTCTCATCGGGCTGCCGGCGGGCGTGCAGTCCGTGATCACGGCCTTTTCCAACGTTTTTGTGCAGTCCTATATCAACAGCTTCGGCTCCGCCTGTATGGCGGGCTGGAGCTGTTATAACAAGCTGGACACGTTCATCATGCTTCCCATGCAGAGCGTCGCTCAGGCCGCCACCACCTTCGTGGGACAGAACATCGGCGCCGGGAAGCAGGATCGGGTGAATCAGGGCACTGTACAGTCGATGGTGCTCACCGTGGGCAGCACGGCGGGGATCGCGGTGTTTCTGTACCTGTTCGCCGCGCCTGCCACCGGGCTTTTCACCGGCGATGCGGAGGTGGTCCGGTATGGGGCCATGTTTCTGCAAACGAACGTATTTTTCATGCTGTTCAACTGTATCAATCACACGCTGGCCGGGGCGCTGCGGGGGCGCGGGGATTCTGCCGGGCCCATGATCATCATGCTGGTGAATTTCGTGGCGGTGCGGCAGATCTATCTGTTCGTCATGACGCGCTATATCAGCAACACGGCCCGGCTGGTGGGCTTTGGCTATCCGGTGGGATGGACGGCCTGCTGCATCATGGAGGTGGCCTATTTTTATCTGCGCTGGGGAAGAGGAAGGCGCGGGGATCAGGCCTGACAGCGCCCTGATCCGACGTATGAATGCAGGGAACGGGCGTCCGCACCTGCCATGCGGAGGCGCGGTGCGGGACGGGCGGGTGTCTGTACCCGCTGTGTAACGACATGATGCTGCTCAGGCAGAAAGGAGATCAAATGCAAAACGTAAGGATCCTTGGAGAAAACCTGACGGACGGGGCGGCTTTGAAAGAGGCGGCGGGCGGAACGTATCTGCTCCGGCTTTCGGAAAAAGGCGCCGGGTTCTGTATGCCGCAGCTTTTGACATGCAAAGAGCGGTTTCTGAGCTTTCGGGCTCAGGTGCTGGAGGAGCACAGCCTGGCGCTGAACCTGCTGGTGTATGTCCGCGGGGAAGAGGCGCCCGCCTTTACGGTCCGGATGGGACTGCTTCCCGGGGTGGAGACGAACGTCCTTCTGGATCTGGACTGGATGGACGCGCATGAGCTCTTTCCCAAATCTCTGCCCGGTATGCTGAAGATCGTCTGCCACGGCAGGCGGGTGAGCCGGGAGGAGATATCGAAGATTGTGCTGGCGTCCATGCCGGCCTTCCATGAGGTGCGGCTGAAGCTGTGGGATCTGAGGCTGACAGAGCAGGCGCCGGAGCAGCCGGAGCTTCCTGATCGAAAGCTGATCGACCGGTTCGGGCAGAGCAAGTGGAAGGACTGGCCCGGCAAAACGAAGGAGGAGGCGGAGCTGAAGAAGGCGCTGGAGGCGCAGGCGGCCGGAACGGAAAGCGGTGCAGGAAACGGCAAAGAGGGCATACCGGCGGTTGGAAGCGTGAAGGAAAAGGCGGTTGGCCTGGACAGCGGCTATCCCTTCGCGGACTGGTCCGTTTACGGCGGCTGGAAAGAAAAGCGGCTCACGGAGGGCACCGGCTTCTTTTCCAGGAAGAAGGAAAACGGAAAATGGTGGCTGACGGATCCGCTGGGCTATGCGTTTTTCAGCATGGGACCGGACTGCGTGCGGCCCGGTGAATACTGCCGGACGAAGGGTGTGGAAAAATGGCTGGATGCGGTGCCGGAAACGGAGTCCTTTTATACGGAGAACCTGTATCGGGCGTTCGGAGCCGACTGGTTTGAAAAGTGGAAAGGGATGATGGAGCGCCAGCTGAAAGCGCACGGGATGAACACGCTGGGCAACTGGAGCGACGCGCGCATCCTCGGGGAAATGAGCATCCCGTATGTGACCTCTCTGCCGGAGTTCCCGGCGACGGAGCAGATGATCTTCCGGGACTTCCCGGATGTGCTCGGCGAAGAGTACCGGCAGCAGGCGAAGCGGTGCGCGCAGGCGCTGGAGGGCCGCCGGGACGATCCGCTGATGATCGGGTATTTCCTGCGCAACGAACCGGCCTGGGCCTTCGTGGACAATCTGGTGCTGGCGGACGAGGTTTTGTACAATCCGGCGAAAACCGTCTGTAAGGAGGCGCTGATCGGCTTCCTGCGGGAGCGTTACCGGGAGATTGGGGCGCTGAACCGCGCCTGGAGCTGTTCGTTTGCGGATTTTGACGATCTGTATCGGCCTCAGCGGGACGTTTCGAAGCGGTCCGGGCAGGCCGAGGCGGATATGAAGGAATTTTCCAGACGGCTGCTGCGGGCCTACGTGGAGATCCCTGCCCGGGAATGCCGGAATGCAGATCCCAACCACATGATCCTGGGGATGCGCTGGGCCTGGATCTCCGATCCGGATCTGGTGACCGGCTGGGAGAATTTCGATGTGTTTTCCATCAACTGTTACGCCGTGGATCCCACGGAGCACATTCAGCATGTGGCGGATCTGGGCGTGGATCTGCCGGTGATGATTGGAGAATTTCATTTTGGGGCGTTGGATGCAGGATTGCCTGCAACCGGTCTGGAGGGCGTGACCAGCCAGCAAGACCGCGGGATCGCCTATCGGTATTACTGCGAAAGCGTGGCCGCCCATCCCTTCGGCGTGGGCTGTCATTATTTCCAGTGTTACGACCAGTTCGCGCTGGGTCGCTTCGACGGAGAAAATTACAATATCGGGCTGTTCGATATCTGCTCCCGCATTCATCCGGAAATGGTGGAAAAGGTTCGGGCGTGCAGCGGCGAGGTGTACGAGGTGGCGGACGGTCGGAAGGAAAGATGCGCGGAGAAAGCGGCCTCGATCCCCATGATCGCGTATTGAGGCTGGACCCATGCGGGCAGCAGGAAAAAGTCTGTGCCAGATCAATGAATATGCCGCCTGTAAAGGGCGGCGGAACGGAGCATAGTGTGAAGACGTAAAGTAGAACTAGAAGCATAACGAAAGAAGCGCCAGAAACTGCCGCTTTTGAGTGTAAGAAA
>CANRMT010000145.1 GCA_947631815.1 uncultured Eisenbergiella sp.
GTATTGGTCATGGACTGGATCAAAATGGGATTGCCGCCGCCGATCACGCGGTCCCCGATCCTGACAACTCTGGTATGATCCCTGTACATCTTCTTTCCTCCCGGCCGTATTTTCCTCTGGCGGTCAAAGCGCCTGTGCGGACTTCCCCCTGCCTTGAATCATACCATATCTTCCGGAAGAAATCCATAGCTTTCCGCGCTACGTCATCCACCGGCCCGGTTTTTTCTCCGTGCGCAGGACGCTTTGAAGCGGCTCATAGGCGGGACGGCGCCGCAGCCGTCCCGCGACAGTCCTCTGCCAGAGCGCCGCCAGGCTCCCGCAGAGGAGCACGCTGCCAAACATCAGCAGAGCGGCCGCATACTGCCCCCGGCCGACCGGGATCATCTCATAAAAAAGCCACCCCCGCCAGAGCGTCAGCGCAGACAGAAGCCAGGTCCCCGCGGACAGGACCGGGCCCCGAAGGCGGTTTTTCTTTTTTCCTGCGCGGTATGCCTCCAGTGCATCCCGCACGGCGGATACGGTCTGATACCGTCTGTCCGGCTCCGGCCGCGTGCATTTCTCCACGATCCCCGCCAGCGTCTCCGGCACGCCGGGACTGCACTCCCGCAGGGGACAGAGCCCGTAGGGCGGCTGTCCGGGATCCAGCCCGCCCAGCAGCGCATACAGCGTCCTGCCCAATCCGAACACATCGCTCCGCACGTCCGCCCGGCGCTTCCCCGGATCCCGTCGGAGCTGCTCCGGCGCGGCATAACCGGGGCTCGCCGCGATGGGGACGGCTCCCGGCCCTCCCAGCTCCACCGCGCTCCCAAAATCGATGAGCCACAGCTTTCCGTCTTTGTCCACCATGATATTCGACGGCTTGCAGTCCAGATACAGAAGCGGGGGCTCCATGCCGTGCAGCCCGCTCAGGGCGTCGCAGAGCGCGGCGGCGAATCCGACCGCCTCGTCCGGGGAGAGCGCCCCCTTCTTCTGCAGGCGCTGCTCCAGCGTCTCCCCGTCGATCCAGTCCATCACCAGATACCGTCCGTCTTCCTCCTCAACCATGTCCACAATGCGGGGAAACAGACTGCCGTCTACCCGGGAGAGCACCTTCTCCTCTATCCCGGGATTTTCCCGCTGCACGCGCTTGGCGGCCCAGATCTTGTCCAGCCGCAGGTCCCGCACCCGGTACACCTGTCCGGCGCCGCCCTTCCCCAGGCTTTCCAATATTTCATACTTGCCGCCGATCACCGTCGGGGCCGGTTCCTCCCTCCGTTTTTCATCCGACATGTCTCCGCCTCCCTCCGTTCACCAGAAGCAGCGCGGTGATATTGTCCTTTTCGCCCTGCGTGCGCACGAACCCGGCGGCGCCCTGCATCCGCCGGTAGAGCGTATCCGCCTCCTTCCCTTCCCCGTAAAAGCAGCCCCGGAAAAAATTGTCCGGCGTCAGGCGGTAAAACCCGTCGGTGCACAAAAGCAGCATCTCCCCCTTCGCCAGTCGGCCCGCCCTGGCGTCCGGAGGCTGAAAACCGACGGCCCCCAGACAGCGCCGCAGAGCGCCTCCCTCCACGTGGTCCGCCGTCAGGAGTTTTACCCGCCTGCCCACCCGGTAGGCCCGGCTGTCCCCCACATGCAGCAGGACGAACGCCGCGTTTTTCACCAGTGCCAGCGTGCACGTCGTCCCGCAGCACAGCGCGTCCTCCAGCTCCCGCCGTTCCATTTCCGACTGGATCTCCAGAAAAGCGCGTCCCAGAGCCTCCATCGCGCGCCTGCGCCAGAACCTTCCGGCCGTCAGCGCGATGCCCTCCGTGTAAAACCATTCCGTCAGCCGCTCCGCGGCGAATCCGCTGGCCGTCTCCCCTTCTTCCAGGCCGCCGATCCCGTCGCACACCAAAAGCAGCGACACCTCGCCGCGCCGCCTTCCTTCGCTCCGCTTTCCGATATGCCTCGCTTTCAGTGCCACGCTCTGGAGAGAAAACGAGTCTTCGTTCGTCTCCCGATAACTTCCCCTGTCCCAATACCAGGACGTCAAATGCGCCATATGCCCTCCTGTCCTTTTCACGGAACCCTCGGGCAGAGCGCTCCCGATCACCGCGCCGTCCCCACGGCCGGTCATCCGTTCTCTGAAATCTCCCGCGGACAGAACGCCCGCGTTCCCGGGCCGACGCCCGGACGGAACTTCAAGATCTTCTCCACCTATCATTATAGCCGCGGCCCCCGAAAAGGTCAACCGCGGAATATGCAAATAAAATCTTCCTCACTTCATCCTGAAAAAGGGCTTCGCCAAATACTGATAAAAGAAATTCCCGTCCGTTTCTCCCGAAAAATTTCCCCCTTGCAGCAGATCCTCCTCCACCCGCACTTCTCTGTACCGTACCGATTCTCCGGCCGTCACTCTCTGAAATGTTTCCCGGATGGACCTGTGTATCTCATTAAAAGAAGTAATGGCCCCCAGCAGCAGCACTGCGCAATATATCGCGAAGCGGTATTTTCCTTTCCCGGCAGCCCTTTCTTCCCGAAGCCGTTCAAACGCCTCCATACAGAACAGCATCAGGACCAGCAGCGAAGGGATCGAGACCCGCATACAGAAATCCGCCCCGGAACCCACCTGGATCAACGGACAGAGCAGCAGAATACAGATAAGCAGCCACAGCCGCGGATCCTTTTTCCGGTCCTGCCAGACAAAAAACAGGTAAACGCCGAATTCCAGAAAATAAAATAGAAGATACCGCAGCAGACCGGCAGCGGGCTCTGGGGCGGACACTTCTGTGACAGCCCGGCCGACCATCCCGCCGGAAATATTCCCGATCAGATATAAAAACGAAACCCCGCCTATCGCAGCCACACCCGTTATATTCTGAAAAGTGAAAGCTTCCTTCCAACGCTTCCGGTCCTCTTTTATCCCCCGGATATAAAAACAGACCGCGAAAGGGATCAGCCCCACAAAGGGCAGCGTAGAAGACAGCATCATCAGCGCCAGGATCCACAGCACGTTTTTATTGTTTTTCTGCACCAACACCAGCATCGTGGCAACCCAGGCCGGGACGGCCTGATTGAAGACCCAGAAAAGCTGCGCCGTCCATGACGTAAACTGAAAATCTGTCGCCCACCATTCCAAATGATACGCCAGACTCAGATCTGCCCCCTCTTTTCCCACAAGCCATGTACCCGCATAATCCAGGCCGCTGAAAAAGATCAGGAACACGACCGGTAGCAGATCCACCTTCTGCCGGTAGACGCAGATCAGATAATAGACCAAAAGGATCCCCAAAACGGCCCATAGAAACTGTGCCGCATAACCGGCCTCCAGGCCAAATATTTTCCCGATACAGGCGGGCGGGAGCCAGAAGCCGATATAATAGATCAGCGCCCTGCTCCCGTCGGAGGAAACCACGGGCCAGTCCCACTGAACAAGCGCCCGGAAGATAGCGTTCCGCACCCTGTGGTCCCAATTCTGATAACAATATCCGCCTACCCCAGACAGGTAAACCCACAGAACGATCAGTATCACCGCTGCCAGCACCGTTTTCCACTCTGCCGGAGCATGCAGCGCAAGGCAATGTTCCTCTATGGAAGCCGCCAGCGCACGGATACAGGCATATGCGGCCAGCAGCCCCAGCGGCAGCGCCCAGTACCACCTCAGCCAACCCAGTATAAAGATCAGCACCGGAAGCATCAGGTATAAATAGATCATAAGACTGAGCGACAATTCCTTTTTGCCCTGGCTGCTCAAACCGTTTCCCTCCATCCTTTTGCGATGATGCAAAGATACCTTCTTTCACGTTGCCGCTTTCAGACCGATCAGTTCCACACCCTCCAGATCATCGACAAAGATCTTCTGCGCCTGTTCCAAATTCTCATCTGCGATCCCCGGATAAACATCCTGCACCTGGCCGGTGCGGTAAAGCGCACCCTTAAACTGGTCTGGAACAGGTGATCCTGTACTGCAGCAGCCGTATATGATCCCCGCACTATAAGATGAGATCCCGCCAATCCCTTGCGCGCTTGTACATGTCAGGGCTCCTGCATTTGCGCAGGCAATGATTTTGCCTTTGCCAAAATTATCCGCGATACCGCCGCATCTGCCTGTCGCAGACAGAGCGGCCTGATTATAGCAATTGGCTATCACCGCTTCATCTGTCCCGTGACTGGCGATACTTCCAATACAATGTCCTGTGATCATTCCACTTTCTATTCGAAGATTACACACGGTTCCTGCCAGTACTCCGAACAGGCCAACATTGGCACGTGACTCATCATCGCCGGGCAGCTTGCTGCCATCGATCGTGATATTCTGAATACTGTGCCCCTGTCCATCATATACTCCGCGGAAATAGTATCCCGAACCATATGCACCAATGGGAACCCAGTTGCCATAATCGCTGAGATCCAGATCGCTCTCCTGCCGAAAATAAACATCGTCAAACTCTGTCCCGGCATTGACCTGCCTCGATAACCATTTCAGATCTTCCACGCTCCCGATCAGATAGGGTTCTTCGTCCGTTCCCTTTCCCTCCAGATATGGATCCGGCTGATCGTATGTATTTTCATAAGCACCCAATCCGATCACTGCAGGAATTGCTATCACAAAAAGGAATACCCGTACAGCGCTAAGGGCCTCCAGTCTTCTGCGGCGCTTTCTTGCACGCCGCCTGCCGGATATCCTTTTACGATGTTTTTTCTTCTTCAAATTTTTGCTGCGACCGTTGCCCCTTTTTTTAGAAGCGGATCGCTCCTCAGAGTATCCTCTATCGCAGTCATCCCCGGAACGTTGAGCCATACGCTGTGCTCCTCTAAAATATGATGGACTTTATTTTGCCATAACAATAAGGCTGAAAACAGGAACGCATACAAACAGCAGCCATCCCAATGATCACTTTATTCCATATCCGTTTCCGCTTTCAGACCGATCAGTTCCACACCCTCCAGATCATCGGCAAAGATCTTCTGCGCCTGTTCCA
>CANRMT010000146.1 GCA_947631815.1 uncultured Eisenbergiella sp.
TGAGAAAAGCTGAATCTTACGGGGATCATCCTGTTTTCATTTTCAGGGGCTAAAAAACGGTATTATCCGACAGCCCCTTTTTGAATGCAGACGGGAGACGGGAACGCCATCCCGGAATCCTGCGGGGAATATCGGACCGGGCGCGGCCGGCCGCGCGGAGAGCCCGTATTTTTCCAATAAAAAAACCTCCCATAAAAGGGAGGATGCCAGACAGCCTGCCGCTGTCTGGCATTTTATTATGAAAAAGCTATTTAAAAAGTATCGGGTGCGTCTGATCTCGGGTGTTACATGTTCTTTCTTTGTATAGATTCAGTATAGAAAGAGAAAGTAACGAAAGCGTGTTGCCGGAAAAAACATTTCGTTAAAGAAATGTGAACAAAAAGTAAACGGCTGTTCTCCTCTCCGGATCAGGCGCGGAGGCGGTCCCGCGTTCGGCCGGGGCCCCCGTATCCTCCCGTGCTCCTCCTTTTGTATTGGTTTCACTGATATTTTTGCTTGTATCTCGCCAGTGCGTTCTGGATCCTGTCGTTGGGCTCCAGCAGATCGCTGATGGAAGCATCGTGGTTCAGCGTGTCGATCAGGTATGCGATATATTTGCTCATATCGCAGTTGACGTACCATTCGCGCTCCAGCAGCTCCGGGATCTGATAGATCAGGTTGGTGGTGAGGATCCGGTCGATCTCACCGGCGGCGTACGCCCTGTCAAACTTCTCCAGCCCGTTGGTGAAGAGGCCGAAGGTGGCGCAGATGAAGATCTTATGTGCGCCGCGCCTTTTCAGAGCCCTTGCCACCTCCAGCACACTGTCGCCGGAGGAGATCATATCGTCGATGATGATCATGTCCTTGCCGTCCACGCTGCTGCCCAGGAATTCGTGCGCCAGGATGGGATTGCGGCCGTTGACGACGGTGGTGTAGTCCCTTCTCTTATAGAACATGCCCATGTCCAGGCCGAGCACGTTGGCGATGTAGATGGCCCGCCGCATGCCGCCCTCGTCGGGGCTGATGACCATCATGTGGTCGGAATCGATCTTCAGGTTCGGCACCGCGTTCAGCAGGTTCTTGATGAACTGATAGGCAGGCTGTACGGTTTCGAAGCCGTTCAGCGGGATGGCGTTCTGGACCCTGGGCTCATGGGCGTCGAAGGTGATGATGTTGTCCACGCCCATCTTCACCAGCTCCTGCAGCGCGATGGCGCAGTCTAAGGATTCCCGCTGGGTGCGCCGGTCCTGGCGGCTCTCATAGAGGTAGGGCATGATGACGGTGATCCTTCTGGCCTTGCCGCCTACGGCGGAAATGATCCGTTTCAGGTCCTGATAGTGGTCGTCGGGCGACATGTGGTTGGCATTGCCGCAGAGGGAATAGGTCTGGCTGTAGTTGGTGACGTCTACCAGCAGATACAGGTCGGAGCCGCGGACGGAGTCGAGGATCACGCCTTTTCCTTCCCCGGAACCAAAACGCGGCACCTGTGTCTTTAGGATATAGGTGTCGCGCTGATAACCGGAAAAAGCCAGGCTGTTCTTATGCTGACTTTCACGTTCCGTTCTCCACTGTTCAAGGTAGGCGTCGATCTTCCGGGCCATGGATTCACATCCCCGCAGGGGGATGATCCCCAGGGAACCGACAGGTATGGTCTCCAGATCCCTGGTTTCTTCGCGCACAGACATTCGGTAAACCTCGCTTTCTGACAATCAGTTGTGTGTTTGTGCTTCGTGGACCTCGTTATATCCGCTCTCAGGAACGCGCGCCGGGGATCTTTCGGATCATCCGGATATCGGGACCGGTCAGCTTGCAGAACTCGAAATTGCTGGCGATCCTGGAAAAAATACGGTCCTGATATCTCGCCTGGAAGTCCTCCAGGGAGAGGTTAGTGGAAATGATGACCGGCTTTTTCCGGAGCAGGCGCTCGTTGAGGCACGTGAAAAAATGGGAGAGCGTGAGAGCGGTCGCCGTCTCCGTGCCCAGGTCGTCTATGACCAGCAGATCGCATCCGTAAAGATCGCTGCGAAGAGACGACATCTCCTCCGGATTTCGGTAATTGAAGGTGCTGCGGGCGAGGCTGTCGAACAGATCGGCCGCGCTGAAATAGAGGACGGAGCAGCCCATGTCCAGGCACTCCTTCGCGATGCAGTTGGTCAGAAACGTCTTGCCTGTTCCCACTGTACCATAAAAGAACAGATTTTGGTAGACTGTTTTGAAATTCGCCGCATATTTTTTGCATTTTTCGACAGACTGGCGGTAGGCTTCCAGCGCCTCCCCCTCATGCCAGCGGTAGGAGAGCGTGCTGAAATTCTCCTGCTCCAGCGTCTGCCGGAGATTGGACTGCTCGTAGAGCAGGGAGATCTCCGCCTGCCGGAAGCAGTGGCATTTCTGCCCGCGGACATAGCCCGTGTCCCGGCAGTCCGGACAGTCGTAGATCGGCTCCAGAAAATCCGCCGGATAGCCGCTCTCGGCCAGCAGCTTGGCGCGGTCGGCGGCCAGCTCCTTCAGGCGCTGACGCAACCTGTCCAGCGCGGTATCGTCGCCGGACAGCATTTTCTTGCCCTGGGCCACGGAAACGGAGGCGACGGACTCGTCCAGCGCCCTGTATCCGGCCACGGTCTCGTAGATATGGTGCAGCCGGTCCTCGTGGGCGTGGCGGTTGCGGATCTGGCGCTCCTCGTATTGGCGCATGATGGAATTATATTGGGAAACTGTCAGTGCCACGTTGCATCTCCTCACAGGACGGCGGGGTCAGCGTTTCAAAAGCTCTTTTTCCAGAGCGTCCAGGTCGTAGTTGTTGTGCATGAAGCGGTTGTATTCGGCGATGGTGCTGCTGCGGCCGGACTTCGGTGTCCTGGCCTTCTCCTTCTGACGGGAAGCGTCCAGGGCGGGAAGATCGGACAGATGGTGTACGCCCGCCGCGTACCAGGCGGACAGAATGCTGTCCGCATAGGAAAAGCGGTTCCGGTCCGTGGCGAGCACGGTGCGGCGGCAGGCCTCCAGGACGATATCCATCCCGAAGCCCCAGCTTTCGGTCCAACGGCGGATGTAAGCCACCTCGCTCTGCGTGGGCATGTTCGGCTTGCCCAGCGCGTTCATGACACCGTAGACGGTCTTGTCGTAGCGGGCCGCATGCTCCTTCGCCTCTTCCGGCGTGGAGATGCCGGACTGCGCCCAGCCGACGGCCACCTTTTCGATATATCGGAACTCCTTCTTCCCCCGCTCCACACAGTACTGCAGCAGGTAATCGATGAGATCGTCCGAAAAATGCAGCCTGTCCACGAAAAACAGGATCGATCTCATATCGGCTTCGCTCAGCGGGCGGCCCAGATACTGCTCCGCGATGAAAAAGAGCTGCGCCGTGCTTTCCGACTGGCCGAAGATCTTCAGCTCATCCAGCGTATAGGCAGGCTTTTCCCAGGCGCCGGCCGCGGGTACGGTCTGATGCGAGATCACGGCGACGGAGGCCGCGGGGGCGGACAGCGGGACGGAAGCCGGGGCCTCCGGCAGGGAGACCGTCTCCGGGCAGACCGGCTTGGAGGCCGGGACCGCATCCGTGCGCGCGGGAACCAATTCATTGAACCGGATCCGGCACAGATCCCTGTCGCTGCCGAATTCCAGCGTGAGCACCCCGCATTTCTCCCAATAGCGCAGCGCGCGCATAACGTCCTTCTCCGTGTGGTTGAACCGGTCTGCGATATCGGATACGCTGACGCCGATATGGGCCTGGAACATGCGCAGAAGGTACAGGTATATCTTGAGCTGTGCGTCGTTGGCGTCTTTCATGTAGTTGTCGATGAAAAGGTTGGAAACGACTGTGGAATCGGCGCCGCCGTCGTCGATCAGGGTGATGGTGCTCATAGGGATCGCCTTTCAAAAAACTTACTTTGATCTCACTTAATATATCACATCCGGCGGAAAAATGGAATAAAAAATTTGGGGGCGGGCCCTTTGGAGGGCGGTTTATGGGACTTTTGTGGATGGCGTGGAAAATGTGGAAAAAGCGTCGGATACCATGATCTGAGGGCTTTTTTCGACAAAAAAATCCACAGGCAAAGGGGGACGGATTTCGGCCCCGCCTGTGGACGGTGTGGACAAGTCAGTGCGAAAGGAGATTTTCGCCGATATTTACAACGTCTCCGGCCCCCATAGTTATCAACAGGTCCCCGGGCATACAATTTTTTAAAATAAATTTTTCGATCTCCGGAAACGTGTGGAAATAAAAACATTCTTTGCCGTTATCCTGTATTTTCTCCTGGATGTCCCCGGAACTGATGCCCAGCGTATCCGTTTCCCGGGCCGCGTAGATGTCCGCCAGGATCACCTTGTCGGCATGGCAGAGGGCCTTCGCGAAGTCGTCCAGAAAGGCCTTGGTGCGGGTATAGGTGTGGGGCTGGAACACGCACCAGAGCGTATGGTGCGGAACCTTCTGCGCGGCCGTCAGGGTGGCGGTAATTTCCGTGGGGTGATGCGCATAATCATCTATTATGGTGATGCCGTCCCGTTCTCCCTTATATTCGAAGCGTCTGTCCGTGCCGTGGAAGGACAGGAGCGCCTCCTTGGCGGTCTCGGGCGCGATCCCCAGCAGATCGGAGAGGGCCAGCGCCGCCAGCGCGTTCATGATGTTGTGCGCGCCGGGCACCCCCAGCGTGATGATCTCTCCGTCCCGGCCGAAGCGGTGCAGACGGAAGGTGGCGTCCGCCATCGTGTCATAGGAAATGTCCGTGGCATAGTAGTCGACGGAGGGCTTGGTCCCGAAGGTGATCACGCGGCAGGGAAGGCCGGAGATGAGCTCCTCCACGTTGTCGATGTCGGCGTTGATGATGAGGGTGCCGTCCGCCGGGATGCGTTCGGCAAAACGGCGGAAGGAAGCGCGGATGTCCTGGATATCCTTGAAGAAATCGAG
>CANRMT010000147.1 GCA_947631815.1 uncultured Eisenbergiella sp.
CAGTTCATCAACGGAAAGCTGTCAAATATCACGGTCGAACTGACCGATGCCGATTCCTGTGAGGCGGTGAAGGCGGAGCTGACCAGACTGTACGGGGAACCGGAGGTGGAGCATCCGAATGCGAATTATGAAACGAACACCTGGAATTTCCCGGCAGACTATCCCGTCAGGGCGGCCCTGCTGGGACGGGTCGCGGACGGAAAGGTTTTTTCCGGCAGTTTTCAGGTGGGATATTTCTGGGATGAGCTCCAGGATGCGTTTCGGGCTGTTTCCTGATTTAGGATCGTTCCCATACGGAATTTTCAGCGGAAAGTACATACGGATGAACGCGGGCCGGCCATAAAAAAGCCGGCCTGTTTCCTGTCCTCCCGTTTTCCCGGATCCGCCGCGGCGGGCGGACCTGAAAAGAAGATGGTCATTTTTGCACATTATCCCCGTGCGATTGAATAGAAATGTCAGACAGTTTATCCGATAATAAAATTATCTTTCAGTCCGTTGAAGTCAAAACGACCAAAAGGAGGGATATCTGTCATGAATCTGAAGTATGACAAGGAGCAGATCAGGGACGTGATCGACCGCATCGTGGAGAGGACCATGAAAATGGACCTGACCTGGGACTGGCCCTGCGGCGTGGCCTATTACGGGATCAGCGAGGCCTATGAGAAGACGAAGAACGAAAAATATCTGAAGCTTTTGAAGGACCGGGTGGACGAGCTCATCGAGCTGGGGCTGCCGAAGGTCTGGACGGTGAACGCCTGTGCCATGGGGCACTGCCTGGTGACGCTGTATCAGGCCACCGGAGAACAGAAATACTGGGATATTCTGATGACCAAGATTGAATATCTGCGCAAGGACGCCCTGCGCTTCGGCGATCATGTGCTGCAGCACACCGTTTCTGCCAACAACGATTTCCCGGAGCAGGCCTGGGCGGACACCCTGTTCATGGCCGCGTTCCTGCTGCTGCGGGTGGGCGTGATCTTAAAGGACGAGGAGATCATCGACGATGCGCTGAACCAGTGGTACTGGCACATCAACTATCTGCAGGATGAGAAGACCGGCTTTTACTATCACGGCTACAACAATATCACCGGCGATCACATGTCCGGGATCTACTGGGGCAGGGCCAATGCCTGGGCGGCCTATACCATGTCCAAGGTAGGCGGCATCCTGCCGGAGTGCTACTTATATCCCAAGTACCTGGATGTGGCCGGTTCCCTGAACGATCAACTGGCGGCCCTGAAGACGGTACAGACTGAGAACGGCCTGTGGCGCACCGTGCTGGACGATCCGGAGTCCTATGAAGAAGTTTCCGCCTCCGCGGGCATCGCGGCGGCCATGCTGGAGCGGGGCAATCCGCTGCACACCCGCTATCTGAACAAGGCCATTGAGGGTCTTCTGGCCAACGTCAGCGAGGACGGCAGGGTGATGAACGTTTCCGGCGGCACGGCGGTCATGAAGGATGTGGAGGGCTACCGCGGCATTTCCAGACGCTGGATCCAGGGCTGGGGCCAGGGACTTGCGCTGGCGTTCTTCGCCGGCGTGCTGGTTTCCGATTCCATTCAGAAGGATGGGGCGCTGTAACGTGTACCGCATGGAATATGATTTCAGGCCGGACGGAGCGGCCATGACGGCAGGCCGTGTCTTAGAGGCGGGAGCTCGTCCCGCCTCGGAGGCGGCCGTCGTCTTTGTTTCGCCCGGCGATCTGTATACGCCCGAAAAGGGCTGCGGTTTTGTGACGGAGAAAAACCGGCGGGAGCAGGAGCTTCTGAACCTGCCGGAGCTGAACAACGGCTTTGAGCCGCCAGTCTGGATGCGCCGGGAGGATCTGACCCGGATCGGGCAGGACGAAAGCGGCTGCTTCGGCGCAGGTGTCTTCGCGGAGGAGAACGCCGGGGCGAGTGCGCAGGGCGCTGCGGATGTCCGGCGGAGCGCGCCGGATGCCGCGGATGCCGGACAGTGTGCGCAGGGCGCGCCGGATGCCGCGGATGCCGGACAGTGTGCGCAGGGCGCGCCGGATGTTGCGGATGCCGGGCAGGCGGCCGCCGCCTGCATCCGCCAAATTCCGCTGTGCTTCAAATGTAATGTGCCCGTTCAGGGGCAGTACCGGGTGACGCTGACGCTGGCATCCGGCGAACCGATGCGGGACGTGCGGATCTTTTCCGGACGGCGTCGGCTCATGGAGGCCGCGCCTTTGCTGGAGGCCGGGAAGCAGCATGTGTTTTCCATGGCGGCGGATGTGAGCGATATCGTGCCCCGGGGACACACGGAAGTCTTTTCTGACCGGACGCTGGATCTGACGGTGACGGCGGACAGGCCCTGCATCAGCTGCGTGACGGTGGAGGCGCTGGACTGCCCGGTGGTGTATATCGCAGGGGATTCCACGGTGACGGACCAGTCCGGTGAGTACCCTTACGCGCCGGAGACCTGCTACGCGGGCTGGGGACAGATGCTGCCGTATTTTCTGACGGAAGAGGCGGCGGTGTCCAATCACGCCCATTCCGGGCTGACCACGGAGAGCTTTCGGCAGGAGGGCCACTACGGCGTGGTGGAAAAGGCCCGGAAAGCCGGGGACTACATGCTGATCCAGTTCGGCCACAACGATCAGAAGCTGGCCCATCTGCAGGCCAGAGAAGGGTACTGGGACAATCTGACCCGCTATATCGGGGAAAGCCGGGCGGCGGGCGTCTTTCCGCTGCTGGTGACGCCGCTGGCGCGCAATACCTGGAAGGGCGGCGGGGGCGGCTATAACGACCTGCTGGAAAAGGAAGCGGAGGCCTGCCTGGATCTGGGAGAAAAGCTGCATGTGCCGGTGCTGGATCTGCACGGGAAAAGCAAGGCGCTCATCCTGGAACGGGGCCTGGAGGCGTCCAAGCCGTATTTCTTCCCCGGCGACTACACCCATACAAACGATTGGGGTGCACTGCTGATGGCCTCCTATATCTGTGAGGAGATCCGCCGGGTCTGCGCAGAGGATGAACGGGAAGCCTATCGGAAGCTGGCCTCCTATGTGCGGCGGGACCGGGAGATCCGCATCACACCCCGGAAGATCGTCAGACTGCAGGAGCCGGAGGGCTTTTCCGCCGCATCCCAGCAGAGCGCGCAGGATCCGCTGGCAGGGCTGACGGAGCCGGAAGGCGTGCTTTTGCGGGCCGATGCGCTGGATATGGTGACGAAATGCGCCGGTTTTTTCCAGGTCAACGTGTATAATGATCTGTTCCCGGATGTGGTGGGTCACGAGTGGTACGCCGGGACGGTGGAGTGCGGACTGCAGAACGGGATCCTCACGATGCCGCTGTGCGCGGGAGGGTTGTTCCGGCCGCTGGAGCCGGTGACGCTTCTGGATTTCGCCGTGATGGCCATGAACGCCTACAGCAGCAGGCGGGAGCTTCCGGCGGAGGAGGCTTCTCCCTATGACGGCGAGGCGCCGGAATGGGCCGGACGGAGTGTGCGCGCGGCCTGGACGCTGGGAATGCTGGCGCGGGACGGATCGGACCGGCTGGACGAGGGATTCACCAGAGGGCACGGCGCGAAGCTGCTGCACGATCTGCATATCATGAGATGATCCCGCGCGGCGGGGAGATAGAGGAAAGATAACGACGGAAAGGAGGACGCCGCGCAGGCGGCGAAAAAAAGAAGTATTATGAGCAGACAAAAGGGCGGATTCACGCTGCCCGGCGAGTCGGGGTATGAGGACCTGACGCTGAAGCTGGCCGAAAAATGGGGAGCGGACGTGATCCGGGACAGCGACGGGACGGAGCTTTCGGAGGATATCATCCACGCGGGATACGGGATCTATTCCACGATCTGCGTCATCCGGGAGCACAACGCATGGGCAAAGCAAAATCCGGATAAGCTGCAGCAGACCTTCCTGTGCACGGGGGCCCACATGGCCGTCGAAAGGGAGGACGGCAGCTGCAGTGTGACGGTGGAGCTGATGGCGGACTTTTTTGCCGAGCAGTTTACGGTCAACGACAGCTCGGCGGCCATGAAATACTGGCAGGTGTACGACCGCACCTCCAATGTTCTGGTGGAGGCGGACAAATGGAGCTATGACAAGGAGACGTGCAGCGTGACGGTGGCGGACGCCCATCCCTGGCATAAATATACGGTGAGCTTTCTGGCCTATCGGATCTGGGAAGAGATCTCCATGTACAACCACACCACCAACAACTGGGACAAGGAGCATCTGATGCAGATCGATCCCAGGTATCCGGAGACGCAGGAATATCTGCGCGGCTGGATGAAGAACTGGTGCGAGACCCATCCGGACACCACGGTGGTGCGCTTTACGTCCCTGTTTTACAACTTCGTCTGGATCTGGGGCAGCGACGAGCGGCTGCGCAACCTGTTCACGGACTGGGGCTCCTACGACTTCACGGTGAGCGACCGCGCGCTGGACGAGTTCGCCGAGCAGTACGGCTATTCCATGACGGCGGAGGATTTCATCAATCAGGGCAAGCTGCACGTGACCCATATGCCGGGCGGCGCGAAAAAGAAGGACTGGATGACGTTCATCAACGATTTCGTCATTTCCTTCGGCAGAGAGCTGGTGGACATCGTGCATTCCTACGGGAAAAAGGCCTATGTGTTCTATGATGACAGCTGGGTGGGGCTGGAACCCTACAACGGAAGATTTTCCGAATTCGGCTTCGACGGCCTGATCAAATGCGTGTTCTCCGGCTATGAGGCCAGACTGTGCGCGGGCGTGGACGTGCCGGTGCACGAGCTGCGGCTGCACCCCTACCTGTTCCCGGTGGGGCTGGGCGGCGCGCCCACCTT
>CANRMT010000148.1 GCA_947631815.1 uncultured Eisenbergiella sp.
AAAATCCCCTATTTTTTAGAAATATTTTATTGACTTCTTTTGCATCATGTCGTAGTATATGGGTATATTATATGTAGTTTTTAAAACTACATCATGAAAAAGGGGTTGATAAAAATGACTGTTACGATCAGAGAACCCGGAAGCGCGCTCACCCATTTCGTCGGCATGCTGCTGGCGCTGTTCGCCGCCGCGCCGCTCCTGGTCAAGGCCGCGCTGGATTCGGGACCGGTCTGCTTCTATGCCATGGGCGTTTTCATGACCAGCATGGTCCTGCTGTACGCCGCCAGCGCCACCTACCACTCGCTCAACGTTCCCGCGCGGATCCTTCGGGTATTCCGCAAGGTGGACCACATGATGATCTTCGTGCTGATCGCGGGCACCTACACGCCCGTATGCCTCATCACGCTGAAGGGCAGACAGGGATATCTGCTCCTCGCCGCTGTCTGGGGCATCGCGCTGGCGGGGATCCTCATCAAGGCCGTCTGGATCACGTGTCCGAAGTGGTTTTCCTCCGTCCTGTATATCGCCATGGGCTGGGCCTGTCTGTCTGTGCTGGGGCAGCTGGTGCACGCCCTGCCCCGCAGCGCGTTCCTCTGGCTGCTGGCCGGAGGCGTCATTTACACCGCGGGCGGCATCATCTACGCGCTGAAGCTGCCGTTATTCAACGCGCGGCACAGATTTTTCGGCTCCCACGAGATCTTCCATCTCTTCGTGATGGCCGGGAGCCTGTGCCACTTCATCTTCATGTTCCAGTACGTGGCATAAAGCCTATGGAACGCAGCGAAAAAGTCCCCTGCCGCGCCGTCAGACGGCCGCCCGCATACATTCCTTTTCCGGACACGCTCGTGCTCGGAAGAAAAACGCAACGGTTCCGGGCTTGAAAACACCTCGCCCCGCCACCCCCAGCAGGAAAAACAGGCCCCACGGGCAGGACGGCACGACGCCGAAGGGACCGGCGCGCGTATATTCCATTTTCCCGGACCGTTAGAAAAACGCCGGTGCTTAATGAAGCGAGCCCATTGGGCGAAGCTGAATTTAGCACCGCTGCGTTTTTCTCGAGCGAGAGCGTGTCCGGAAAAGGAATATACACGCGCCGGTCCCTTCGGCGTCGTGCCGTCCTGCCCGTGGGGCCTGTCTCTCGGGGTAAGAGCAGCGCCGGAAGCGGCTTTACGCCTCCAGAACGAATGTCACCGTCGCCACGAACAGATCCGCGATCACCTCCACCCGGAAGGTGCCGCCGCAGGCCTCCGTGAAGCTCCGTGCGATAGAAAGCCCCAGCCCGCTGCCGCCGTCCGTGCGGCTCTCGTCCCCGCGGACGAACCGTTCCGTGAAATCCACATCCTCTTTCAGCTCATAGGCCGAGGTGTTGCGCACCGTCACGACCGCCGCGCCGTCCTTTGTCTCCAGGGTCAGGTACACCCTGGAACCGGTCAGGGAATACTGCAGCGCATTCTGCAGAAGGTTCTGAAAGACCCGGTACAGCCGCTGACCGTCGGCCCGGATCATGACGGGCTCTGCGGGGATCCGCTCCCGCAGCGAGACCGTCGCGGCGTCGATCTGCCCCTGCATATCCGCCAGTGTCTGACGCAGCAGCTTGCCCAGATCCAGCCTCTCCGGCTCCACCGAAAGCTGCCCGGAGGCCGCCTTGCTGACCTCGAACACATCCTGCACCATGGCCCGGAGGCGCTCCGATTTCTGGGCCAGCACCGCCACATAGTCCCGCAGCTCGGGAGAAAGCTCCTCGGATTTCTGCAAAAGATCCACATAGCTGATGATGGAGGTCAGCGGCGTTTTGATATCGTGGGAAACGTTGGTCACCAGCTCCACCTTCATCCGCTCGCTCTTCATGCGCTCCTCCACGGCCCGATGAATGCCCCGGTGGATGCCCTCCACCTTTTCGGACATCCGCGCCAGATCCGAATCGGCAGGCAGAGGGTCTTTTTCCCGCTCTTTTCCTTCGTAGGCCGCGTCGATCTGATCGGATAAGATCCCCAGATCCTTCGCCAGGCGCTTCTGCCGGACCAGCTGACGGAACAGACAGAGGAGAAGAAGGAGGCCCAGAAGGACGGTCATCACGCTGAAAACCCAGCCGTTCCCGTCCCCATACGTGAAAAAGACCCTCTCGGCGCTGACATTCATCCCGCCCC
This sequence comes from uncultured Eisenbergiella sp., assembly GCA_947631815.1. Lineage (GTDB taxonomy): Bacteria > Bacillota > Clostridia > Lachnospirales > Lachnospiraceae > Gallintestinimicrobium. Next base: position 2,148 of record CANRMT010000148.1, read on the forward strand.
CAAAACACCATGCCCGGACCAGCGCGCCGACCGCCGCGGCAACCGTTCCGCCCAGAAGTCCCAGCGCGGTCCTCAGCGGTTTTTCCAGCCGCTTCTGGACCGAAAGGTCTGCGTCCTTCACAGACAGATACCTGGCTGCCCGGACCGTCAGGCTCGTATCCCGCACCCGGCCGCCGTAACAAAGGCTTATGGCGAACAGCCATACCGACCAGAAGATCACCGCCGCGGCCAGGCCGACGCAATAGGCCACCGGCACCTCTGTCCACCCGTACATATACAGGCCAATACCATAGGTCCCTCCCGCAGACGCCGCCAAGAGCAGGAGCAGGAACAGGAGCCGCAGCTCAATGGGCAGCTTCCCCAGGCGCGCCCCCAGCGCCCGCTTCGCATTCTTTCTCTCCCTCCTGCAAAGGAGGGCGGCGCACAGGCACAGCAGGCCGCAGGCCGTCAGGATCCCCCAGCGGATCAGGTATTCCCAATCGCTCTGAAAGGAAGTCTCCAGATAATAGAATTCATAGCCGTACCGCATCTCCCCGTCGAGATAGAGAAGCGGCGTCCGGCTGACGGCCAGCGTCACCCGGCAGTCCTTCCATGCCTCCGGGACCGGATAATTCCGATACCCCGGGACCCTCCAGTCTCCCTTCGCGCTCTCATAAATCCCGTCCCCGTAAATGTCCTCTTCGAGGCCGTTCCGCCATGCCCGCACGGCCGTTCCGTCGAACTCCAGGAAAAAATCGTACATTTCCTGTCCCCGCACCGGTTCCTCCGGGCCGCCGAAGGCTTCGCCGTTCAGGTTGCCGCAGAGTACCTCTTCTCCCCGCTTCACCTCATAGAGCAGGTTGCGGTCCTTTTCATACTTTTGCTGCCAGTCTTCCGCTATCCGTTCAAGCTGTTCGGGGCTCAGCTGCTTTTCCTCCCCGGCATCCGTCCCATACTGCCAGACAACGGGATCCCCGCCCGGCACCGAAACCGCTTCCATAACGATTTCTCCCGCTGCGGCAGTATCCCCGCGGGATCCGTCTCCCTCCGCTGCCGACACCGGCACCGCGACGGAGGACGTCTCTTCCAGGATCACAGGCGCTCCGTGTCTGCGCAGCAGACCCAGCAGACCGACGGATTCCACGGTCGCCCCCTCATAGGGATACTGCCCTGCGCCGATGCGGATCAGGGCCAGCAGCCGCTCCGTCACCAGCTCCTGAAACCCCTCCGTGTTCTCATAGGAGTTTCCCGTCAGCGCCTTCACATTCTGCGTTCCCAGAACCAGCAGCGGATTCCCGACGGCGCTCACCGCAAGCAGACTGACGCCCAGGATCAGGCTGACCAGCCCTGCGGCTCCCTTCCTTTTTTTCCATTTTGTATCCAATTCCCCACACCACCTTTACGTATTCAGGCTCCTTCGGATTGAGCTCGATCTTTTCCCGGATGCGCCGGATGTGCACCATGACCGTGTTTTCGGGCAGATAGGCTTCCTCCTCCCATACCCTGCGGTAGATCTCCTCCGCCGGGAACACGCGGCCCAGGTTGCGCATGAACAGCTCCACGATCTTCAGCTCCGTGGCCGTCAGCCGCACCGGTTCCCCGTCCGCATAGAGCGTCCGTTCCCGTTCGCTGTAGGAAAGTCGCCCGTTTTCGATCCGATCCTCCTGCGCCTGCTGCCCGATGCCTCCCAGCCTGGTGTAACGGCGCAGCTGGCTTTTCACCCGGGCGGCCAGCTCCTGCGGATGGTAGGGCTTGGTCACATAGTCGTCCGCACCCATGGAAAGCCCCAGGACCTTGTCCGTATCCTCGCTCTTGGCGCTGAGCACGATGATGGGCAGATTCCGCCTCTCGCGGATCTTCAGCAGGGCGGAAAGGCCGTCCAGCTTCGGCATCATCACATCCATCAGGATCAGCTGCACCTCCTCGCGGGCCAGCAGATCCAGCGCCTCCAGACCGTCATACGCCTTCAGCACCCGGTATCCTTCCTGTTCCAGCAGGATCGCGATGGCCTTCACGATCTGCCTGTCGTCGTCCACCACCAGCACACATTCGTTCATGTCCTTCTCCTCCGAAGTTCCTGTGCTTCCTATCCTATGGGGAAAATATTACATCCCTGTCCACAAAATCCTTACGGATTTCTTACGGTTCCTCCGCGGGCCCGTTCGCCCTTCCCGCCTCTTCTCCGAACGCCTCCCGCAGGGACAGCGCGTCCTCCAGCGTATTTTTCCAGCCGAAGCGGCGGATGTCCACCCGGTATCCCTCCGGCGTCCATTCCACCTCCACGCCCTCCTCCTCCAGCAGAAGCTTCTGCAGATCCGCCGTATCAAAATAGGCGGCGCCGCTCAAGAATCCTTTGGCGTTCACCACCCGATGGGCGGGCACATCCCCCGCCAGCTCCTCCCGCAGCCCGTAGCCCACCTGTCTGGCGTTGCGGGGCTTCCCGCACAGCAGGGCGATCTGCCCGTAGGTAGCCACACAGCCCGCCGGGATCCTCGCGCACACCAGCGCCATTTTCTGATAAAAATCCATACGCACACCTCATTTTCTGTTTCCGCGGGGCCCAAAACCCGC
>CANRMT010000149.1 GCA_947631815.1 uncultured Eisenbergiella sp.
GCAAAAGCCAGGAACTATCAACGAAAGAGGAGTCGAAAACGGCTCCTTTTTCGCTTCACAAGTGGCAAACTCGGGTTATAGCATTTTTATTCAACGATTCAACAGAATTCTGATCAGGATGATGGATTTTACAGGTTATCCGGATGAATCCGAGGCTGCGGGGGAACGGACAAGAATATTTGATATGTTTTTTTCGTGAAATAGCGGTTGTGCAGTCGTGTTGACTTTGTTATAATGGCTTTACGCATGAACAGTGAGACGATTGGTTTCGTGCGGCAGACCGTGTCGATCGTCTCTCATGAGGCATTACGTCTGACATGGGCTGCACGCGGTCACCGGGAAGCCGGTTGGATCTATACGCGTCAGGGCAGAGAGGTGAATGCGGCCGTTGCTTCCGGAAGGCTGTTCGGTGCTGTTCATGATCAGAGAATGACTCATCATATGTTGTTTTCTATGGGAACCGGTTATCATCAGATCGGGATCAGGCGTGTCTGCGAGGGGGACCGCAGGGACGCCGAAAGAGGGGAAGGGGGGAATCTGTCTTGAAGATCAGGGATATCTATATCGTACATCATTCCCACACGGACATCGGTTATACGGATCTGCAGGAACAGGTGGTCTACAACCAGGTCCAGAACATTCGGAACGTGACGGCTCTGCTGAAGAAGGCCGTTTCGGAGGGAGGGCCGGAGAAGGATTTTAAATGGAACTGCGAGACGTTTTTCTGCGTGGAAAAGTTTCTGGAACGCGCGGAGGATGCGGAACGCGCGGATTTTTTCTCGCTGGTAAAACGGGGACGGATCGGCATTTCCGCCAGCTATCTGAATTTCTGTGATCTGGCGGACTGCGGGATCCTGGGGCGGAAGACGGCAGGGCTTCTGGCACGTTTTGCGCGGGAGGGCATCGCCGTAAAGTGCGCCATGAACGCGGATATCAACGGGATCTCTCTGGGAGCTAGGGACGTGCTTTTGGATAACGGCGTGGAGTTTTTGTATACCAACATCCATACCCATCACGGGATGTATCCGCTGTATCAGAATCAGAAACCGTTTTTCTGGGAAAGGGAAAACGGGGACCGGCTTCTGGTCTGGAACGGGGAGCACTACAATCTCGGGAATGCCCTGGGCATCGTGTTCAACCGGTATGACAACTCCATGACGGAGCGGTATTTCGGCGAAAACGGGCGGGGCGGCCCGCTGGAGATCCTGTACCGAAATCTCTGCGCCAGCGTGGAGGAATATGAGCAGAGCGGCTATCCGTACGATTTTTATATCACCAGCGTCAGCGGCGTGTTTTCTGATAACGCTCCGGCGAATCCCGGGATCGCGCATACGGTCCGGGCGTTCAATGAGGCGTATGGGGATCAGCTGCGCCTGCGGATGGTGACGCTGCAGGAGCTGTACGATCTGATCCGGCAGAAGACTGCGGACGCGCCGGTGTACCGGGGCGCGATGAACGACTGGTGGGGAAACGGCGTGGGCTCCACGCCCTATGCGGTGAAGCATTACCGGGAGGCCCTGCGGCTGTTCCATATCGGGGACGTGCTGGAGCGGAAGGTGCTGGGGGCTGGGGCGGAACAGGCGGCGCATGGCATCGGGGTCGATAAGGCTGCGGAGTGTGAAAGCAGCGGCCTGCCTGCGGACGGGGTGCGGGCCGCATCCTGTGAGGAACCGTGGAACGCGCATCTGGAGGAGGGCGAGGAGAGCGCCCTGCTGTACGCGGAGCACACCTGGGGCCATTCCTCCACCATCAGCAATCCTTACGATACGATGGTGGCGGATCTGGACATCCGGAAGACCGGCTATGCGTCGAAGGCGTATGAGGCCGCGGCGATGCGGAAGATCGAGCTGTGCCACCGCCTGGGGGACCGGCTGCGCTATTACGATCATTCCGGGCGGGTGAAGGCGGTTTCCATGAGCCGTCAGCGGCGGACGCTGCCGGTGGAGTTCTATGTGGAATCGGGAAACCTCCGCGCGGTGAAGGTGACGGATGAAAAGACCGGGGAGGAGCTGCGGGCGCAGATCAGTGCACATCCCAGAGGGGTGCTGGTGAGCTTCCTGACGGAATTTGAAGCGCTGGAGGAGAAGACCTTCCGGTATGAAGAACAGCCGTGGGAGCCGAAGGGGCTCTACAGCCGCACCGCCTGGGTCGGCGCGGACCGGGTGCGGGATATCGTCAACGGTTACGATACCGAATCCTGGAAGCTGCCCTACGGGCTGGAGAACGACTGGTTCCGGATCGGATACCGGATCGGAGAGGGGATCACATCGTTTTTTGATAAAAAACGGGGGACGGAGCTTCTGAAGGGTGGGCTGGAGACCTTTTTCACGCCAATCCTGGAGCAGACGCCGGTCCGGGGCGACGCCTACGGCGAGAGGAACCGCCTGGGGCGGAACGTCCGGGGCCTGCACGCGGTGCGGCATCAGGGCGTCCTGAAAAATATCCGGATCCTGGACAACGGACCCGTTTTTTCCAGGGCGGAGCTGGAATTTGATCTGCCGGGGACGCGTTTTTGCAGCGACATCCTGAAGTTGTACAAGGGTTTGCCCCGGGTGGAGTTTACCTGTCGGACCGCCAAGCAGCTGAGCGAGGACATCGAGAGCGTTTATCTGCCGTTGTCCCTGGAGCTGCCGGACGCGGCGCTCTACATCCGCAGCGGCGGCGTTCCCATGCGGCCGGGCATCGATCAGCTTCCGGGCACCAACATGGAATATTATGTGGCCGATCAGGGCGTTCTGTATCATATGCCGGAAAGAAATGTGCTGATCAGCACGCTGGATACGCCGCTTTTGTACATGGGCCGGATGGAGCACCATCCTATCGTGCTGTGCGACGGAAAAGAGGAGAACAACCGGCGGCCCGTCTACAGCTGGATCATGAACAATACCTGGGAGACCAACTTCAAGATGGATCTGTCCGGGTTCGGGGAATTCCGCTATGCGCTGGAGCTGACGGAGGGCGGCACTCTCGAGGACGCGCTGGAGCGGCTGGCGGACGACGATATGGGGACGGTCGCGTTCATTACAGCGTGAAAAAGGGTGAGAGGAGGCTCCCGTTCGTCGCGCGTGAAAGGGGCGTGCGTTTCCGCTCATTACAGCCTGAAAGGGGTGCGCGGAGGCTCCCGTTCATTACGGGTGCATAGGAACGCGGACGCTCACGGGCAAGCTTTTTGGAGAAGGAGAGAAACGGACATGATGCAGGAATGGTTTCGGAAGGCAAAGCTGGGTATTTTTATTCATTACGGGATATATGCGGTGGGGGACGTGTCCGAATCCTGGTCGTTCCATAACGGCCAGATCTCCCACGAAGATTACATGAAGCAGTGTGAGGGCTTTACCGCCTCCCGGTACGATCCGAGGGCATGGGCGGAGCTGTTCGTGCGCGCCGGGGCGCGCTATGCGGTGATGACCTCCAAGCATCACGACGGCGTGGCGCTGTTCGATACGAAGTATTCCGACCTGAGCGTGGTGAAGAAAACGCCTGCGGGCCGGGATCTGGTGAAGGAATATGTAGAGGCCATGCGGGAGGCGGGGCTGAAGGTGGGGCTTTATTATTCCCTGTTGGATTGGACAGATGAACGCTACCGCAGCATTTATCCGGAGGGCGCCAAACCGGAGGACTGCCTGAAGGACGTGTTCGGCTCCCCCGCGGGCGGCCCGGAGGATCCGGAAAAATGGCAGGAATTTCTGCAGTTCAATAACGATCAGATCAGGGAGCTGATGACAAATTACGGAAAGATCGATCTTCTGTGGTTTGACGGCGACTGGGAGCGCAGCGCCGCGCAGTGGAACATGCCTGCCTTCAAGGCGTATCTGCATTCCCTGAATCCGGATGTGGTATGCAATTCGAGGATGCAGGGCTACGGTGATTACGCCACGCCGGAGCAGGGCATCCCGATCCTGGGGCCGAAGGGACCGTGGGAATTCTGCGTCACGATCAACGATTCCTGGGGATACCGGCCATCTGACAACGATTATAAGACCAGCAGACAGGTGATCCGCATTTTCTGCGACTGTCTGACGCTGGGCGGCAATCTGCTGCTGGATGTGGGGCCGAAGGAGGACGGCACGCTGGACGAGCGGCAGGTGAAGGTGCTGGAGGATCTGGGCGCGTTCATCCGGGACAACGAGGAAGCAATCTACGATACCGGCAGGGGGCTGACCTATCAGCAGTTCCTGGGCGGCAGCACGATTTCGGAGGATAAAAAGACCATCTACCTTTTCCTCTATGACAGGCCTACGGAGCACGTCTGTGTCAAGGGTGTCAAGACACGGGTGAAGCGCGTTACCGTCCTGCATACGGGAGAGGAACTGGCGTTTTCCTACACGGGTTCCATCCCGTGGGAGGGCATCGCGGGGACCTTATGGATCTGGGCGGAGCATATGCAGATGCATTCGCTGACCACGGTGCTGAAGCTGGAGCTGGAAGGGGAGATCGCCTACAACCTGGGCAGCGGGGAAGTGCTGACGCAGAATGCGTGAGGCTCGAAGAATGTTAATGATTTCTGCCTCAAAAATGTTAATAAATACTTGTCAAAAGTAAACCGCCTTGTTATAACCTGAGTTTTACAGTTTCATCACAAGATTAGAGTCTAAATAACCTGAAAATCCCAGGAATATTCAATAT
>CANRMT010000150.1 GCA_947631815.1 uncultured Eisenbergiella sp.
GCCGCCGCGCACAGAACCTCACCCCGCGGGCTTTTCCCGCCATGAACCGGAAAAAGGGACGGCCGAAGCTGTCCCTTTTCTCTGCTTTGTCTCTTCTCAATCCTCATATCCGTTGGGATTGTGGGACTGCCACCTCCAGGAGTCCTCGCACATTTCCCGGATGCCGTTCTCGGCCACCCAGCCCAGCTCCTCCTTCGCCTTCGTGGCGTCGGAATAGCAGGTGGCGATATCGCCGGGGCGGCGGGGCTTGATCACATAGGGCACCTTCACGCCCGTAGCCGCTTCAAAATTCTTCACGATATCCAGCACGCTGTAGCCCTTACCCGTGCCCAGATTGTAAATGCTCAGCCCGGACTTGTCTTCGATCTTCTTCAGCGCCTTCACATGGCCCTTCGCCAGATCCACCACATGAATGTAATCCCGCACGCCGGTGCCGTCGGGCGTGTCATAATCGTTGCCGAAAACGCCCAGCTCCTTCAGCTTGCCCACCGCTACCTGCGTCACATAGGGCATCAGGTTGTTGGGAATGCCGTTGGGATTCTCGCCGATGGTGCCGCTCTTATGCGCGCCGATGGGATTGAAGTAGCGCAGCAGCACCACGTTCCATTCCGGATCGGCCTTCTGGATATCGGTCAGGATCTGCTCCAGCATGGATTTGGTCCAGCCGTAAGGGTTCGTGCACTGACCCTTGGGGCACTCCTCCGTGATGGGGATCACGGCCGGATCGCCGTAGACCGTGGCGGAGGAGGAGAAAATGATGTTTTTCACACCGTGCTTCCTCATCACGTCCACCAGCGTCAGCGTGCCCGCGATGTTGTTTTCATAATATTCCCAGGGCTTCGCCACGGATTCGCCCACGGCCTTCAGCCCCGCGAAATGGATGCAGGAATCGATCTGCTCCTTTGAAAAGATCTCCTCCAGCGCCTCCCGGTCCAGAATATCCGCTTTATAAAAAGGCACCTTTTTCCCGGTGATCTTCGCCACCCGCTCCAGGGATTTCTCGCTGGAATTGCACAGATTGTCCACGACCACCACATCGTAGCCCGCGTTCTGCAGCTCCACCACCGTATGACTGCCGATATAACCGGCGCCGCCCGTCACCAAAATCGCCATTCTCTTATCCTCCTCTTTCCGCCGCCCGCTTTCGCGCGCTTCTCTTCCTCATGTCCTGCGGACATGACCGCCTTTGGCTGTCTTACCAGAGAACATCCGGATAAACGCCCGCCGCCTTCAGCTTCGCGATGGAGTCCATGACAAAGGGTTTGTCTTCCTTATAGGTGACGCCGAACCATTTGTCCGCGGAATGCAGCACCTCCACCGTGGCCTTGCCGGACTTCAGCAGCTTATCCACCTCGATGGGCAGGAAGCATTCGGCCTTCAGCGGATTCTTCTCCACCTCCTGGGCGAAGAACCGCTCCACCGCCGCCTCCAGCTCCGTCAGGATGCTGGGGGAAAAGGCCCACATGTTCATGGAGACCGGCGTATCCAGGGGAAGCGGCGTCCAGGACTTTCCGTCGTCCTCTGTGTAGGCCGCAGCCTCCGCCGTCTTCACGATCTTCGTCCTCTCCGCGATCTGCACGAGGAAGCCTTTCTCGTCCGTGACGCAGACGCCCCGGGCCACGGAACCGTTCTCCGTCAGCGTGTTGCCCAGCCGGTAGCCCACCATGGCATAGCGGTACTTGTCGTCATCCTGATGCGTGGTCAGGAAACGGTACAGTTCTCCGTAGGCGCTCCTGCCGTAATAGTCGTCCGCGTTGATCACCGCGAAGGGCTCCTTCACAACGCCCTTGCAGCAGAGGATCGCGTGGGCAGTCCCCCAGGGCTTCACGCGCCCCTCCGGGATCTGAAAGCCCTCCGGCACCCGGTTCAGCTCCTGATACACATACTCCACGGGCATATGCCTGCTCACCGCATCGCCCACCAGCTCCCGGAAGTCCTTTTCGTTTTCCTTTTTGATGATGAAGACCACCTTGCCGAAGCCTGCCCGCAGCGCATCGTAAATGGAAAAGTCGATGATCTTATGCCCTTTATCGTCCACCGGGTCGATCTGCTTCAGGCCGCCGTACCGGCTCCCCATTCCGGCCGCCAGGATCACTAATGTTGGTTTATCCATCTGTTCCCTCCTATTTTATGTTGAGATGCATGCCTCCGCAATTCCGGCATGTTGTAAAGACCAGTGAAAATGTTAAATGAGTCAGCCGCTCTCATGCGGACCGTGCCGTCCGCCGGCGCCTTTTTGTCTTATGCGGGTCCGGGCCGTCCGTCGGCGCCTTTTTGACCCCGCAGGCCGCCGCCTTCATGCGGGCCTTCTCACTCATATACGAATTCCGAATCCCAGACATCTACGCCGCTGTCCTGGAACACCTCGTGCAGGCGCTGTCTGAGCTGCTGTTTTGTGATCCCCTTTTTCAGGATCACCATCATGAAACCGCCGCCGCCCGCCCCGGCGATGAACCGCCCGTCGATCAGATCCTCACAGGCCAGAAAGATCTGGTCGATGCAGGTGTTGGTGGAGCCCGCGTCCAGCTGCTGGGACAGAAGCCAGTGCCGGTTCAGCAGCCCGGCAAAGGCGTCGATATCGCCCCGTTCCAGCTCGAATTTCATCAGCACCGCCAGCTCCGGCATGTTCTTCAGCGCCAGGATGGAATCCCTGCGTCCCGACAGATAACCGCCCACTACCTTGCGCAGCAGGTTCCTGGCCAGACGGCGCTGCCCCGTGTAGATCAGCGCGAACCGCTCCTGCAGTTCCCGCTTCGCCGCGTCGGACAGCTCCACCGGCGTCACATGGATCTTCTGCTCGATGCCGGGCTGTGTGGTGATATACTTGATCCCCGGCGTCACGCCGCCCACCTGATCCTGCCAGCCGCCGCCCGTGCTCATGAGCTGCTCCATGCACAGCACCTTATCGTAGATCCCGCTGTAGAGCAGCTCCTCTCCCACGAATTCGGAGAGCGCCCGGATACAGGCTCCCGCCAGGATGCTGCTGGTCCCCAGCCCCGAGCCCTTGGGCACGCCCACCACCTGCGTGGACAGATAAAGGCCGCCGCCCATCTCCTTCAGGATGTCCTCCAGCGAAGCCTTCCCTTCCATGGGCACGATGCCGTAGGTCAAAAGCGCCGCCTTATGCAGGGCAAAGGGATCGAAGGGATCATGGCAGTTCTGGATCTCCTCCAGGCTGACGATCCGACCGAAAGCGCCCACATCCTGACTTTCAAACTCGACGCAGAAATCCTCCAGACGGCGGACACAGACCTGCACTGGCAGGATCCCGTTGAGACTGATCGCCGCGTTGAGCACCACGCCGCCGTGCTCGTTGCAGTAGGGAGGCGTGTCGGTCCAGCCGCCGCCCCAGTTCACCCGGACCGGCAGTTTGACGTTCACCTCGTCCTTTACGGCCTTAAAGCGCTTTCCTGCCGCCAGACCGGCCGTATTCGCGGAGCATACCACGTCCTGTATCTCCCGGAAACACAGCGACTCGATCTTATCATAGGATACCCCGTCATATTCCCGGTTCTGTTTTTTCATATAACGGGAAAGGCTGTAGAGGATCCGTATTTTTTCGAAGAAGCCGCTCTTTTCGGCCGCTTCCAGCAGGAGGCGGTACTGCACCTCGCTGATCTGGCCGTCCCCGAACACATGCAGCGCGTCCTGGTAATCCTCTCCCTGCAGCAGGGCATCGATGAACTTCCTGACCAGGATCTGATCCCGCAGCTGCTCGCGCCACCCGATGAGCTTCAGGCTGTCCGCCTGATTGAAGCTGCCATACAGGCTTTCCCGACGCGCCTGCCGCCATCCGGCGATCTCCTCCGCGGACGCCTCGCCCCGGGACATCCGGCAGACGGTCAGCGCATACGATACGGCCTGCCGCATATCCTCTCCCACCGGATAAAGTCTGGCGGTCCACAGGCTGCGGTCCGACGCATCCCACAGTTCATCCTCCTCCAACCCGTTTTTTTCCAGGAAACCGTTCAGGCTCCCGTACAGGAAGGGCGTTTCGTCCTTCAGCGTCCCCTTGGGATTATCCTGGATCCCATAGGCCCTGACCACACAGCCGCCCGTTCTCAGCCAACCCCCGCTCAGGGCACACCCGGCGGGAATCGCTTCGTCCTCCAGCCGGACGTTGGAAACGATGGAACCGGCACCGACCGACGCGCCGACGCCTACAAAGCTGTCCTCCGCATAAGCGCCCGTCCCCATGGAAGCGGCGTTCTCGATCACGCTGTTGTTGGCGGCAAAATCCGCCCTGCCGTCCACGGTGGCGGTGACCAGCCGCTGCCAGCCCAGATACTCATAATCCTCGATATTTTCCGTGACAAGAGCCAGCAGCTCCCGGGTGGTCCCGAAATGGATGAATTCCGCCGGGGAGACGGAACACAGACCCATGGAAAACGAATGCAGCGCGTCCCAGATCTCGGTCCGGCAGGCCAGAAGCTCCTGGGTGAAGCTCCCCTCCGGCTCCTGCAGATAGTAGTCCTCCAGCGTGGCCTCCCGGCCCAGCGGATACAGGAAATCCCCGTAAAAGCTGATCCGGGCC
>CANRMT010000151.1 GCA_947631815.1 uncultured Eisenbergiella sp.
ATATCCTTTCCTGCAACACTAACGGCAACTTTTCTGCCGGAGCTTTTAGAAGTGGAAGTTAACTTTTCACTTCACTCCTGGGAAAAGTCCCCGCCGGAAAGCGCCGCCAGCGGGCATACCATTTTCCCGGACCGTTAGAAAAACGCCGGTTCTTAGCGAAGCAAGTCCGTCAGGACGCCGCTGAGCTTAGAACCGCTGCGTTTTTCTCGAGCGCGAGCGTGTCCGGAAAAGGTATGCTCGCTGGCGGCGCTTTCCGGCGGGGACTTTTCCCAGGCGGGAGATACGGGATCGGGCTTGGAGGCCGCCTACTCCTGGTCCAGCCGCATGGTGAGGCTGATGCGCTTCTTCGCGGTATCCACGCTCAGCACCTTCACGTCCACCACGTCGCCCACGCTCACCGCCTCCAGCGGATGCTTGATGAAACGCTTCGTGATCTGAGAGATATGTACCAACCCGTCCTGATGGACGCCGATGTCCACGAACACACCGAAATCGATGACGTTGCGCACCGTGCCCTTCAGCACCATGCCGGGTTTGAGATCCTTCATCTCCATCACGTCGCTGCGCAGGATGGGCGCAGGCATGTTCTCCCTGGGATCGCGGGCCGGTTTCTCCAGCTCCTTGAGGATATCGTTCAGCGTGATCTCGCCGATCCCCAGCTCTTCGGCCAGCTTCTTTTTATCCCCGATCCTGCGTTCCAGCACGGTCCCCAGAGAAAGCGGCCGGGCACCGGCCTGATCCTGACCGGCCTTCCGCGCGCCCGCCTTTTCCGGATCCTTTCCGTTCTGCGGTGCGGCGCCGGTCTGACCGCCGCTCTGTGCCGATCCGTTCCTGCCGCCTGCTCCGCCGTTCTGCTGCGCCGTCATCTGCGCCATGGCCGCCGCCAGCGCCTTGCCCATGGCGGTATCGGTATTGCGGATGACGAACTGTCCCGCTCTGCCGTCCCGGTTCCTGCCGCGGGCATTCTGCTCCTGTCCGTTCCGCCCGCCCTGCGCGGCCTTCCCGTTCCCCGCGGACTGCTCCGCTCCGGCGCCGTCCTTTTTCTGGCTGTTCCTCTGCTTCCTGGCCTCCGCCTGCAGGGCGCGCACGTCGTCCATGGTCATATCCAGCCGGTTTAGAAGCTGCATGGCGGCCTCATAGGACTCCGGATGGACGCTGGTGGCATCCAGCGGGTTGTCGCCGTCCGTGATGCGCATGAAGCCCGCGCACTGCTCATATGCCTTCGGGCCCAGCTTGGCCACCTTCAAAAGCTGCCTGCGGTCCGTAAAGCGGCCGTTGGCCTCCCGATATTCCACGATATTCTTCGCGACGGTCTTGGAAACGCCGGAAATATATTCCAAAAGAGAAGCGGAGGCGGTATTCAGGTCCACGCCCACCCGGTTCACGCAGTCCTCCACCACGCCGGTCAGCGCCTCGCCCAGCCGCTTCTGGTTCATATCGTGCTGATACTGCCCCACGCCGATGGATCTGGGATCGATCTTCACCAGCTCCGCCAGCGGGTCCTGCAGCCTACGCGCGATGGACGCCGCGCTCCTCTGCCCCACGTCGAAGTTGGGAAACTCCTCCGTCGCCAGTTTGCTGGCGGAATAGACGGAGGCTCCCGCCTCGCTGACGATCACATACTGTACCGGCCGCTTCAGCTCCTTGATCAGCTCCACGATCACCTGCTCGGATTCCCGGGAAGCGGTGCCGTTGCCCACCGAGATCAGGGAAACGTTATATTTTTCAATGAGACGCTTCAGATCCCGCTTGGCCTCTTCCACCCGGTTCTGAGGCGCGGTGGGATAGATCACCTTCGTGTCCAGCACCTTGCCGGTGGCGTCCACCACCGCCAGCTTGCAGCCCGTCCGGAATGCGGGATCCCAGCCCAGCACCACCCGTCCCGTGATGGGCGGCTGCATCAGAAGCTGCTCCAGATTCTTGCCGAAAACGCTGATCGCGCCCTCCTGGGCCTTTTCCGTCAGATCGTTTCGGATCTCCCGTTCGATGGCGGGACCGATCAGACGGTCGTAGCTGTCCGCGATGATCTCCCGCAGCACGGGCTCCGTCACCGGATTTTCCTTCGTGATCACCTGTTTGCCCAGATACTGCAGGATGCGCTCCACGGGCGCTTCCACCTTCACCGTCAGAAACTTCTCCGCCTCGCCGCGGTTCAGCGCCAGGATGCGGTGACCCGCCGCCTTTTTGACGGGCTCCTCATACTGATAATACATTTCATAAACGCTGGCCGCCTTCGGATCCTTCGCCTCCGCGGTCAGCCGTCCCTCTTCAAAGGTAAGGTTCCGGATGAAAATGCGGTAATCCGCCTCGTCGGAGATCATCTCGGCGATGATGTCCTTCGCGCCCTGCAGCGCGTCCGCAGCGCTCTCCACGCCCGTCTCTTCGCTGATATATTTCACGGCCTCCTCTTCCAGCGCCGTCTCCGTCTCCTGCGCCAGGATGAGCTCCGCCAGAGGATCCAGCCCCTTTTCTTTCGCCACGCTGGCCCTGGTCTTGCGCTTGGGCCGGTACGGGCGGTACAGGTCCTCCACCACCACCAGCGTCTCCGCCGCCAGGATCTTCGCCTTCAGCTCATCCGTCAGCTTTCCCTGCTCCTCGATGCTGCCGATCACGGACTCCTTCTTTTCTTCCAGATTGCGCAGATAGTTCAGCCGGTCATACAGCGTCCGCAGCACCTCGTCGTTGAGCGAGCCCGTGACCTCCTTGCGGTAACGGGCGATAAAGGGGATCGTGTTGCCCTCGTCGATCAGCTTCACCGCGGCCTCCACCTGCCAGCGCTCCACCTTCAGTTCATCCTTCAGCTTATTTAAAATATCCATTCCAAAACCCTCTCTTGCTTCCTTTCCAAACACCTGCGGGCGGGACGGCCCCGTCCTCCCGCTATCGCCCATTATATCGAAAAACGCCCCCGTTTTCAAGCTTTTTCGGCCTCACCCGCCGCCAAGCCGCCGCCAGCGCCCCGGCCCGGACAGAAGCACCGGCCTCCCGCGCGCATATGCGTTTCCGGACACGCTCGCGCTCGAAAAAAACGCAGCGGTGCTAAGCTCAGCTTCGCCCAATGGGCTTGCCTCGCCAGAGGTGCGAAGCAGCTCTTGCACCGGCGTTTTTTTAACGGTCCGGGAAACGGCATATGCGCGCGGGAGGCCGGTGCTTCTGTCCGGGCCGGGACGCTGGCGGCGGCTTGGCGGCGGATTCACACTTTTTTCATTTGTAACGGCGCTCCAAACGTGATAGAATAGGGATGATCATGGGACGGCGATCCGTCCCGGAACGGAGATTATTATGGAGAATCAAGCGCAGAACTATCGTCCTGCCCCCGCGCGCCCGAACAGCTTCGCCACAGCGTCCCTCATCCTGGGCGTCATCGGTCTGCTGGTTTCCTTTACGATGACGCTGCTGCCCGCCGTCTTCTGCGCGGCGATGGCCATCATCCTGGGCCTCCTTTCCCGGGGAGAGCAGAAAAACATGCACAGCAACGCGCTGTTGGGCGTCATCACCGGCGGGAGTGCACTGGCGATCAATTTCGCCCTGGCTGTCCTGTCTTTTTATATGGTCTTTTCCAGTCCGGACATGACCGCCCAATACTGGGACATGATCAACGAAACCTATGAGCAGATGACCGGCATGACACTGGAAGAGATCCTGGACAGTTACGGAGGTGACTTATGAAAAATCATGCATCGCGCGCTTTTCTCAAGGCGAAGGCGCGGGAAGCCCTGATGGGGCATTACCTGACGTTTTCCGGCGCGTTCATCCTGCTGTTTTTGATGCAGTATATCGCGGTCATCCCCACCTCTCTCACGAACATCTCGCCTCCGGTGGGAACGATCCTGTATTACGGCCTCAACTTCGGTCTGGAGCTGTTTTACGCGATCATCCGGGTGGGGCTGGCATATCTTTTCCTGAGCAATGCCTGCGGTCAGCGGGTCGCCATGAACGGCATATTCATGTGCTTCTGGAACTCGCCGGGCAAGGCCGTCCGCATTCAGCTCCTTCCGTCCCTGCTGCTTTTGATCCCCAGCATCGTGCCGGATTACTGCATGATGCAGTTCTTCTCCTCGCGGGATCAGCGCTGGCTCATTTACGGGCTGATCATCGCCCTCGTCCTGCTGCCCTATACGGTATTTGTCGAACTCCTGTACTCCCAGGTCTTTTATGTCATGCTGGACTTTCCGGAGATGGAGGCGGCCGAGTGCCTGCGTTACGCGCGTCGTCTGATGAAGGGAAACATGTGGCGCTTCTTCCTGCTGCGGCTCAGCTTCCTGCCTCTGGCGCTGCTCGGAGTGCTCACCTGCGGGATCGGCCTGCTGTATGTCTATCCCTATATGCAGCAGACCTACGCCAATTTTTATCTGGACCTGATGGCGAAACGGAGCGGGAGCTGATCTTTCTGCTCGGACACTGCATGCCGTTCGCGCACCGCGTTCAAAAAGCGCTGCCGCATCCGCGACAGCGCTTTGTTGTTTTTCATCCGTTGCGGCGGGGCCTCCTCAGTTCTCAGGCATTCTCCTCCGCCGGTTTCGTATTGATCC
>CANRMT010000152.1 GCA_947631815.1 uncultured Eisenbergiella sp.
TGGATATCCTGGTATCCAGCAACCTGGAGCGCCTGATCTACCGGATCGCCGGAGAGGACGCCGAAAAGAACGCGCAGCTCATGCGGGAGCTCTCCGCGGGCGGCCGGTATGCGGTCACGGAAAAGATGCGGGAGCAGCTTTCCGATTTCTACGGCAATTACGCCAGCGAGGCGGAATGCGCGGCCAAGATCCGTTCGCTCTATGAGAGCGACGGGTATGTGATCGATCCGCATACGGCGGTGGCCTCCGTGGTGTATGACAAATACCGGCAGGAAACCGGCGACGGCAGGAAAACGCTGATCGTTTCCACGGCCAGCCCGTTCAAGTTCACCCGCAGCGTGATGACGGCCATCGACGCGAAATACGATGCCATGGACGATTTCGCGCTGGTGGACAGGCTTTCCGCGCTGGACGGCGTGCCCGTGCCCGCCGCCATCGAGGAGATCCGCACCGCGCCCGTGGTGCACGACATCCAGTGCGGCAGGGACGAAATGGAGCAGGCCGTCCTGGACTTTCTGAAATGACCCGCTTTGCGAAAACAGGCCCGTCGGCATAAGCAGCCGGGGCATGCGTCAAAAAGACCGGCGGCTTCGGTCATGTTTCATGAGAACACGCTCTCGCTCGGAGAAAAGCATAGCGGTCCTAGGTTCGTGAGATACCTCACCAAGGACCGATGCTTTTCTAACGGTTCTCATGATAACAATGACCGAAGCCGCCGGTCTTTTTGACGCATGCCCCGGCTGTTTATGCCGGCAGGCTATTTCCGCTTTGGCAGATCGATGTAATCCCTGGGCTCGCAGAGCGTCCGGTAGGCAGGGCGGATGATCTTCCCTCCGGAGGCCAGCTCCTCCAGCCGATGCGCGCTCCAGCCCACCATGCGGGCGATGGCGAAGATCGGCGTATAGAGCTCCATGGGCAGTCCCAGCATCCGATAGACGAAGCCGGAATAAAAGTCCACGTTGACGCTGACGCCCTTGTACATTTTGCGCTCCCCGGCGATGATCTGCGGGGCCAGCCGCTCCACGCGGTTATAGAGCTCAAATTCGTCATGCAGTCCCTTTTCCTCCGAAAGGCGTTCCACGAAGCTCTTGAAGATGACGGCACGGGGATCGGATTTGGAATAGATCGCGTGGCCCACGCCGTAGATCAGACCGGCATGGTCGAAGGCGTCCCGGTCCAGCAGGCGCTGCAGGTAGCGGCCAACCTCCTCGTCGTCCGTCCAGTCTTTGACCGTTTCCTTCATCTCTTCGAACATTTTCACCACCTTGATGTTGGCGCCGCCGTGGCGCGGTCCCTTCAGCGAGCCGATGGCCGCGGCGATGACGGAATAGGTGTCCGTGAGGGAGGAGGTGACCACGCGGGTGGTGAAGGTGGAGTTGTTGCCGCCGCCGTGTTCCATGTGCAGGATCAGGGCGATGTCCAGGATCTTCGCCTCCAGCGGCGTAAAGCTGCTGTCGGGCCGCAGGATGTGCAGAATGTTTTCCGCCATGGAAAGCTCCTGGCTGGGCTGGTGGATATAGAGGCTGTTGCCGTCGTGATAATGGCTGTAGGCCTGATAGCCGTAGATGGTCAGCATGGGGCAGAGGCTGATGAGCTGCAGGCACTGGCGCAGAACGTTGGGCATGGAGACATCCTCCGCCCGGTCGTCATAGGAATAGAGCGTCAGGACGCTGCGGGCCAGCGTGTTCATCATGTCCTTGCTGGGCGCCTTCATGATGATATCCCGCACAAAGCTGGTGGGGAGGCTGCGGTAGGAGGCCAGCAGCTCCGAGAAGGAACGAAGCTCCTCCGGCGACGGCAGCTTGTCAAAAAGCAGAAGGTAGGTCACTTCGTCAAAGCCGAACCGGCCGTCGCGGACGAAGCCGCGCACCAGATCCTCCACATTGTATCCGCGGTAGAAGAGCCTGCCGTGATCGGGCACGGAAACGCCGTCCACGAGCTTCGTGGCCCGGACATCGGAAATGTTGGTCAAACCCGCGAGTACGCCCTTGCCGTTCAAGTCCCGCAGACCGCGTTTGACATCGTATCTGGTATATAATTCCGGATCGACAGCGCCCGCTTTTTCGCACAGTCTCGAAAGCCGGAGGATCTCAGGAGTGAGTTCGGAAAAATCCTGGGTATATTGCGCCATATAAAAACCACCTTTCCATAGAATCTGTCAGCAGTAAAAGTGAGGAAACATCCCGGACATTGATGGGAAAATTTCGAAGCGGCCGAAGCCCGCTCATGAGCGGGGCAGGGGTCGGAGTGATCGGGAAAGCCCGTTCCGCTGTGCTTTTCAGAGAGGATGTCCCGGCGGATCAGATGCGTCGGCCGGGGCGGCGGAACAGCCTTACGGTCATTCTAACATGGATTGTCATTTTTGCACAAGAAAAAAATGAAAATTTAGAATTAATTCATAGTTTGTTCAAAAAACCGCCGATTGTCATTTTCGGGGATTTGCGGTAAGATAAGCTTGATGCGGGCGGGCCCATCCGGCCCTCCCGCGGCGTGCCGGGCCGTGCGGGACCGCAGGGACCGGCGCCGGAACGATTTCGGACAGAAAGGCGGAAGAGGAAATGGAGAACCGTGAGATCCTTTCCCATATCGATCACACGCTGCTGAAGCCCTATGCGGTCTGGGAGGACATCGACGCGCTGTGCCGGGAGGCAGTGCAGTACGGCACGGTCAGCGTCTGCATCCCGCCCTGCCATATCGCCCGCGCCCGCGGGGCATATCCGGGACTCACCCTGTGTACCGTGGTGGGGTTCCCGCTGGGGTACTGCGTGACGGCGGCCAAGGAGGCGGAGGTGCGGCAGGCGCTGCAGGACGGCTGCGACGAGATCGATATGGTCGTGAACATTTCGGATATGAAGGACCACCGGTATGACCGTGTGGAGCAGGAGATCCGCGCGCTGAAGAAGCTCTGCGGCCCCCGCGTGCTGAAGGTGATCGTGGAGACCTGCTATCTGACGCAGGAGGAGAAGATCGCCGCGTGCCGCGCGGTGACGGCGGCCGGGGCCGACTATATCAAGACGTCCACAGGCTTTGGGACCGGCGGCGCGGCGCTGGAGGATGTGCTGCTGTTCCGGGAGCATATCGGGAGCGGCGTGAAGATCAAGGCGGCCGGAGGCATACGGACCAGAGAGGATATGGTGCGTTTCCTGGAGGCGGGTTGCGACCGGATCGGCACCTCCTCGGCGGCGGTGCTCCTGGAGGACAGCGTTCGGGAAGAGGGCTGAGGCGTTTCCGAAAGGGAGCGCGGTCGGACGGCGGGGCATTTCCCTGTCCTGTGCGGACCGGTTTTTCCGGCGGCCGGACAGCTTTGGGGGATGCCGGTTTTGAGAAAGGAAGAGAGACAATGGTGAATCAGACGATTCGGGACAGGCTCGCCGCGATGCGGGCTGTGATGGCGGAGAACGGCGTGGACTGGTACATGGTGCCCACGGCGGATTTTCACAATTCGGAGTATGTGGACGGCTATTTCAAGGTGCGGCAGTATCTGTGCAATTTTTCCGGTTCCAACGGCACGCTGCTCATCGGGAAGGACCAGGCGGGGCTCTGGACGGACGGCCGGTATTTCATCCAGGCGGAGAAGGAGCTGGCGGGCACCGGCGTGACGCTGTACCGGATGCAGGAGGAGGGCGTTCCCACCAAGGAGGAATTCCTGCTGCAGAATATGGAGGACGGGCAGACGCTGGGCTTTGACGGACGGGTGGTGGACGCGCGCTTCGGAAAGCGGCTGGAAAAGAAGCTGGCGTCCAAGAACATCCGGTTTTCTTTTGAAAAGGATCTGGCGGATCAGGTCTGGAAGGACAGGCCCTCCCTTCCCTGTCATCCGGTGACGGTGCTGGACGAGGCGCTCTGCGGGCAGACCGCGGCGGAGAAGCTGGCCGCCGTCCGCCGGAAAATGCAGGAGAAGGACCCGGCGGTGAAGGGGCATTTCCTGAGCAGGCTGGACGATCTGATGTGGCTGCTCAACATCCGCGGCCGGGATGTGGAGTGCAACCCGGTGGCGTTCGGGTATGCCTGGATCACCATGACCGAGTGCCATGTGTTCCTCCAGGAGGGAGAGATGACGCAGGCCCTGCGGGCGCATGCGGAGAAATACGGGATCACGCTCCACGATTATTTCCGGGCGGCGGATTTCCTGCGGACGTGTCCCATGGAAGGGCGCGTGCTCTGCGATATGGGCAATGTGAGCTGTGCCTTTTACGGCATCCTGTCCGAACGGGCGAAGGTGGTGGACGGACCCAATCCGACGGAGCTTTTGAAGGCGGTGAAGAATCCCGCGGAGCTGGCGAACATGCGGGAGGTTTACCTCAAGGA
>CANRMT010000153.1 GCA_947631815.1 uncultured Eisenbergiella sp.
TAGCAAAATATGGTTATCGAAAGATTTCTTTTGCCAAACATAGATTTCTGATGATATATCGAATACAGGATAATACGTATGATTCTTTAGGCTGTTTCCGGTATTCAAGCGGTGAACATCCTGCTTTTTTTAAAGGATCAACTTTTTTACCGGCAGGTTGTCTCATGTTTTCCTTTACGGCCTGTTCGTCCGTGCGAACGGCGGGCAGTCGCCGCAGACCCGGAGACAATGGCGGCCGCGGATAAGATATTTTGGCCTTTCAGGCGATCATAACCGTAAAACCCCCGTCATACAATGTAAAAAATGTATGACGGGGGTTTCCCTGTGAAGGATTATATTGAAGAGCGGGCAATGGCGGTGGCCGGCTATATCATTGAGCATAATGCGACGGTGAGGCAGGCGGCGAAGCAGTTTGGGATCAGCAAGAGCACGGTGCACAAGGATATCACCGAGCGCCTGGAGCAGATCAATCCGGGGCTGGCGAAGGAGGCCAGGATCGTGCTGGACGTGAACAAGTCCGAACGCCATATCCGGGGAGGGCTCGCCACGAGGGAAAAATATCTGCATCATTCATTATGATAATGAGATCGAGATTCGGCAATTTTGTCCATTTACAATCATTTTTACCCTGTATAAGATGAGAAAGGTCGGGGTGGTCCCGGGGAAAAATGCGGAAGGCGCGGCGTGCCGCAGGGCCTTTGCACGGTCCGGAGCGGGACAAAACGGGTCCGGCCGGTTCATATACGGGAGAAGAGAAGAAAGATGTTATATTCGAACAGAGACCTGCGGAAGCTGATCGTTCCGCTGCTGGTGGAACAGGTGCTGGCCATTGCGGTGGGCATGGCGGATACGATCATGGTTTCCGTTGCGGGCGAGGCGGCGGTGTCCGGCGTTTCACTGGTGGATACCGTCAATATTTTGCTGATCAATGTGTTTTCGGCGCTGGCGACCGGCGGCGCGGTGGTGGCGGGGCATTTCCTGGGGAAGAAGAAAAAGGAGGATGCCTGCAGGGCCGCCTGGCAGATCCTGCTGTTCGCCACCCTGCTGGCGCTTTTGATTGCGGTCATTTTCATCGCGGCGCACGATGCGCTGCTCCGCCTGATGTTCGGGCAGATCGAGCCGGATGTCATGGAAGCGTGCAAAACTTATCTGGTCATTACGGCGGTCTCCTTCGTGGCGCTGGCGGTCTATAATTCCTGTGCCGCGCTTTTCCGCGCCATGAACAGCGCGAAGATCACCATGTGGGTTTCCATCCTGATGAACGTCATCAACGTGGCGGGAAATGCGGTCTGCATTTTCGGCCTGCATATGGGAGTGGCCGGTGTGGCTCTGCCCACGACGGTGTCCCGTTATGTGGCGGCGGTCCTGATCTTCATTCTGATCCTGGATAAAAGGCGGGAGATCAATCTGGCCGGTCAGATCCGGCTGCGGTTTGACGGGAAGCTGATCAAAAGGATCCTCTATATCGCCGTGCCCAACGGCATGGAGAACAGCATGTTCCAGTTGGGGAAGATCCTGGTGATCAGCGCGGTTTCCACCATGGGGACGGCGGCTATCGCCGCCAATGCGGTCTGCGGAACGCTGGCGAACTGGAACATTCTGCCCGGCTCCGCGGTCAATCTCGCCATGATCTCCGTGGTCAGCGTCTGCGTGGGGGCCGGAGAATACGGACAGGCCCGCTATTACACGAAAAAGCTCTGCATCGTCGCGGAGATCGGCATGAGTGCCATGTCCGGGCTGCTCTATTTTGCGGCGCCGCTGATCGTGAACTTTTATCATCTGAGTCCGGAAGCCGCGGAAATGGCGGTGAACGTGTTCCGGTTCCACGCGGTGATGGCCGTCTTTATCTGGGTGCTGTCCTTCTCCCTGCCCAATACGCTGCGGGCGGCCGGGGACGTGGTATGGCCCATGGCCGTCGCCATCATTTCCATGTGGCTCTTCCGCGTGGTGGCGGCGTATCTCTTCACCTATGCGTTCCATTTCGGCCTGCTGGCCATCTGGGTGGCGATGATCATCGACTGGGCCTTCCGCGCGGTCTGCTATACCCTGCGCTACAGGAGCGGAAAGTGGGAGAAATACGGAGCGAAGGGCTGAAAGTGCGTGACTGCGCTCAGACCGGCTCCGTCAGCGCCGCAGCGATCCGGTCCGCACCGGCGCCGTCGATCTCCAGGCGCATCCGCAGGGACTGCTCCCGGCGGCGCGCCGGATCCTGTGCGAGCTCCAGAAGCGCCCTGCAGGCGTGTTCGTAAAGGGAGGAATCCTCCCGTATATCCCCGACCCACGGGATCAGCCCGGCGCTGTCGAAGTCCTTCGCGCCGGGGACCTGGTTATTGGCCATGCTGTAACTGACGGCGGGGACGCCCACGGCGCACAGCTCGTAGAGTGTGGTCCCGGCGGCGGAAAAGGCGAGGTCGCATTCCGCCATCAGGGCGGCCATTTCCGTCACGTTCTCGTGCAGGATCACGCGCTCCTCCCGGGCGGACAGGGCGTCCAGTTCGGCCCGGTATGTGTGCAGCGGGCCTGTCAGCACATGAAACCGGCAGTCCTTCCAGTCCGGGGAAGGGAGCAGGAGGCGCAGCAGATTCCCCGCGGCATCGAAGGGATCTGTGCCGCCGGTGGAGATGAAAAGATCCTTTACCTGATCCCACACGTGATAACTGCACTGAGAAAACTGCTCCCGCAGGGGAACGTAGGCGCTGCCGCAGAGAACGCGGTCGGCGCTTTTATAAGTCCCGGCGTCCGCGTTCCGGTCATAGTTGATGATCAGGTGCGCGGTACAGTCGGCGGACCGAAGATCGTCCAGATAGGCGGTCCTGCAATGGGGCCGCAGGGCGGAAAAATAGGCCGGTGTGACAGAATAGGAGTCCACCAGCAGACAGGCGATCCGGTGCGCGGACAGGATCCTGGACAGCACGGGGATCTCTTTTTCCAGATCCCGGTAATCGGTCTGCATGTGAATGACGGGAAAGCTGCGGTCTGCCAGCTCCGCTTTGGACAGCATTCCCTGCAGCAGCGCGATGGAGGTCATATCGGAGACCGCGAACACGGGACGCGCGCCCCGGCGGAGCAGGGCCCTGGCGATGGAAAGACAGCGCATCAGGTGGCCGGTGGCGATCGTTTCATTGCCGTCGGTGCGGATGTAGACTATCGGACGAGATCCCATGACAGCGGTGTCCCCTTTCTGATGGCGCAGGCCGCCTTTTTTCCGAGGATTTCTTCATAATACATGGTGTGCAGGCCGCGGCAGGGGCGGATGGAGCGCACATTCTCCGGGGTGAAGCGTTCCCCCGCTTCCATGTCCTTTACCACGAAAAGGGAGCGGGAGTCCCGGCGTTCGGATTCCTGGATGTCGGTCAGACGGTAGGCGGAGGAGCCCAGCGCCTTTTCCAGAATGCGGATGTTGTCCACCATTGCCTTAAATTCCTCCGGTTCTATGGAGAACGCGCTGTCGGGGCCGCCGTCCGAGCGGCGCAGCGTCAGGTGCTTTTCGATCATTTTCGCGCCCAGGCAGACGGAGCCGATGGCCGTGGCGATGCTCAGGGTGTGGTCGGAAAGTCCCATGATGCAGTCGAAGGCGGTCTGCAGGGTGGGGATCACCCGCAGGTTCACATCCTCATAGGGCGTGGGATAGCCGGAAACGCATTTCAACAGGATCACGTCCTCGTTGCCCTCCTCCCGGCAGACGTTCAGCGCCCGTTCGATGTCCTCCAGCCTGGCGATGCCGGTGGCGAAGATCATGGGCTTATGCAGTCTGGCGGCTCTGCGGATCAGGGGAAGGTCGTTGATCTCATAGGAAGCGATCTTGACGGCAGGCATGTCCAGCTCCGCCATCAGATCCACTGCCGAAAAATCGAAAGGAGAGGAAAAGCAGAGAAGCCCCAGCTTCCTGGCTTCCTCCATCAGAGGGGCGTGCCATTCCCAGGGCATGGACGCCTCCGTGTAGAGCCCGTGCAGGGTGGTTCCGTCCCAGAGGGTGCCGCCGGAAATGCGGAAGATCTCGTCGTCTCCGTCGAAGGTGATGGTGTCCGCCGTATAGGTCTGCAGCTTCACCGCGTCCGCGCCCGCTTCCTTCGCCGCGTGCAGGATGCGCACGGCCCGGTCATAATCCTGTAAATGGTTGGCCGACATCTCCGCCACGATGAACGCGGGGGCGTCGGCGGCGATCCTTTTTTCTCCGATAAAAATCTCTTTATTCATGGGGATGCTCCATCCGTTCTTTCATTTTCTGATATTTCACTTCCGCGATCTCCCAGTCCTCCGGGGTGTCGATGTCCTG
>CANRMT010000154.1 GCA_947631815.1 uncultured Eisenbergiella sp.
CGGCGCATTTTATCAGATAAGGAGAGATTGCCATGAGAAATGTGATCAACATCAATAAAGACTGGAGATTCCTTCAGAAGGATGCCGGTCTGCCGGAAGCGTTTCCGGCGGATTGGCCGGCCGTGGATCTGCCGCACACCTGGAACGCGGTGGACGGCCATGACGGCAACGGCAGCTACGATCGGGGAAAATACTGGTACGCGAAGCGGTTTGAAACGCCGAAGCAGCCCCTGGGCGGCGGAAAGGTCTATGTGGAGATCCTGGCGGCCGGGCAGCAGGCCGCGGTCTATGTCAACGGGCAGGAAGTGATCTGCCACGAGGGCGGCTATTCCACGTTCCGCGCGGACATCACGGATCTGTGCAAAGAGGACGGCGACAACCTGTTGGTGATCGCCTGCAGCAACGAAGAGAAGAGCAGCGTGTATCCGCAGTCCGCGGACTTCACGTTCTACGGCGGCCTGTACCGGGGCGTGAACCTGATCAGCGTGCCGGACGCGCATTTCGATCTGGAATATTACGGGGGCCCCGGCATCATGGTGACGCCGAAGCCCTGCGACTGCGGCGGCGCGATCTTTGAGCTGGAGGCCTATGTGAAGGGCGCGGATGAGAACTTCACCGTGCAGTATTCCGTCCTGGATGCGGAGGGGAAGGAAGCGGCGTCCGCCGTGCGCCCCGCGGATGCGGCGAAGGTTGCGGTCTTCGTGCCGGACGCGAAGCGCTGGGAGATCGACAGCCCCTATCTGTATACGGTGAAGGCCGTTCTGCAGCGGCGCAACGAGGCCTATGACGAGATCGGCACGCGCGTCGGCGTCCGCAGCTTTTCCTGCGACCCGCAGGAGGGCTTCGTCATCAACGGCGTGAAAACGCCTCTGCGCGGCGTCAGCCGCCATCAGGACCGGCTGTACGTGGGCAACGCGCTGACGAAGGAACAGCATTATGAGGACGCCAGGCTCATCAAGGAGCTGGGGGCCAACACCATCCGCCTGGCACACTATCAGCATTCGCAGGATTTCTATGACGCCTGCGACGAGCTGGGCTTCATCGTGTGGGCGGAGATCCCGTTCATCAGCGTTATGAATCCCGATCCTGCGGCCCATCAGAACTGCATCAGCCAGATGAAGGAGCTGATCATCCAGAACTACAACCATCCGTCCATCTGCTTCTGGGGCGTTTCCAATGAGATCCTCATCGGCGGCATCTCACAGAAGCTGGTGGAGAACCATGTGGAGCTGAACGCCCTGTGCAAGCAGCTGGATCCCACCCGTCTGACCACCATCGCCCATGTGTCCATGACGCCCATCGACGGGCCCATGCACAAGATCACCGACGTGGAGAGCTACAATCACTATTTCGGCTGGTACGGCGGCAAGATGGAGGACAACGGTCCCTGGCTGGATCATTTCCATCAGGTGCATCCAGACATCTGCCTGGGCCTGTCCGAGTACGGCTGCGAGGGCATCGTCACCTATCACGGCCCCAATCCGGCCTGCAAGGACTACAGCGAGGAATATCAGGCGCTCTATCACGAGCATATGGCGAAGGTCCTGGACGAGCGGCCCTGGATCTGGTCCAGCCACGTGTGGAACATGTTCGACTTCGGCTGTGCGGCCCGCAATGAGGGCGGCGTAGCGGGCCGGAACAACAAGGGCCTGATGACCATTGACCGCAAGACCAAAAAGGACAGCTACTATATCTACCAGGCGTACTGGACCAAGGCGCCCATGGTGCACGTGTGCGGACGCCGTTACGCCCAGCGGGCGGGCGAGACCACCCAGATCCGCGTCTATTCCAATCAGCCTGCGGTGACGCTGTGGCTGAACGGGGAAAAGGCGGGCGAGCAGAGCGCCGACAAGGTGTTCGTCTTCGAGGTCGCGCTGAAGGACGGCTTCAACACCGTGGTGGCCGAAGCGGGCGGCGTCAGGGACAGCATCACGCTGGAGAAGGTGGAAAAGGAGCCCGCGATCTATGTGCTGCCGGAGGTGAACGAAAGGGCCGAGGGCGTCGCCAACTGGTTCAAACAGCTCGGCGATATGGATCTGAAAGCGCCCATGGAGTTCCCGGAGGGCAAATACAGCATCAAGGATAAGCTGGAGGATATCGCCAAATGTCCCGGGGCCATGGAGGTGGTGAGCACTGCCATCAAGCTGGCCATGAACATGGAGATCAAGCCGGGCGAGGGCATGTTCAACATGGCCAAGGCCATGACCATGGAGTCCATGGTGGCGATGGCCGGTTCCATGGTGCCGGAGGGCTTCGCTGAGAGCCTGAACGCCAAGCTGATCAAGTTTGACAAGGTCTGAACGATACGCGCATAAAAAAATAAGAGGCTTCCGGGCGGGATACGATATGCTTCCCGCCCGGAAGCCTTTTTTATAGGCACATATATCCTGCCGTCCTCACTGCTGCGCCGTCCAGTCCATCAGCGCGTTCTGCACGGCGGCGTAGTACGACCTGCTCAAGGGGATCGTCTCGCCGTTCTTCAGCTCGATGCCGTATCTCCAGATGGAGGAGACGGCGGAAAGGGAGACGATGTAGCTGCGGTAGCACCGGACGAACTGCTCGGGCGGCAGCTTGGGGAGCAGGGAGTTCGGCGGGACGGAAATGTTGAGAACGTTCCCGTCCGCGGTATGGACCGCCAGCTCCTTATCGCGGATATCCAGATAAAGCACCTCTCTCAGCCGGAAGCTGACGGTCTTGGAGGGAGAGTTCAGCGTGACGGCCGCATCCTGACTGCGGCGGCGGGCGCGCGCGAGGGCCTCCTTCAGTTCGGCGCGCTGTACCGGCTTCAGGAGATAGCCCAGAGCGTTCACCCGATAACCTTCCAGGGCGAAATCCATCGTGGACGTGATAAAGATCAGGGGGATCTGACATCCCCTGAGCCTGAGCCGGTCGGCGAATTCAAATCCGTTCTGTTCCTTCATCAGGATATCCAGCAGAAGAAGATCCACGGACGCGCCGGGCGTGAGGAGATATTTTCCCAGCCCCCCGAGACTGCGGAAGGCGATGAGCCTGTGCTCCACGCCCATCTCCGTCAGGATCTCCTTCTGTCGGCCTCCAGAGCGGAAACGGCTTCCAGCGCGTTGTCCAGCAGGTTGGAGAGAAACTGACACAGATCCGCGTCATCCAGCGTGACCGGCCCCGGCACCCAGACGGAAAACGTCGTCCGGATCCCTTCTGCCTCGGCATTCCGTTTATATTCCGTCAGCATGGAATTGAGCAGCAGGTGCGGCGTATAGGAGACGGCCGCCGTCTCGGCGCTGCTTTGGGAAATGCTGTCCAGATAGCGGAGGGCGGCGTCATAGTCCTGATTCCGCAGCAGGATGGAAAGCGCCGCGATATGATGATTGATCTCGTGGTGGGCTTCCCGGATCCGGTCGGCGGCCTGCGCCCGGAGCTGAAAGTTTTCCGCAGCGGTCTTCATCGCGGCGTACTCTCCCGCATGCAGCCGGGTCGTTTCCAGAAGGCGGAAGATGATGGCGCACAGGGCCAGCAGCAAAAGCTCCACGGCCTTGGTGAAAATGTCGAGGACATACCCGTCCGGCACTCCAGCGCTGACAGGGATCTCGTAAAAGAAGAGCAGTCCCATGACGAGCATGCCCGGGATCAGCGTGATCCCCCTCCAGATGTCGAGGTCGATCCGGCTTCGGAAGGCCCTGCGGGCACGCCGCAGGACGAGCATCATAGGATAGGATACGAGGACGTTGAACAGGAGGTGGAAGAGCAGGGCGGGGGTGGAGTACATATAAACCGGCTCAAAAAAAGAGGAAGCGAACGAGACCGATTCCGTCATCAGAAAGCCGTAATTGAGCAGAAGGAAAAAAACAAAGAGCTTGTGAACGGTCTGCGCCCGGATGCAGAGCAGGTAAATGATCAGGAGAGATCCGAGGGTCAGCAGAAAGACCAGGTTGAGCGGAAGGGAAGAAGCGTCCGGGTCCGACATGACGTCCAGTCTGACATATAAATATGTAAAAACGGCGCACATGACCGTCAGCACGAGCAGCAGGAGCCCGATCATACGCTTCCGGGAATACCGGAAGGAATCGTAAAACGGATAGAGGCAGAAAAAAGCGCAGGGCAGCAATTGTATGAGGAACCCGCTCATGCCGTGCAGGATAGCAGAGGCCATAAATAAAAACCCTCCAAAAGCTCTCAAAATAAAATTACGTATAACCATCTACATTTTATAATATAATCATGTATTCATATCATGTCAATGTCTGTTTGTATATTTTCCATGATGTTCTGTGTAA
>CANRMT010000155.1 GCA_947631815.1 uncultured Eisenbergiella sp.
GGAGGATACGGATATGTGTTCCATCATGTGTTACGCGGGAAAAGATGTCACCGAAGAAGAGATGAAAGGATACCTGCAGAGAACGCAGATGCGCGGGCCGGACGCCATGCAGGTGGTGGAAACGGATTTCGGCTGGCTGGGCTTCGCCAGGCTCGCCATCATGGGGCTGACGCCGGACGGCATGCAGCCCTTTGAGCGGGACGGAAGCTGGGTGGTGTGCAACGGCGAGATCTACGGATTCCGCACCATCAAAAAAGAGCTGGAGGAGAGAGGCTTTTCCTTTAAGAGCGGTTCGGACTGCGAGGTGCTCCTGCCGCTGTATGAGGAATACGGGACGGAAATGTTTTCCCATCTGGATGCGGAGTATGCCTGTGTCATTTACGACGCGAAGGCGGGGAAGCTGCTGGCGGCCAGGGATCCCATCGGCATCCGTCCGCTGTTTTACGGATATTCCGCAAGCGGGAAGATCGCGTTTGCCAGCGAGGCGAAAAGCCTGGCGGGCTGGGTGGACGAGATCCGGCCTTTCCCGCCCGGTCACTATTACTGCGACGGCGAGTTTGTGCAGTATGAGGACATTGCGGCCGTGCACGGCTACATCCACAGCGATCTGGATACGATCACGAAAAACATTCACGACAAGCTGGTGGAGGGCGTGCGCAAGCGTCTGGATGCGGACGCGCCTTTGGGCTTTCTGCTTTCCGGCGGGCTGGATTCCAGCCTGGTGTGCGCCATCGCCGCGAATCTCTTAAAGCGGCCCATCCGCACCTTTGCAATCGGCATGGACATCGACGCCATCGATCTGAAATACGCCAAGGAGGTGGCGGATTATATCGGGGCCGACCATACGGAGGTCATTATGACGAAGGACGAGGTGCTGGCGAACCTGGAGACGGTCATCGAGGCGCTGGCGACCTACGACATCACCACGATCCGGGCCAGCATGGGCATGTATCTGGTGTGCCGGGCCATCGACCGGAACACGGATCTGAAGGTGCTTCTGACCGGCGAGATCTCCGACGAGCTGTTCGGCTACAAATACACGGATTTCGCGCCCAGCGCGGCGGCATTTCAGGAGGAGGCCGCGAAGCGCATTCGGGAGCTGTACTGCTATGACGTGCTGCGGGCCGACCGGTGCCTTGCCGCCAACTCGCTGGAGGCCCGGGTACCCTTCGGCGATCTGGATTTCGTGCGCTATGTCATGGCCATCGATCCCGCGAAGAAGCTGAACACCTACGGAAAAGGGAAATATCTGCTGCGGAAGGCGTTCGAGAAGGACCACATCCTGCCCGAGAACATCCTCTGGCGCGAGAAGGCCGCCTTTTCCGATGCGGTGGGTCACAGCATGGTGGACGATCTGAAGGAATACGCCAACGCATATTATACGGATGCGGAATATGAGGAGCGCCGCGTGAAGTACGATTTCGCCCGGCCCTTCACCAAGGAAAGCCTGCTGTACCGGGAGATTTTCGAAAAATACTATCCGGGACAGGCGAAAATGGTTCCCGATTTCTGGATGCCCAACAAAGACTGGGAGGGCTGCAACGTGGACGATCCCAGCGCCCGGGTGCTGGCCAACTACGGAGACAGCGGGAAATAAGAAAACACGGAAAAACAGCGTTTCTTCATTTTGCCGCTGAGATCTGTTCAATGGCGTACAGCGGCAGGTTTATGAGCCAGTCCTCTTTTTTGAAGTCTGTCATAGATGTGCGGACAGATATCTCGGGCGAGAATTTTTCACGGTAGGTTTTCAGGCTTTTGGCCTTTAAGTTCACCTCCGCC
Source organism: uncultured Eisenbergiella sp. (assembly GCA_947631815.1). GTDB lineage: Bacteria > Bacillota > Clostridia > Lachnospirales > Lachnospiraceae > Gallintestinimicrobium. The sequence goes on from CANRMT010000155.1 coordinate 1,780, forward strand.
TTTACTTCCAGCGGAATGATCTGTCCGCCCGTATCGATGATGAAATCGACTTCACAGGAGCCCCGGTCATTGGTGTAATAATACAGGTTCAGATCGTCGATCGTTTTGAGCTGCTGACAGACATACTGTTCTGTAAGGGCGCCCTTGAATTCCGTGAACGGACCGCTCCCGTCAAGCAGCGTGCTCTGATGAAGTCCCGCCATACAGCCGAGCAGTCCGACATCGACCAGAAACAGCTTGAACGCTTTCAGGTCCTCATACGCCTTTAAAGGAATGCCCGCGGCGCGCACACGGCTGACCTTGTGGACAAGTCCGCAGTCGCACAGCCACATGATCGCGGTTTCATATTCCTTCGCACGGGCCCCCTCGCGAAGAAGACCGTAGACGAATTTTCTGTTTTCCTTTGCGAGCTGGGAGGGGATGCTGTTCCACAGCATACGGATCCTGGGGACGATCTCATTCGGCGCATGTTTGGAAAAATCCTGTTCATAAGCAGCCAGGATCCTTTTTTGAACCTCACGGACTTCGTTGAAGTCTTTGTTTTCCAAAAAGCGCTGTACCGCTTCTGGCATACCGCCCACAAAGTAATACTGTTTCAGGGCATCGATATATGTTTGCCTGAAACCAGAGATCATTTGGAAATCTTTTTTTCCCAGCAGCTCTGCAAAACGTTCCATGCCCAACGCCATCAAAAATTCTTTGAAGGAAAGCGGATAGAGCTTCAGAAAATCAACCTTGCCGACAGGGAAGGAAGTGCCCCCGTGCAAAGCGATCCCGAGCAGGGAACCGGCGCACACGATATGATATTGCGGCGCGTTCTCGCAGAAGTATTTGAGAGAGGTCAGGGCCCTCGGAATTTCCTGCACTTCGTCAAAGATCAGCAGTGTGCTGTCGGGACGGATCTTTTTGCCGGAATAGAGCTCCAGGCCCATGATCAGACGCTCGGTGTTCAGGTCGGAGGCGAAAACGATCACAAAAATTACAACGAATTTTTGCGATATGGGAACACTTTTTACGGCGAATAAATGGAACAGGTGATGTGAAGAGGAGTTCCGCCAGCGAAAAGAAGGTACAGAACATTCATCGAGAATCGATGCGGAACAGACAAACCGGAATAAAAAGAAATGCCAGGGAATACCTGGCGTGAACTTTGCGCGGACTTTCCGTTTCCTTTCCGGAGATCGTATGATATAATGTCTGCAGGGACATTATATTGCGCTGACAGGTGTATGGAATCCGTCGGAGGCACCACATCCAAAGGGATATGTGATAATGACAGACAGGAGAAAGGCAGGGCTGCATATGCGATACAGACCGGACCGATACGGGGATCAGATCTCGCAGCTGGGCTATGGCTGCATGAGGTTTGAAAGAAAAGGAAACGCCATCGATTATGAGAAGGCCGAGCGGGAGGTGCTGCTCGCCATCGAAAACGGCGTCAATTATTTTGATACCGCCTATATTTATCCGGGCAGTGAAGAATGTCTGGGTCGGATCCTGGACGAGAACAAATGCCGTGACCGGGTCAATATCGCTACCAAGCTGCCGCAGTACGTCATGCGTTCCGCAGCTGCCATCGACAAGACCTTTCGGGAGGAGCTCACCCGGCTGCGCACGGACCGCATCGACTACTATCTGATGCACATGTTCACGGACATCGCGGAGTGGGAGCATCTGAAAACGCTGGGCATCGAGGATTGGATCGAACGGCACAAAAAGGAAGGGAGCATCCGCAATATCGGCTTTTCCTATCACGGCGATACGCAAATGTTTTTAAAGATCCTGGACGCCTATGACTGGGATTTCTGCCAGATCCAGTACAACTATCTGGACGAGCATACCCAGGCGGGCAGGCGCGGGCTGCAGGCCGCGGCGCAGAAGGGGATCCCGGTCATCATCATGGAGCCGCTGCGCGGCGGAAAGCTGGTCAACCTGCCGGAGAAGGCGAAACAGGCGCTGGCGGCGGACAGCAGGCGCTATACGCCTGCCGAGCTGGGGCTGCGCTGGCTGTGGAACCAGCCGGAAGTGACATGTGTGCTTTCCGGGATGAATTCGGAGGAAATGGTCAGGGAAAATGTCCGCGTTGCGTCGGAGGCCGGGCCGGGGGAACTGACAGAGGAAGAGCTGCGGATCGTCGAACAGATCAGGCAGATCCTTCGGGAAAAAGAGAAGGTGGGCTGCACAGGCTGCCGGTACTGTATGCCCTGTCCGAAGGGCGTGGATATCCCGGGCAACTTCCATTATTATAACCTGATGTATATGGAGAAAAAGGCGCCGGTCCGCTTTGAGTTCGCCAGGAACATGGGGATGCGCAAAGATCC
>CANRMT010000156.1 GCA_947631815.1 uncultured Eisenbergiella sp.
TCATCATATTATTGTGCGCCAGTTTGGAGAAAAAGTCAACATCGGACACCCAAAATTCCATTTTATTTTCTGAAAGCCGCCATCTTATTTTAACCCATCTTCTGCGCAAACTCTTCCATACTGCCCGTTCTGGCCGCCAGCTTATGCCACGTCCTTAATTTATCCGAATCCGATTCCGCCTGAAGACGCTCCAGAACGGAGGATGGGATCTCCCCGAAATCCTCCAGGAGGTCCAGAATGGAACGGATCTGCGCCGCTCTTGTCGCCTCCGCCGCCGCTTCCTTCGCCGCATCCTTCCGCTCGTAATAAATGATCTCATCCAGTCTCATATACGCCACCCTCACTTCCGGACGGACTTTCACCTTCTCCACGTACCCGTGCAGCTCCCGCGTCGCCGCATCCACCGCATTCTCCGCACGGCTGTCCTTCAGATATCTCAGCACCGCGCGCAGCGCCTCGTTCCCGCCTTTTCTGCCGTCCGTATAGAAATAATAATACCTCAGACCGTCCTCATATGCAAGACCCGGGCTGCCAATGGCACGGCGCAGAGACGCAGAATTTGCGGGCGCAGACGCATCAGTCCGCCCGAAAAAACGTCAAAAATGCGTTGCGCACAACCGCCGATTCTGGTATGATAGGCGTGCAAGCGGGATAAATGGTCGCGGCTGTCTTTCCCGGGGCGGCGTGCCGCATCCGGGATAGACAGGTGAGGAAAGTCCGGGCTTCACAGGGCAGGATGCCGGATAACGTCCGGCGGAGGCGACTCCAGGGACAGTGCAGCAGAAATATACCGCCAGCGTTTTCGCTGGTAAGGGCGGAAGGGCAGTGTAAGAGACTACCGCCCGCCTGGCAACAGGCGGGGCATATGTAAACCCCATCCGAAGCAAGGCCAAGCAGAAAGCCACAGACCGGCCCGGTCTGCTTTCAGGTAGGCCGCTCGATCCTGTCGGCAACGGCAGGGCTAGATAGATGACCATTCACGACAGAACCCGGCTTATCGTCCCGCTTGCGCTCATCGAACATTACGGGGAGGTCCCTTTTGAGGGCCTCCCCGCAATATTTTCAAACACAGACTTGTTCCAAAAAATTTTTCGAAATGCTCCTTCCGGGCATGTCCCATTTTCAGACGCGGAAGCAGCTGCCTCCGACAAACTCCCGCACGATCGAATTGTTGGGCAGGCTTTCACTGCTCACGCCCAGGAAATAATCCAGAAATTTCAACAGGCGCTTGGCCTCAAAATACTCCGGCTCTCCCGGCCGGATGCTGTACAGAAGCGGCTGTGCATAGATCTTGAGGGCGCAGAGCTCGTAGATCAGCGCGGAATTGAACATGACATCCGCGCTCTCCTGATACGGGAAGATATTTTCCTCCTCGCCCCGGCGCACGGATGGCCAACGGGCGATGGTCTGTTTCGCGGAGATCCCCCGGGTCCTCGCGTCGCGCACCATGCGGCGCAGCAGACGCCCGTCCGTAGTCGGGATCCGGTTGTGTTCATCCACGTTCAGGCAGGTCAGCGCGCTGATATAAATCTTATATTTGCTTTCTACCGGGAGGGCATAGGACATCTTGTCGTTCAGTCCGTGTATCCCCTCGATCACCAGAATATCCTCCGCCTGAAGCGTCAGCATTTCCCCGTTGTATTCCCTTTTTCCGGTCTTAAAATTATAGGTGGGCATGGCGACGGTCTTTCCGGCCAGCAGATCGCACATATCCCGGTTGAAGCCCTCCACGTCGATGGCCTCCAGGCATTCAAAATTATACTGTCCGTTTTCGTCCCGCGGCGTATTCTCGCGGTTCACAAAATAATTGTCAATGGCGATGGGATGAGGGCGCAGACCGTGGGCTTTCAGCTGAATGGAAAGCCGGTGGGAAAACGTCGTCTTGCCCGAAGAAGAAGGTCCCGCGATCATGACGAATTTCACATGCTTTCTGTCCGCGATCTGGGCCGCGATGGCGCCGATCCGGCTCTCCTGCAGCGCCTCCTGCACCAGGATCAGCTCCGCCAGATCGCCTTCGCAGATCTTATCGTTCAGATCGCCCACCGTATCGATACCGATCTGTTCGCCCCAGAGGGTGGACGCCACCTGGGCGTCAAACAGCTTTTTGCGCTCCGCCATCGGCTTCACCGTCTCCGGCGCTTCGGCGGACGGCAGAAGCAGCATCAGACCGCCCTCGTAGGGCTGCACCGAAAACCATTTCACGTAGCCCGTATCCGGGGCCATGTAGCCGTAATTATAATCGTAGTAACCGTCCAGACAGTATACATTGATATAAGAAGCGCGCCGGTAACGGAACAGCTGCACCTTATCCCGCATTCCCTGTTTTTCAAACAGGCTGATGGCATCGTCCGTAGGCCACGCCTTTTTCGTGAAGGGAAGCGCCGCTCCGACCAGCTCCCGCATCCGCGCCTCGACAGCTTCGCAGAACGCCCCGTCGATGCGCAGCTCTCCCCGCGGAGAACAAAACAGCCCGTCTCCGATGGAAAACTCCACCTTCATCATTCCCTTTTCCGGCGCACCGGCGACGTCCGCCGCCGCCTTCATCAACAGCATGACGGCGCTCCTGACATAGGTATCGAATCCGATCTTATCCGACGCGGTCAGAAACGTGATCTCCGCCCCATCCTTCACCTCCTTAAAAAGCTCCCGGATCTTGCCGTCCGCCAGAGCGAGCATGATCTGATGAGGATACGCCTCCTGCACCGTTTTCGCGATCTCCCCATATGTATGACGCCCCTCCAGCTCTGTCTTTTTCCCGTTTATCCAGATAGTCATAGTCCCTCCTTCTGCTTCCTGCCGTTTTCAGCCGTCCCTCGGCATCCCGCCGCTTCCCCGCTTTCTGCCGTCCCACGGCGTCCTGCTGTTTCATTGCCCTCTGCCGCCCCACGGCGTCTGGCCGCTTTCCTGCTTTCTGCCGTTCCACGGCGTCCTTGCCATTTCACGACATCCCGACGCTTCTGTTTTCAGCCGCTTCATATTCCCTTACTGTTCAGCTCCTTCATCAGCCGCAGCAGCGTTTCCATCAGCTCATTATCTGACAGCAACTGCGCTCTGCGCTCCGCGATCCTTTCAGATCGGCTCGACCGGTCAGCCCTCTCCTTCCCGTCTTTCGGACGCTCTTCCTGCGGCAGCCTCTCCAACAGCTCCGCATTTTTTGCTATTGTATGCTCCAGATAGGAGATCAATACCGGATGCCTCTCCGCGATCAGACACGGGCCGAAACGCTCCCGCGCCTCCTGTATCTGACGGTGAGACAGGCCGCTTTCTTCCGGTCTGTCCCCAGAAAGCGTTCGCAGCTCCTCCGCCTCTGCCGGACACTGTTTTATCCCGGCGGCATTCTCCCGACAGGAAAGCTCTGTCCGGCTCTGCTCTGCCGTCTCCGCGGACCGTTCCGCATCCGGGATCCGTTCGCGGTTCGCCGCCAAAATGACCGGATAATACTTGCCGTCCTCCAGAACCATGTCCTCTTTCGCAATGAAAAACCCGTTTTCTGTCAGCCAGCGGCGCACCAGCCGCACCTCGGACTGCGGCTCCAGCACCAGCCAGGAAAGCCCCGCCGTCTTTTCCGGATGCGCCGACAGGATCTTCACGGTCAGCTTCCCGCCCATCCCGGCGGCGATCATGACCTGCGCGCCCTCCGGACCCGTGGACACATGCTCCAGCCCATCGGACAAAACGGTCTCTATCGCTCCCGTCAGCCCGCTCTGCGCAATATGTTCCTTCGCTCTCGACAACGGTCCCGGCCTGACATCCGCAGCGATGACCCTGGGGCATATCTTCTCCCGAACGAGGCAGATGGACACAAAGCCGTGGTCACAGCCGATATCCGCCGCAGCATACCCGCGCGGCACCATCCCGGCCACGGCCCGCATTCGTTTCGACAGCTCCATACGTCCTCCCTTTACGCCCTCCTGAATGGCTTCTTTCTTTTATTATAACGTATTGCGGCCGATTCTTCCATAAACTTCTCATCATTTACCAAATAAATTGTAGTCATATTTCGCAATCCGCCAAGCCCGTCTTTGGTAGTTAACGCCATATTTTTTAGGAGCAGAACCTACACACATTTCTTTCAAATGCCCATATATTCGG
>CANRMT010000157.1 GCA_947631815.1 uncultured Eisenbergiella sp.
CCGTCGTCGACCCGCTGAAGGATGGCGCGTTCCCTCCGGCGGCATACGTGAACGGCGGGCAGTTCACGGTCATTGACGGCGCGGACGCGGTCTCCGCCCTGCGGGAGCGGAACCAGTCGGGAACAGGCGGATTTTATCTGCGGGCGCCCCTCCCAAAGCTCAACCATGGGCTGTTCCCGGCGGCGATCGTGGACACGCCCGGCGTCAATGACGGCATGAACGATGCGTACCGTCACACGGCCGTCGATGCGCTCCGTGCCATACCCGACCCCACGGTGGTGTTCGTCAGCCACGTCCGCACCTGCGAGCAAACGGACGAGCAGAGATGCCTGCAGGAGCTGGCGGGCGTGATGCGCGAAAAGGGGATAAACGAATGGTTCGTGGCGCTCAACGGCTGGAACTTTATGGACCCGGAAAAGAACGAGCAGGACAGATACAGGGAAAAGGTCTGCCGTATGGCGGAGATGTGCGGTCTGCCGCGCCCCAAGGTATTCTTTGTGGCGGCGCTGCCGGCCCAGCTGTGTATGCAGGCTATGTCCGGCGAACAGCTCAACAAAAAGGACTGGTACGACCTGGAGGAATATCTGGCCGACTACGACCTGCTGTCAAAAGCGAAACAAAACAGACGGACCCTTGGCAGGATCAGCAACAGGACCTTACGGACGGCGTTCTATCGCTGCGGGGTGACCTCGCTGGAACGCAGTCTGTTTGAACACTTGAACAGAAAGAGAAAGGAACGGGAAGGCGCATGAAAACATACAAACTTGTGTATAACCCCTATACGGTCGAAACGAAGCTGTACGCAGTGAAAGGCACGGATCAGCTGACGCCCATCGGGGAAGGCTCCAGCCTTTCTCCGATCTTCCATCAGCGGATGCAGAAGTGGCTCGCGCCCCACGATGAGTGGCGGGGATTTTTTGCCGAGCTGAAAGACGCCTGCGGCGAGGATCACATAGAGCTCCGGTTCGTGGGCACAGAGGAGGACTACCGGGATCTGCTCGCCGCCAGCCGGCAGTATACGCCCGGGCTGGACCTTGCCGTTGACGTGCGCGCCGTTTTGCCAAAGGATGTGCAGACACAAGTGGGCGGCACATTCAAGCTCATGCAGGTACGGAAACTGCTCCAGGACGCGGCGGAAAACGCGAAGAGCAGCACGAAGAGCAGCGCGAAGAAGAACGGAGAGGAATTCGTGCTGCCGAAGGATATCCTGACCAGCCTGCAAAATGCCCTGGACCCCAGCTTTGAGATCAACGTGGTGGCGCCTGTGTCCGCCGGCAAATCCACGCTGCAGAACGCGTTGATCGGGCGGAAGCTTTTGCCCACCGACAACCTGGCGAAGACCGCCGTGCTGACCCGCATCCACATCGACAACGGCATGAGCGAGTTTCGGGCGGAGAGCCTGCTGCACAGCGAAGAGCGGCAGGTGCATGACGGACCGGTCACCCAGGCGCTGATAACCCGTCTGAACGACGAGCTGGATCCCGCCGATGAAAAGGGCGAGAACGCGCTGCGGGATGTGATCTTTCTGGAGGGACCCTCGGAGCAGTTTTTGGACTGCAGGCTGGATCTGGTGTTCGTAGACACGCCCGGCGGCAACAACGCCATGAACGAGCGCCACGGGGAGGTCATGCGCCGGGCCCTTCTGGCCGAAAACAAGAACATGATTCTCTTTGTTTTCAACCAAAACACCATTTCCCACGACAGCACCATCGCCGCCCTGCAGGAGGCCGCGGCGGCCATGAGCCGGGGCCTCAACGGGAAAATGAGCAATGACCGCTTCCTGTTCGTCTGCACGGGCTGCGACATGATCCCGGATAATCTTGACAACACGGAAGAGCATATACGTCATGTCCTGAACGCCTGTGGTATCACGCAGCCGAATCTGTTCATGGTCAGCGCCTTGACCGTCGAGCTGCTGCGGACAGAGGAGTTCAATCGGAGAATGACCGCCGCGGGCAAGCCGGATCACTGTGAGGAACTCAGCAAAACGGAGAAGAACATGCTGGAGGCCTGCATCAAGAATCTGGCTCTGCCGGAATGTGATCTGTATGCCCACGCCGCCATCCCGGATGACCGGAAGAAGGCCCTGGGTGAACAGATCGGAAAGCTCCGCGAGGCATATAAGGAAAGAGAGATGTTCCTGGAGGCCGTTGAGGAGGGGGATAAGGAGTGCTCCCCGCAGGATGAACGGAGGATCAGGGGCGAGTTCAGGCAGCTCGGCAGGCAGTTCGCCCTGCTCAACAGCGGCATCCCCGGTCTGGAGATCGCCATCCGGGAGTATCTGGACCGGTACGCCATCCCCATGAAGATCCAGCAGGCCGTCGAGAGCATCCGCGCCAAGGCGGAAGAGGCGGAAATGCAGAAAAAGGTCTCCCAGCTGTGGGCCACCTCCGCGGACGCGGCAGCGGCGGCCAAAAGAGAGGCCGAGGCCAAGAAGGCGGAAATGGAGCGCAGCCAAGTCCTCAAGAATGACCGTGATCGTCTGGAAAATCTCGAGCTGGATAAAAACGCCATCAACAACAAAAGCGCCAAGTGTATCCAGCGGCTGGATGATCTGGTCATGCCGGCCACAAGTGAGGCAAAAGAGATGACGATCCGCGAAAAGCATGGCATGTGGATCACCGAAAAATCCGCCAAAGCGTATCTTGCGACCGTCAATGCCTATCTGCAAAACTATATGGAGCCGATCGTCGCGGAGATGACCGACTACTTCAACAAAACGGTAGTCGACACCTGCAACGAGATCATGGAGGACTACCGCAAGCACATCAGCGAGCTGAAGGACAGCGGAAAATTCAACCTGGCGGGCCTGGACGTGGAGAAGATCGTCGCGGCGACGCCGGAGATCTCTTCCAGCATCAATCTGAACAGGATCGCGGAAAGCCACCGGGAGGCGGTAGGCAGCAAGCTCGTCGCCAAAAAAGGAGCCTGGAACTTTGTCAAGCGGCTTTTCGGCGCTTCATCGGCCTATGAGAATGTTGTGGTCTACGGCGATGTGAAATATGTGTTCGTCCAGGACCTGATCACGACCCAGCGGGGCAAAATGATCGCCGCGTTCCACGACTTGGTGAAGAGCGAAACCGGAAAGCTGGAAAAAAGCATCAAAGCGCTGCGCAAGGATGTGGCCAAGCGGATGAATACGCTGGACAAATTCATAAAGGAGCTCTATAGGGCATATATTGAAAAACTGGGCAATTCCAAGCAGCTGCAGGCGGACGCGCAGAGGTGGAAAGAACAGAGCCAGTGGCTGGATGATTTTCTGGGCCGTATCGACCGGCTGCTGGATGTGGAGTCCGCGGACTTTTCCGGCAGCGGAGCGAAGAAAGGATAAGGTGGACCGATGGCATCGTTTTATTGCAGCGAATATCTCAAGGAGAGTTTGGAAAGCGGCGATATCCGGGAGATCCGAAATGCGCTTCTCGCCTATGTGGATATAGACCCCGCGTTCAAAGATCACGTGTTCCAGGACGCGATAGACTATGTGGCGAAACGCGGCTTTGACGTGTACGAGCCCCACGATCCCGATCTGTTCGCGGAGGAGGGCATACCAGACAAGGACCGCTTTTACCAGATCCAGACAGGCCTGCGCCACAACTTTTCCCGGGAGCGGGTACAGCAGCTCATCGACACCGGCAGACGGTGCATGGCGGACGCCTCGATCTATAGGATGACGGGGACCTCGGCCTATATGCCTCCCCGCCAGAAGCAGCCCAGCCGTCCGGGACCGGCAGCAGGCAAAGAAGCGTTCTCCCCAAAATCCGATGGTCAGGACGAAAGGACGACCCCTCGCTATTTGAAAGCAGCGCTGGCGGCGGTCCTGGCCGTGGTTATAATCGTCCTGATCATCCTGTTGATATACAACCACAGAAAGCTCTGACGTGGGACGACCGCACGACCATTATCAATAGTATCCACCAGGCGATCAACGCCGGAAACCTTGACGCAGTCCTGCAGATGCTCGACGAGCTGGACGGCATCATCCGGAAATCCCTCTCCCTGAACAAATATAACGTGGAAACACGGTACCTGGACTGGCTGGAGGTCAAAGGAGACCACTCGCGGACCCTGCAT
>CANRMT010000158.1 GCA_947631815.1 uncultured Eisenbergiella sp.
TATAAGGAGGAATGACAGCGATGTATGAGAAACCGGATTACAACGAGAACGGCGAGCTGATCTGCTCGCAGGAGAACGGAAAGAACAGCATCATGCTCATGGACGTATGGGCGAAGAAGCTGGCCGCGGGGGAGACCATGACCTTGCTGGAGCCCGAGAAGGAGACCGCGGTGCTGCTGCTGGCCGGGGAAGTGGAGTATGCGTTCGAGGGGCGCACCGAAAAGGCCGCCCGCCGCAGCGTGTTTCTGGATAAGCCCTACTGCCTGCACTGCTGCAGGGGCAGGGAGATCCGGGTGCGGGCGCTTTCGGACAGCCGCCTGCTGATCCAGCAGACGACGAATGAAAAGGAGTTCGCCACCACCTTCTATACGCCCGAGATGTGCACGCTGGAGGAGTTCGGCAAGGAGAAGTGGGACGGCACGGCCCACCGGCAGGTGCTCACGGTCTTCGACTATTCCAACGAGCCCTGGTCCAATCTGGTGATGGGCGAGGTGTTCCACAAGCCGGGCTGCTGGACCAGCTATCCGCCGCACTATCATCCCCAGCCGGAGCTGTACTACTATGAGTTCGACAAGCCCCAGGGCTTCGGCGTGGGCTTCAACGGAGACGACTGCTATAAGGTGGAGGACCAGAGCTATCTGGCCATCACCCCCATGCACGCGCACCAGCAGGCGGCGGCGCCGGGCTACCGGATGTACTTCGCGTGGCTGATCCGCCATCTGGACGGCGACCCGTGGATCAAGACCCGGATCGACGTGCCGGAGCATGCGTGGCTGAACGCGGAGCCGTGAGATACGGCGGTTTGCGGCACGGCACGTTTTGCGGCGCAGCCGACGGCGGGCCGGACGGACGCTGCGGCTCATGCGGCGGCACGGTTTTTATGGTAAGAAAATCCTTTTGAGAAAGGGGTAAAAAAATGGCATACATGACAACGGCACAGGCGCTGGTGAAATTCCTGGATAACCAGTATGTGTCCTTTGACGGCCAGGAGACCAAGTTCGTGGAGGGCGTGTTCACGATCTTCGGCCACGGCATCGTGGTGGGCCTGGGCGAGGCGCTGGACACCTCCCGGGGCAGCCTGAAGGTGTTCCAGGGGAAAAACGAGCAGGGCATGGCCCACGCGGCGGCCTCCTTTGCGAAGCAGAACAACCGCAGGAAGATCATCGCCTGTTCTTCTTCCATCGGACCCGGCGCGGCCAACATGATCACGGCGGCGGCCACTGCCACGGTGAACCACGTACCGCTTCTGCTGTTCCCGGCGGACGCCTTTTCCACCAGACAGCCGGACCCGGTGCTGCAGCAGTTTGAACAGGTGAATTCCCTCGCGAACACCACCAACGACGCCTATCGGGCGGTCTGCCGCTATTGGGACCGGATCTCCCGTCCCCAGCAGCTGATGACGGCGCTCTTAAACGCCATGCGGGTGCTGACCGATACGGCGGAGACCGGGGCGGTGTGCATTTCCCTGCCGCAGGACGTGGGCGGGGAGGCCTGGGATTTCCCGGAGGAGTTTTTCAAAAAGAGAGTGCATAAGATCACGCGCATCGTGCCCGCGCCGGAGGAGATCGAGGACGCGCTGGAGGTCCTGCTTTCCGCGAAGAAGCCTCTGGTGATCTGCGGCGGCGGCGTGCGCTATTCGGAAGCGGGAGAAGCGGTGGAGGCGTTCTGCTATTCCCTGAAGATCCCCTTCGCGGAGACTCAGAGCGGCAAGACGGCCTGCCTGTCCTCCGATCCCTGGAACCTGGGCGGCGTAGGCGTCACGGGCAATTCCGCCGCCAACGTGATCGCGAAGGACGCGGATGTGGTGCTGGGCATCGGCACCCGGTTCTCCGATTTCACCACGGCTTCCAAGTCGCTTTTTAAGCCCGACGTGAAGGTGGTCACCATCAACACCTCCCGCTTCGACGCCTATAAGCTGGACGCGGTGAAGGTGGTAGCGGACGCGAAGCTGGGCGTGCTGGCCCTGAAGGAAAAGCTGGAGGCGGCGGGATATCAGTCCGCCTACACGGATGAAGTAAAGCTGGCGAAGCAGGGCTGGGATCGGGAGATGGAGCGGCTGGCCGCCTATTCCTATGGCGAGGATTTCGAGCCCCTGATCGGCGCGAGAGATCCCCGGACGATCCCGGAATTCGTGGAGATGACGGGCAGCAGCCTGACTCAGACCGCGGTGGTGGCGAAGGTCCGGGAGCTGATCGACGCGGACGCCATCTGCGTGGGCGCGGCGGGTTCCCTGCCGGGCGACCTGCAGCGGATGTGGACCTCCGACAGCCGGTACTCCTACAACATGGAATATGGCTACTCCTGCATGGGCTACGAGATCGCGGGGGCCCTGGGCTCCAAGCTGGCGGCGCCTGACAAAGAGGTGTACGCCATGTGCGGCGATGGCAGCTATCTGATGCTGCACTCCGAGCTGGTGACCTCTATCCAGGAGCATGCCAAGATCAACGTCCTTCTCTTTGACAACAGCGGCTTCGGCTGTATCAATAACCTGCAGATGAACAACGGCATCGGCAATCTGGCTACGGAATTCCGCAGCCGGGACGAGGACGGCGATCTGTACGGGCCGCTGGTGCCCATCGACTTCGCGAAGTGCGCGGAAGGCTACGGGGTGAAGACCTACCGCGTCACCAGCATGGAAGAGCTGGAGGCGGCGCTTCTGGACAGCAAAAAGCAGACGGTTTCCACGCTGCTGGACATCAAGGTGCTGCCCAAGACCATGACGGACGGCTATGACGCCTGGTGGCACGTGGGCGTGGCCGCCGCATCCCCGAAGAAATCCGTGTGCGAGGCCTGGGAGCAGAAGGAAGAAAACTTAAAGAAAGCGAGGAAATATTGATGTTGGATGCAAACAAGGTGAGTCTCGGCATCGCGCCCATCGCGTGGACCAATGATGATATGCCGGATCTGGGTGCGGAGAACACTTTCGAACAGTGCGTGTCCGAGATGGCGCTGGCCGGTTTTACCGGCTGTGAGGTGGGGAACAAGTACCCGAAGGACACCGCCGTCCTGAAAAAAGCGCTGGCGCTGCGCGGGATGAGGATCTGCAATGCCTGGTTTTCCACGTTTCTGACCACGAAGCCCTATGAGGAAACGGAAAAAGGCTTCATCGAGCACATCACCTTTCTGAAGGAGATGGGCGCGAAGGTGGTGGGCGTGTCGGAACAGGGACATTCCATCCAGGGGACCGACAAGGCGATCTTCCGCGACAAATATGTGATGAACGACGCGGAATGGGAGCTTTTGTGCACGGGCCTAAACCGCCTGGGCAGGGTGGCGAAGGATATGGGGATCACCCTGACCTTCCATCACCACATGGGCACCGTGGTGCAGACCGCGGCGGAGATCGACCGGATGATGGAAAACACCGATCCGGAGCTGGTGAACCTGCTGTTCGACAGCGGCCATCTGGCCTACTGCGGCGAGGACTATCTGGCGGTGCTGAAAAAGTACGTCCATCGGGTGAAGCATGTGCACTTAAAGGACATCCGTCCGGAGATGGTGGCGAAGGTGAAGGCGGAGAATTTGAGCTTCCTGCAGGGCGTGCGCCTGGGCGCGTTCACCGTGCCGGGAGACGGCGCCATCGACTTTGGCCCGATCTTCGACGTGCTGGCAGAAAATGACTACGCCGGGTGGGTGCTGGTGGAGGCCGAGCAGGATCCCGCCGTCGCCAATCCGCTGGAATACGCCATCAAGGCCCGCGCCTATATCCGCGAAAAGGCCGGAATATAATACAAGACAGAAAGAAGGAAAAAACAAAATGCTCAACATCGGTATCATCGGTGCGGGGCGCATCGGCAAGGTGCACCTGCAGTCCATCTCTTACCATGTGAAGAACGCCGCCGTCGCGGCTATGGCGGATCCCTTCATGAATGAAGAGACGAAGGCGCTCATCGAAAGCATGGGCGTGAAAAAGATCTACAAGGATCATCATCAGATCCTGGAGGACCCGCAGATCGACGCGGTCCTGGTCTGCTCCTCCACGGACACCCACGCGGCCATCTCCATCGAGGCCATCAAGGCGGG
>CANRMT010000159.1 GCA_947631815.1 uncultured Eisenbergiella sp.
TGCTTTTTTATTGCCTACATTATTGAGTTTCCAAGGTTCAACACACCTTTTCGGTGTGGGAAGTTTTAGTTAATAAGGCAGAAAGAAGATCTTTCAGAAAATGACATTACTGATGATTTAATTTATAACTCATCGTGGACAGAGGAAGAAATCATAAACGCAGTCAATGAAAGAAGCCAATATTACAAAGCCAGTGCCTATTATCCTGAAATAATTGATTATTGGGAAAATGTCAGAGAAGTGCGGGATATTTCAAATGTGCTTGAACCGCTGTTTGAAACGGATAAAAAATACTATACAAAGGAAGAATTTGAGAGTGAGCCGATGCTGGTAATTCATTTGGCCAAAAATGAAATATATGCAAGGCATGGGTATATATTCAGAAATGAAGATTTATATAATTATTTTATGGGGTGTATCTGGTATAGTCCAACTTGTGACAGTGCAAATTTTGATGACAATATATTTAATGAATATGAAAAGGCGAATCTTGAAATACTGTCTGATTTAGACGCATATTAACATTGCACTTGAGGAAGAGCGTAATCCGGCAGCCTGCGGCGATATTGCCGCCTGCATCACACATACATCTTGTCCACACCGCCGATAAATGCTATATTAATATGGCAGGGAGAACTCATCTCCCAGACGGCTTTGGATTTTATGGAGGTACCATTATGATAATAGGCTTTGTCATATGGAGTTTGGTAAGCGCCATACTTTTAGGGATCGGCATTTCGGCATGGACATCCAAAAAGCCCGTTGGTTTCTTCACAGGGGCAAAACCGCCTGAAGTGAAAGATACGACCAGATATAACCGCTCCGTTGCGGTGCTTTGGTTCGTTTACGCCATACTGGTAGAGCTATGCGGGATACCGCTGCTGTTTCTCGAGCAGAATTCGGCCGGCTTCATTCCTATGATCTTTGGCGTTGTGGCGGCAACGATCGCTGTATGCATCGCGTATTTGCAGATAGAAAAGAAACACCGACTGCCATAAATCCAGAAATTATGGAGGAGAAAACTGTGAAAAGGCACGAGGAGATCCGCATGAAGAAAACTTTTCTTTTATCGGCCGTCATTATTTGTCTATGCGGCACTCTTTTGGGGTGCGGCGATCATCCTGAAAAGGCGGATACCGCTGAAGCCCCGACAATCCAGAATCATATTTCCGATACAGATGAAGACGCCCCGGCAGAGACTGTCCCGGACACCGAACATGATGCTTCGGCAGAAAATGCAAATAAGATCAGCGCCGAAGATGCGGCGGATACGTTTGGCATCCCGATCGTATTGCCGGAGAATTCAAACTGGATCGAGGACGCAGAATACGACCTCGCAGACGAAAACAATTTGAAGATCACATACCATGACCTCATCGCGGACGCGGACTGTACCCTGCTGGTATCCAAAAATGGCGATCCGGATCTGCCGCCAGCGGAGTATGCTGAAGCCGTGAATGAAACCTGGGAGGGCAGCACCGTCGGCGGTCAGCACATTACGGTAAACGTACAGCATGAAAAGGGCAATGAGAAAATGACGCTGGCGGTCTGGGAATATAAGGAATACCGATTCGCGCTCATGGGAGAGGACGATTCAAATGCCGCAATCCCCAAAACCGCGCTATGTGTGATTGAAAATCTGGACTGATCCCCGGCACTGAGAGGAACGGCGTACGTGCTTTTTAACGGCACAGAAGCAATTTCCCCGCATTTCCTTTGGCCGCTCCCGCCGTCAGTCCGGGAACAGCATCAGCTTCGTGATCATATCGTACTCGTCCGTCCATGCCAGGCAGCGGGTGCCTTTTCGAATGTCGTCCAGCGTCACGATGTTCCGTGTCAGATACGGCTGTACCTCCACGCCGTCGGCCAGCAGGTAATCCTGCTCCCCGTAAGCATCCAGAAGCTTCCCATTGTCCGTATCCAAAACCGCGTCTGCGGCGATCACAAACACAGGCGCCTTAAAATCCTCCGAAATATGCACGATCACAGCATATGCCGTCACCTGCGGCGGCAGTGACAGCGTCATGGCCGGTTCAGCCGTGCTCAACGCAGCGTCTCGATCCGGCCGTGCTCAGCGCAGCGTCTCGATCCGGGCGATGGCCCTCTGCAGCGCCGTCTCCGCCCGCGCGATATCCGTGCTGGGCGAATGCTCCCGCAGCCGCTTTTCCGCCCTCTCCCTGGCGGCCTGCGCCCGCGCGATATCGATCTCTCCCGGCCATTCCGCCGCCTCCGCCAGGATCGTGATGCTCTCCGGCAGGATCTCGGCAAAGCCCGTGTGCAGCGCGGCCTCTTTCCGTCCGTCCGCCTGCGTCAGCGTGAGCACGCCCGGCTTCAGAATGACCGTCATCGGGATATGACCGGCATAGACGCCCAATTCTCCCTCCGATGTATTGAACTCCGCCATCGACGCCTCTCCCTCGTAGAAGACACGCTCCGGCGTGATGATCCTGATCGAGAAAAATCTGTCCGCCATCCTCTAAGCTCCTACTTTATCTTCGCCAGCACGTCGTCAATGCTTCCGACGTTCAGGAAATAGCTCTCCGGAATATTGTCATGCCGCCCCTCCAGGATCTCGGCAAAGCTGCGGATCGTCTCCGAGATGGGTACATATTTTCCTTCCAGCCCCGTGAACTGGCCCGCCACGAAGAAAGGCTGGGACAGGAAACGCTGTACCTTTCTGGCCCTGGATACTACCAGCTTATCCTCCTCGGAAAGCTCATCCATGCCCAGGATCGCGATGATGTCCTGCAGCTCCTTATAGCGCTGCAGGATCTCCTGTACGCCTCTGGCCACCCGGTAATGCTCTTCTCCCACCACCCTGGGATCCAGAATGCGGGACGTGGATTCCAGCGGATCCACCGCGGGATAAATGCCCAGCTCCACGATGGAACGGGAAAGCACGGTGGTCGCATCCAGATGGGCGAACGTGGTGGCCGGGGCCGGATCGGTCAGATCGTCCGCGGGCACATAGACCGCCTGCACGGAGGTGATGGAACCGTTCTTCGTGGAGGTGATGCGCTCCTGCAGGGCGCCCATCTCCGTCTGCAGCGTGGGCTGATATCCCACCGCCGAAGGCATGCGGCCCAGCAGCGCGGATACCTCAGACCCCGCCTGCGTAAAACGGAAAATATTGTCGATGAACAAAAGCACGTCCTTGCCGCCCTTGTCCCGGAAATATTCGGCCATGGTCAGGCCGGTCAGACCCACCCGCATTCTGGCGCCGGGGGGCTCGTTCATCTGCCCGAACACCATGGTGGTCTTGTCGATGACGCCCGACTCCATCATTTCATGATAGAGGTCGTTCCCCTCCCTGGTGCGCTCGCCCACGCCCGTGAACACGGAATAGCCGCCGTGCTCCGTGGCGATGTTGCGGATCAGCTCCTGGATCAGCACGGTCTTCCCCACGCCCGCGCCGCCGAACAGGCCGATCTTTCCGCCCTTCTGATAGGGGCAGAGCAGGTCAACGACCTTGATGCCGGTCTCCAGGATCTCCGCCTGCGTCGCCTGCTCCTCGAATTTGGGGGCGGGGCGGTGGATCGGCTCATAGGTGACATTCTCCGGGGCCGGTTTGTTGTCGATGGGCTGTCCCAGCACGTTGAAAATGCGGCCCAGCGTATTCTCTCCCACCGGCACCGAGATCGGCGCACCGGTGGCGACCGCTTCCATGCCCCTCACCAGACCGTCGGTAGAACCCATGGAGATGCAGCGCACCGTGTCATCGCCCAGATGCTGGGAAACCTCCGCCACCAGCGTACTGCCGTCCTTCATCGTGATCCGAATCGCTTCGTTGATGGAAGGAAGCTCCCCCTGCGCGAAACGGATGTCCAGCACAGCGCCGATGATCTGTGTGATCTTTCCTGTTTTTAAAGCTGCCATATTTCCTCTCAATCTGCCGCATGGCGGCATCTGTTTTTCCTTTTGATGACGTTCGGGCCGATCGGCGGCCCGCATCCGCGGT
>CANRMT010000160.1 GCA_947631815.1 uncultured Eisenbergiella sp.
GGAGATCATTATGGGAACACAACTGGAACAGGCGCGGATCCCGATGCGCGCCCTGCCCGATGGGACGAAGATCCCCTGCATGGGGCTGGGCACCTTCGGTTCGGATAAATACGGCGCGCAGGAAATCTCGGAAGCGGTGTACGGTGCGGTCCGTTACGGATACCGCCTGATCGACTGCGCTTCCGTCTATCAGAACGAGGCACAGATCGGGCAGGTGCTCCGGCGCCTTTTTGACGAGGGGGTCGTGACGCGGGAAGAGCTGTTCATCACCTCCAAGGTATGGAACGACATGCACGGGGAAGGGCAGGTGATCGAATCCTGCCGGAAGAGCCTGGCGGATCTGGGCCTTTCGCAGATCGACCTGTATTTCGTGCACTGGCCGTTTCCCAACTATCATGCGCCCGGCTGCGACGGGAATTCCCGCAATCCGGATTCGAAGCCCTTTTCGGTGGAGGGCTTCATGACCGCCTGGCGCCAGTGTGAGCAGCTGGTGAAGATGGGGCTGGTGCGCTATATCGGCATGAGCAACATGACCGTCCCCAAGCTGGAGGCGGTGCTGCCGCTGTGCGAGATCAAACCGGCGGCGCTGGAGATGGAGCTGCATCCGTCCTTCCAGCAGCAGGCGCTGTTCGACTACGCTGCGGCGCACAATATCCTGCCCATCGGCTATTGCCCGCTGGGTTCGCCTTCCCGTCCTGAGCGGGACCGCACGGCGGAGGATGTGGCGGACATGGAGCTGCCTGCGGTGCGGGCGGCGGCAAAAGCCCACGGCATTCATCCCGCGCTGGTCTGCCTGAAATGGGCCGTGCAGCGGGGTCAGGTGCCGATCCCGTTTTCCGTGAAGGAAGCTCAGTACATGTCCAATCTGGCGTGTGTGACGCAGGATCCGCTGACGGACGCGGAGATGGAAGCCATCCGCCTGGAGGACAAAAACTGCCGTCTGGTCAAGGGCCAGGTCTTTCTGTGGAAGGGCGCTAAGGGCTGGGAGGATCTCTGGGACGTGGACGGCGTGATCACGCAGTGACAAAGCGGTCGATGGGACGCAGTGCGGCGGCGTTGGAGCATGGGCCGCAGCGGGAAAAGCGCGGCGTGAAAAAGCAGCACAGTGCGAAAAAGCAGTACAGAGACAGCAGTGAAGAAATGCGGCACAGTGGCGGAGCGAATGCGTGCCGCAGTATGGAAGGCGCGGCGCGAAAGCCGCAGAAAAGGGGGAAATCAGCATGTATGATATGAAACCGTATCTGGAGCAGATCGACCGGGTCGCGGCACAGGGGCCTTTTACGGACACCTGGGAGTCGCTTTCCGCGTATCGGGTGCCGGAATGGTACAGGAACGCGAAATTCGGCATTTTCATCCACTGGGGCGTCTACAGCGTACCGGCCTTCGGAAACGAGTGGTATCCCAGGAACATGTACATTCAGGGCTCGCGGGAATTTGAGCACCATGTGAAAACCTACGGAAAGCATACGGAATTCGGCTATAAGGATTTCATCCCGCTGTTTGAGGCGAAACGCTTTGACCCCGCGGCATGGGCGGCGCTGTTTGAGGAGGCCGGAGCGAAATATGTGGTGCCGGTGGCGGAGCACCACGACGGCTTCCAGATGTACAAAAGCGAGATTTCCCATTGGAACGCCTATGAGATGGGGCCGAAGCGGGACGTGCTGGGAGAGCTGAAGGCGGCCTGCGAAGAGAAGGGCATGCAGGTCGGCGCTTCCACTCACCGGGTAGAGCACTGGTTTTTCCTGGGACACGGGAAGGAGTTTGACAGCGATATTAAGGAGCCGCTGCAGCGGGGCGACCTTTACTGGCCATCCATGCCGGAGGACGATCATCAGACGCTTTACGCGAAGCCGGAGCCTACGGAGGAATATCTGCAGGACTGGATGGTGCGCACCTGCGAGCTCATCGACCGCTACCGGCCGAAGGTCCTCTATTTTGACTGGTGGATCCAGCAGAGCGTGTGCAGGCCGTATCTGCGCAAGATCGCCGCATATTATTACAACCGGGCCGCGGAATGGGGCGTGGGCGTGGCGATCGATTACAAGCACGATGCATTCCTGTTCGGGACCGCAGTGCCGGATGTGGAGCGGGGACAGTTCGCGGATATGAAGCCCTATTTCTGGCAGACGGATACCGCCATCGCGCTGAACTCCTGGGGCTATACGGAGAACAACCAGTTCCGGGACCCTTCGGAGATCCTGCAGGATCTGGTGGACATCGTCAGTAAAAACGGCACGCTGCTTCTCAACGTGGGGCCGAAGCCGGACGGCACGATCTCGGAGCCGGACGCGGCGGTGCTGCGCCACATCGGACACTGGCTGAAGGTCAACGGCGAGGCGATCTACGATTCCGGAGTCTATCGGAAATACGGAGAAGGGCCCACGAAGATCGTGGAAGGACAGTTCTCCGACGGCATCAAGAAGAACTTCACCTCCGCCGACTTCCGTTTCACCGTGCGCGGCGGGTATCTGTATGCCATCGCGCTCAAATGCAGTGAGAACGGCGAATACTGCATCACCACCCTGGGCGAGCAGGATGCCTCAAAACAGGCGAATTTCCACGGCATCATCGAGGATGTCCGGGCGCTGGGATATGAGGAAGGCGTGGCGTGGAGCCGTGACGAGGCCGGTCTGCACATCCGCTGCGGATTGCAGAGTCCGGATCCTGTCGTTTTCCGGATCCGGCTGGCGTGACGCGGTACGAATATAATCATAAAGATGTATTCCGGCCCCCTGGTTCCGCTGCTGCGGAACAGGGGGCCGGACTTTTTTTCAAAACTTTACTCTGTCTCTAATTGCCAGCCGTGATCGCCGTGATAGATCATCTGCCGGGTCATCCCGCCGTCGATGCAGATATTCTCCCCGGTAATGAACCCTGCTTTGTCCGAACAGAGGAAAAGCACCATATTGGCGATATCGAGCGGATTGCCCACCCGGTGAACCGGCTGCTGGACGGCATCCGGGCCCTCCCAGCTTTTGAAAGAGGTATCGATCCAGCCGGGAGAAACGGAATTGACCCGCACCTTCCCCGCGAGGCTGACGGCCAGAGCGTGCGTGAGGGCGGCGATCCCTCCCTTCGCCGCCGTATAGCTTTCTGTCTGCGGCTGGCTCATGCGGTCGCGCGATGAGGAGATATTGACGATCGAGCCGCCCTGGCCAAAATAGGGGGCAAACAGCTTCGCCAGATAAAACGGCGCGGTCACGCCCACCGACAGGGCGTATTGAAATTCCTCATAGCTGCATGCGTCGATCCCCCGCATGAGGGGCAGGGCGTTGTTTATCAGATAATCAACGTGTCCGTACCGTTCGACCACAGATTTCGCAAAGTCTTCCAGCACGTTCTTATCGGCCAGGTCGCCGACAAAATGGTCTCCCGGCATTTTATCGATCACGGCTGTCTTTGCGCCATACTTTCGGAATTCTTCGGCGATGCATTTTCCGATCCCGTTTGCGCCGCCTGTCACCACGGCAATTTTTCCCTCAAACATTTCCTGCCTCCGGTTGTTTATGATATCTTGATTGTAACATAAAAAACGGAAGGGAACAACAGGAGCGGGTGCGATTGCATTGATCGCGTTGATACGGTTGAAAGACGGGAGCTTTTTTGATATATTCAAAGAAAGTCGGATGGAGAAGGGCATGGGGAAATGGCAAAACTCATTTTTATATCGGGTCCCTGCGGATGCGGGAAATCGACGTTTACGGAAAGCTATGCAAGATATCTTGTTGATCGGTCCGGGAAGGCCGTTTATGTGATCCATGGCGATGATTTTCACAGGGGATTCGTAGAATCGGAGAATAAGGGGGATTTCTTTGCGGATGGAGAGGCGTCCGATCCGATGCTACCCGAGTTTGCCACTTGTCAGTTGATCCCAATTAAAATTTTTCCTTATTTTGCAAGGTTTTCCTTGCTTTTTTTGT
>CANRMT010000161.1 GCA_947631815.1 uncultured Eisenbergiella sp.
CCCCCCCAACGGATAAAGCATCCGGTTCAGGTCCCCCAGGTAGTCCGATACGGGCTCCGCCTCCCGGTCCTCCCAGGTCTCATGCGCCTTCCCGCAGGCGTCCAGCAGGGCGTTGTACACCATGACCGCGCCCTCCTGGTTCCAGTGGGAATCCCGGGCGTAGTAGAGCACATCGTCCCGTCCGGCGAAGAGCGCATACAGATCCACATAATCAACGTTCTCCCGCTCCAGCCAGGGGACCAGCCGTTCCATGTCGCTCTGCTCCCCGATCCTGTGCTGATAGCGCGCAGGCATGTTGTCGCCGTACAGCGTATTTTTATTGGGCGCAATGGTGAACAGGAAGGTCTTTCCCAAACTTTCCGTATACTCCTGCATCAGCGCCGTATTGTGGGCCACATTGAAAAGCATCCGTTCCGACACCGGATTTTTGTGCTGATAGTCGTCCAGCGTCGCCTCATAATAAAGCCAGCCGTTCCGGCCCAGGATCACATCATCCTCCGCGGACACGCCGAAAACGGAACCGCGCAGGCGGGCATCCGCCGTCACCAGCTCCTGCCGGAACGCGAACCGATCCGTAAACCAAGTCCCGAGCCCTTCCAGGTATCCCGTATTCAGCCCGTCTTTCGTCATGAGCGGCGGCCATTCCGCCAGCTCCCGGTTTTCCGTCGTCCGGTCCGCGGACGCGAAGCCCATTCCCAGAAGCGGAAGCAGGCACAGCGCCAGAACGATCCCCACATAGAAAAGGGAAGCCGCTTTCTTTTTCATCCCGATCCTCATCCTATCTCTTCCGTAAACTCTCCCAAACGGGAAACGATGCATGACGGTCCTATCCCCGGCAGAACGGACAGCGCTCTGCTCCGTTCAAAACCGGAAATAAATGAACGGATTGTAGGTTCCGCCCGCCAGGCTCATCATGCACAAAAGCAGCAGGAACACGGAAAGCGTACAGGAGACCCCCTGCCAGAGGGCGGTCCCGTTTTCCGTCCTCACCGCGCCCTTTTGCTGCCAGAGCGCCAGGAGCCATTCCCTGACCGGCATCGCGCATATCACCGCCGCCGCCAGCGTGAACACGAAAAGTCCGTTGCATACCGCAGCGGCTGACGCGGCCGCCAGCTCCCCGCCGCCGAAGCCGGTAAACATGGCCCGGAGCATCACGAACGCCTGTCCCACGCTGTCCGCGCGGAAGATCACGAACCCGACGCACACCGCCAGGAGCACATATACCCTGCGGAGGAACCCCATCTTCTCCGTCATCTTCGGCGCCATCGTCTCCAGGATGAGAAACGCTCCGTGGTACAGCCCCCAGAGCACGAACGTCCAGTTGGCGCCGTGCCACAGCCCGGTGAAGAAAAATACGATCAGGCGGTTGATCCAGGTGCGGGTCCTGCCCTTTCGGTTGCCTCCCAGCGGGATATAGAGGTAATCCCGGAACCAGCTGGTCAGGGAGATATGCCATCTCCTCCAGAAATCCTGCATGCTCGCCGCCGCATAGGGATAATGGAAGTTTTCCTGGAAATCAAAGCCGAACATCCTGCCCAGCCCGATCGCCATATCGCTGTAGCCGCTGAAGTCAAAATAGATCTGCATCATATAGGAGACCGCGCCCAGCCACGCCGCCGCGATCCCCAGCTCGCCCCCGGAAAGGCCGAACACGTAGTCCGCCGCCGCTCCCATGGTGTTGGAGATCAGTACCTTTTTGGACATCCCGACGATGAAGCGCCGCAGCCCCGTCACCGCCCGGTCCAGCCGGACCTGCCTGGAATCGATCTGCTGTGCCACGTCGATATATTTGATGATCGGCCCCGCGATCAGCTGCGGGAAGAAGGAAATATAGAGCAGGACCTTGGAAAACCGCTTTTCCGCGGCGACCTTTCCCCGATACACGTCGATCATATAGGAAAGCGCCTGGAAGGTGAAAAAGGAGATCCCTATGGGCAGACGGATCTGCGGGACGGAAAATCCCGCGCCGAACAGCCCGTTCACCGTCTCCACCAGCATCCCGGCGTACTTGAAGACGCCGAGTATGCCGAGATTGACGGCCAGCGCCGCGATCAGCAGCGCCTTCCTCACCTTCCCGTCACGCCCCTCGAACAGGCGCGCGATCACATAATTCAGGAAAGCGCAGGCGATCATCAAAAACACATAGACCGGTTCCCCGTAGGCGTAGAACAGCAGGCTCGCAGCGATCAGGAACCAGTTTTTTGCCCTCACGGACGGCATCAGACAATGCAGCAGAAATACCACCGGGAAAAAGGCAAATAGAAAGGGCACGGAACTGAATGCCATTGCCGCTCCTCCTCGCGATCCTTAAAACTGCACCGCCCATTCCGCCTCCTTGATGAGCGGCTTGGTGGGATATGCTTCATAAGTCTTCATATAATAATCTCTGCCGTTGGAGTCCTGCATGTCCGCGTCAAACAGATACCAGACGTCGCCGATCTTAATCTCCGTCCAGCCGTGCGGCGTCACCCCGCCCTTTTTGGACTTGATCTGCCCGGTGGCCACCCGGGACTCATAGCCGAGCCCTTTGGCCAGATAGGCGAAGCCCGAGGCGAACCGGTAGCAGTTGCCTTTCCCCGTGGTCAGGATGTCGGCGGCATAAGTCCCGGTCCAGTCCCCGGAGGGCTTTTCGTAGCTCCTCTTGTAGCTGCAGCGGGCCATCATATAATCGTAGCAGGCCCTCAGCTTCTGTTCCTGCGTCATCTCCGGCGTCACGACCTCGGACAGGATCTGGCTGACCAGCATCTGAAGCGGGGAAACCTCCGTGGGCAGCGGCTGTCCCGCCTGCGGGATGAGCCTGCCGTCCTTTCCCAGAAGCCAGGCCCCTATGGCCGTATCCGCCGCCATCGTGCCGTCCTCCCGGAAATAGTACAGATCCTCTCCCAGGGTGAGCCAGCCGGTATACAGCCTGCCCTCCGGGAGCAGATAGTAGGTCGCGTCTCCCACCTTCGTCATCCCCGTCTGGATATAGCCGTTCTGATCCACATGATAGATCAGCCCCAGGATCTGGACCCATTCATCCTGCGCCCAGGTCCCGTCCGCGTTTTTCCACATCACTCCCTGCGGCATCTGTACGAAGCCGAACGGAACGCTCTCCTGCGCGCGCACCGTCATCTGACTTCCCAGAAACAGGCCCGCCGCCGCGAGCAGACCCGCCAGCCACATCTTGCGTCTGTCCACCTTTTGTTTCCTCCTCACTCCACGCAGTAACCGTCTGCGTCAAAAGTACATTCCTGGCCCTCTACCGTGACCGTCGTATCCGTATAATAGCTGCCGTCCTCCAGACGGTATTTCCAGCCGTTGTCGTCCTTTTTCCATCCGGTGATCTCCACGCCCTCTACCATATAGGAGTCCAGCCGGATCGCTTCCCTGGTCTCATCGTCCTGGAAATGCCACCACTCGGAGATCAGATCGTTAAAGCCTACGCCCTTCATATATTCGGCCAGCAGGTTCGCGTTGCCGTTGTTCTGCGTCAGCGCCGCATGCCAGCTTAAGTCGTGCATGTCCGTCTGCATCGTCAGATCCTGACCGTTGTCCAGCCGCTCCAGCGTCAGATCCAGCGCGATCCCGCGGTTGTGGGCGGAAACTGAGGCCGCCAGGAAGCTGCCCAGATGGTAATTCTCATTCAGCATGACCATGCTGTAGGTCTGCATCTTTTCCTGCAGATAGAGCTTGCCGTAGGTCAGCTCCTCCGGGGACAGGGATTTGAGCAGCATCAGCTCGTCCCTGGAAAACCGCGCGAACTTCTGAAGCATCTCCGCCGTGGGCGTCGCGGACGGAGCCGCCGGAACGCTCTGACCGGCCGC
>CANRMT010000162.1 GCA_947631815.1 uncultured Eisenbergiella sp.
ACCAAGCTTCCCGAATGAGTTTCTTTCCGGACCGTGAAACGGTCTGAAAATGCATAGCGATGCGAATGCCCCCGGCCTTTGGCCGGGGGTGTTTTTCTCCCGATGAGCAGATGCGGGCTGACATATCTTACGGCTGTACGCAGAGGCGGCCGTGTTTGGGAGGCCATGCGGTCGGCGGCGGATAAACGCCCGAAGCGGCGTCATGCGGCGGAAAAGAACGGGCGGCAAAAGAGCCGGGAGCAAGATGCTTTGGGGGAGAGGCAGGAAGAGAGGAACGAGAGATGAAAAAATACGATATCCGTCAGTTCGGCGCCGCGGACGGCGGCCCGGTCTGTACGGCGGCGATCCAGCGGGCCATCGACCTGTGCGAAAGGGGCGGAACGGTTTTGATCCCTTCCGGCACCTTTGTGACAGGGGCCCTTTTCCTGAAGAGTGAAATGACGCTGTATCTGGAGGCCGGGGGCAGGCTTCTGGGCAGCGGGGATCTGGCGGATTTTCCGCTGATGGGCTATCCCTTTGAAGGCTACGACCAGATCTGCTATGCCAGCCTGCTGAATACGGACGGCGCGCCGCATCACGATATCGTCATCGAGGGTGAGGGCGTCATCGATGCCAACGGCGTGGAGCTTTTCCGGAAGGAAATGGAAGAAAAGCGGGGGAAGAGGGGCCGGGCGGTGTGTATCCGCAATACGCAGCGTCTGACGGTCCGGGGCGTGACGGTCAGGCAGTCGCCGTCCTGGGGCCTGCACCTGATCTACTGCAGCGACGTATGCATCGAGGGGATCGAGGTCCATACGAAATACGACGAAAACGGGAATCGCTACGATCCGATCTTCAACGGGGACGGCATCGACCTGGATTCCTGTCAGCGGGTGCGGGTGGCGGATTCCCTCATCGCCAGCCAGGACGACTGCATCGCCGTCAAGTCCGGCCGGGACGCGGCAGGGCGCAGGGCCGGGATCCCATCGAAGGATATCATGATCGAGAACTGTACGCTGAAATACGGCTTCGGCGTGGCCATGGGCAGCGAGATGTCCGGCGGCGTGGAGAACGTGACGGTGCAAAACTGTGCATTTGAGGACACCCACAGCATTGCCAGCATCAAGGCCGTGCGGGGGCGCGGGGCCTATATCCGCGACATCCGCTATGAAAACTGCTCGCTGGTCAACCGCTGCACGGAGTTCACGGACACCAAATGGTTCCGGGGCGCGATCTATGCGGACGCCTTTTACGGCATCGGGGATTTTGACCCCAATCAAAAAGAGCCCGTAGATGAGACCACGCCCGTAGTGGAGAACATCACACTGAAAAACATCACGCTGGACACCGCCGCCGGGAACGCCATATACCTGTGCGGCCTGCCGGAAATGCCCTATCGCAGCTTCCGCCTGGAAAATGTGAAAGCTCACGGAAAATACGGCATGAAGACGAAGAACATGGATAACCTGGAGCTGATCAATGTGGAAGTGACGGCTGAGGAACCGTAAGAGCGGCGGCAGATGGGCCGTAAAAAGAGTCGGCGGAGGATTAAAACCTCCGCCGACTCAGATTGGAGTTATGATAGGCCGGATTCTGCGTCACGTCCTGCTCGAACCAGTCCGGCGGCACAAAGCGCTCCGCCTCCTCCACGCTGGGGAATTCCACCTCCGCGATGACCAGCGGCGCGAAGGGCGGTGCGAACACGTCCAGCTCGATGGTATAGGGCGGAAGGGGGATCAAATAACGCTTCTTGGAGATCACATTGCCGTCCGCCTTGGGCAGCAGATGCTCGTAGGAGGGGCGGTTTAAGGGCAGATTGTATTCCTCCCTTGCTAACAGACCGCTCCCTTTGTACGTCATATAATACCGGTCATCCTCCCGGCGGATGCGCACCACGGGATCGGTATTCAGATAGGCCTGCTCGATGATATGAAAGGGATATCCCTCCAGATCGTTGGGCAGTCTTTTTACGGTGAATTTGCGTTCGATTTCCATGAAGCCTTACCTCCTCACATCAGAAAACGGGAGCGTTTTCGCCCACTTTCTGCATCTTTATTCTGCCGCCGCATGTCGAAAAAGTCAAGCATAACCGAAACGCACCAGCGTCCGCCCCGAATCTTTAGAAAGAATTCACATTTTTGTCCTTTATTGGTCACGGATTATCTGGTATGATAAGGATAAATAAACCGGTGCCGTACGAGTGCCCGCGCCGGGAGAAAGCGCCGGAGGAGATGCGGGACAGAGCGGCCCGGACGAAGGGCCGGTGCGGGAAGAAAGGAGATGCTATGCGTAAGATCGCGGTTTTTTTTGCGGAAGGATTTGAAGAGATCGAGGCGCTGACGGTGGTGGACTTATGCCGCAGGGCGCAGATAGAGACGGTGATGGTGTCCATCGACGGCAGGCGGGTGGTGACGGGTTCCCACGGCATCGAGGTGGGCATGAACGCGGGGCTCGACGAGATCGACTGCTCGCAGTTCGATATGCTGGTGCTGCCGGGCGGCGGTCCGGGCACGAAGCGGCTGGAGGCCTGTGAGGAGCTCCTGGCGGAGTTCGACCGTTTCTATGCGCAGGGCAAATGGATTGCGGCGATCTGCGCGGCCCCCTCTATTTTCGGCCACAGAGGCTATCTGAAAGGCAGACGGGCCACCAGCTATCCGACCTTTGAATCCCAGCTGGAGGGCGCCGTGGTGACGGGAGCGGCGGCCGAGGTGGACGGCAATGTGATCACGGGTCGGGGCATGGGCTGTTCGGTCCCCTTCGGGCTGGCGATCGTGGAGCAGCTTCTCTCGAAAGAGACTGCGGATGCGCTGGCGGACAAGATCGTATATGAAAGGCATTAGAGAGCGAAGACGATGAATATTTTATTTTTCCTCACACCAAAGAGCGAAGTGGCCTATGTACAGGAGGACGATACGCTCAGGCAGGCCCTGGAAAAGATGGAGCACCACGGCTACGCGGCGGTTCCGCTGCTCTCCGCGGACGGCAGATACATCGGGACGATCACGGACGGCGATATGCTCTGGGGCCTGAAGAAACGGAACTTTCCGGGCCTTCGCCAGATGGAGGATATCCCGGTCATGAAGATCCGCCGCAACCACGACAACCGGCCGGTACATATCAATGAGGACATGGAACAGCTTCTGGAAAAGGTGACGGTGCAGAATTTCGTGCCGGTGGTGGATGATGAGAAGGTGTTCATCGGCATCGTGACCAGGCGGGACGTGATCCGGTATCTGACCGGACAGAACAGGAAATGACGCGGGCTCTCCTTTCTGCCTGATCCCGGCGGGAGGCGGGCCGGGTATTCCCACGGAAAACACCGCACCGGCGTACCGGTGCGGTGCATTTTGCGGCCAGTCCCGCTAAGCGGCGGGACTTTGTGCCGTACAGGCGGAAAAGAACGTTATTTGTTCATTTCCTCTTCCTGCTTCTTGATCATTCTGCGGACCATTTCGCCGCCGATGGAACCGGCCTCCTTGGAAGTAAGGTCGCCGTTATAGCCTTCCTTTAAGTTCACGCCCAGCTCGGAAGCGATCTCAGTCTTGAACTTGTCCAGAGACGCCTTGGCTTCGGGAACCTCCACTCTATTAGACTTGTTAGAAGAACTTGCCATTGTTATTCACCTCCATAACCTTTTATTTTTGATAACGGCCTGCCGAATCGCGGCCGCGGGATAAGCGCCCGCCAACGCTTACCCCACTTTGCGGCTCTGCAGACGCCTCCTGTCGGTTCGCGTTGTGTCGTGTCTTATCTTGGTCTTAGTATGTACGCGGGTTTTGGAATTATAATGG
>CANRMT010000163.1 GCA_947631815.1 uncultured Eisenbergiella sp.
ACGACCAACATCATCGCGCTGACCTTCGTGCTGCCGCTGGAGGACAAGATATTTACCCGAGAGCTCTGGGAGTCCGCCACCGAGTGCCCGGTGCTGTTCCCCAAGGGCGTGGGCGTGGTGCCCTGGATGGTGCCCGGCGGCCGTGCCATCGCGGTGGAGACCAGCAAGCGGATGGAGTACCACGATGTGGTCATCTGGGCGCATCATGGCATGTTCTGCTCCGGGTCCACCTTCGACCTGACCTTCGGTCTGATGCACGCGGTGGAGAAGTCCGCGGAGATCCTTCTGAAGGTGCTGGCGGTGCGTCCCGACAAGCTGCAGACCATCACGGTATCGGATTTCCGTGCGCTGGAAAAAGATTTCCACGTGTCCCTGCCCGAGGAATATCTGTACGAGAAATAAAATGCTCGCCCTGCGGATGAAGCGCGTGGCGGCATGAAAAAAGAAAAGAGAGACGGACGACGGCGCAGTGCGCTTCGCCCGTCTTTTTTCTATGGGTCGGATAGACCCTGTTGAATGCATTGGAGTTTCTCAACAGAGAAACGGAAACATGCGGTCTGCCCAAAAGATCGTCGGAAAGCCTATTTCCTTTTTCGGGGGATTCCTGTATAATGGCCCCAGAGAGAAGAGGACGGGGATGCTGTTTATGAAGAAGAAAAATCCGCAGAGCAGGGCTCCGGCCGCCCGCCGGGCGGTCCTTGCGAGCTGGGCCTGCGGGGAGAGCAAGGAGAAGAGCAGGGTTCCGGCCGTCCGCCGTGTGGTCCCGCTCCTGTGCTGTACACTGCTTTTGCTCGGCGTCTGCCTTCTCGCCCGGGTGCAGGAAGGGCAGCGGGAAGCCAGAACCTCCTTTTTCGCCATGGATACCTATGTCACGCTGACGGTCTGTGGAAAAGACGGGGATGCGCTCGCCGGGGAGGCACAGCGGGAAATGGAAAGGATGGAGCGGCTCTGGTCCGTCACCGATCCGGACAGCGAGCTGTCGGCCCTGAACCGGGAGGGCGAGGCCCGCGTGGGGGCGGAGACGGCGGCGCTTCTGCGCTTTTCGCTGGAGATGGCGGAGCGGACAGACGGGACGCTGGATCCTACCATTTATCCTGTCCTGACGGCCTGGGGCTTCACAACGGATGAAAAAAGGGTGCCCTCCGGGGAGGAGATCGCGGGGGCGTTGGAGCGGGTCGGCTATGAAAAGGTCATACCGGAGGACGGCGGACGGGTCCGGCTGGAGGACGGCGCGCAGCTGGATCTGGGCGCGGTGGCGAAGGGATACGCCGGAGAGCGGATCGCAGAATACCTGCGGGAGAGGGGCGTGCGGTCCGCACTTCTGGATCTGGGCGGGAATGTGGAGGCGGTCGGCTCGAAGCCGGACGGCAGTCCGTGGAAGCTGGGGCTGCGGGATCCTCTTTCCGACGGGCTGATCGCGACTATTTCCGCCGTGGATCTGGCGGTGGTGACGTCCGGAAGCTACGAGCGTTTTTTCATCGGCGCGGACGGGAAGCGCTATGGGCATATCCTCGATCCGTCCACCGGATATCCTGTGGACAGCGGTCTGCTTTCCGCGACGGTTCTGGCGAAGAACGGAGGGCTTGCCGATGCCCTGTCCACGGCGCTGTTCGTCATGGGAAAGGACGGAGCGGTCGGTCACTGGAAGAAATACAGGGACTTCGACATGATCCTTCTGACAGAGGAGAAGGAGATCTGGCTGACGCCGGGAGCGGACAGCCTGTTTTCGGTAAACAGCGGCTATGAAGCGTGGGAGAGGCATCTGATAGAATGAACCTTCAGGTCATACGGCGGGAAAACATATTCGAAAAGGGAACGGCGCCTTTTCTGCAGTGCCATGCCTCCACCGTCTGTCTGCTGCCGGATGGGAACCCGGCGGCCGCCTGGTTCGGCGGGGACCATGAGGGCGCGCCAGGTGTGTCGATCTGGTTTTCCAGGAGAACGGAAGGAGGATGGACACGACCGGTGAAGGCGGCGGAGGGCAGTGTGGCGAAAGACAGTGCGGCGGAGCGGGTGCCCTGCTGGAATCCGGTGCTGTTCTGGGACGGGCAGGAACTGCTGCTGTTCTATAAAGAGGGAAAAGAGATCCCTGCATGGCGGACGATGCTCTGCAGATCAGCGGATTTGGGCAGGAGCTGGGGCCCTGCCGTCGAGCTGGTGCCCGGCGATGCGGGCGGACGGGGCCCCGTGAAAAACAAGTGCATCCGTCTGGCGGACGGGGCGGTCCTGGCGCCCGCCTCCCTGGAGCGGGGCGCGTGGGACTGTTTTACAGACCGCTCGGAGGATAACGGGCGGACGTGGAAAAGGAGCGCGCCGGTCCCGCTGGACCGCAGCCAGATCCGTGGCAGCGGCGTGATACAGCCCACCCTCTGGCAGGACGACGCCGGGGCGGCCCATATGCTGATGCGCAGTTCGGAGAGCGCGGTCTATCGAAGCGATTCCGCGGACGGCGGGCGGACCTGGTCGGCGGGGTGCCGGACCGGCCTGCCCAATAACAACAGCGGGCTGGATCTGGTGCGGATGGAGAGCGGACTTTTGGTGCTGGCCTTCAATCCGGTGGCGGAGAACTGGGGTCCCCGCACGCCGATCGCGCTCAGCGTCTCGGCGGATAACGGAGAATCCTGGAGCAGACCGTATGTGCTGGAGCATGAGCCCTGTGACCGAAACGAATATCAGGCGGAATTTTCCTATCCGGCCATCGTGGCGAAGGACAGGGATGTTTTTCTCACCTATACCCGGAAACGGGAGACCATCGCATTCTGGCAGATCCGAGTCGCGGATTGAGGGCGGACGAATTTCGGGAGCACAGAGGATGCCGTCCCCGTTGGAACAGAAACGGGTGGATGTCGTCCCCGCCGGAACAGAAACGGGCGGATGTCATCCCCGGAGGCTGTTTTTTTTAAAGGAAAACATGCTGTGTCTGCAGCGGCAAAGAGACGAATTTGCCGTGTCTGCAGTGTGTAGAAATGACTTGCCGCATCTGCGGCGGAAAGGGGAAGATATGAAATTCAAAGTTGCATTTATCGGCGCGGGGAGCATCGGCTTCACCCGCAGGCTTTTATCGGACCTTTTGACGGTGCCGGAGTTCCGGGACATGGAGGTGGCGTTCACCGATATCAACGCGGATAACCTGCGGATGGTGACGCAGCTTTGTCAGCGCGATATCGACGCCAACGGGCTGGACATCCGAATTCAGGCCACGCTGGACCGCAGAGAAGCGTTCCGGGACGCGAAATATGTGATCAACTGCGTTCGGATCGGCATGCTGGAGGCTTTTGCGACGGACGTAGAGATCCCGCTGAAATACGGGGTGGATCAGTGCGTGGGAGATACGCTGTGCATCGGCGGCATCATGTACGGACAGCGGGGCGTGGCCGCAATCCTGGATTTCTGCAAGGATATCCGGGAGGTGGCGAAGCCGGGATGCATCCTGCTCAACTATTCCAATCCCAACGCGATGATGACCTGGGCGGCCAACCGCTGGGGCGGCGTGAAGACCTACGGGCTTTGTCACGGCGTACAGCACGGACATGCGCAGATCGCGCAGGCGCTGGGACGGGATAAAAAGGATGTGGACATCATCTGCGCCGGACTGAATCACCAGACCTGGTATATCAGCGTAAAGGTGGACGGCGAAGAGATGAAGGATAAGCTCTATCCGTTGATGTGTCAGGCGGATTTCGCGAAGGACGAAAATATCCGGCTGGATGTGATGAAGAATTTCGGCTATTATTCCACG
>CANRMT010000164.1 GCA_947631815.1 uncultured Eisenbergiella sp.
GCAAAAGCCAGGAACTATCAACGAAAGAGGAGTCGAAAACGGCTCCTTTTTCGCTTCACAAGTGGCAAACTCGGGTTTTACCATACCTCCACCGTCAATTTCAATAAATATCCCCGTTTGTCCTTCCGGCATTTCTCCTTTTCATCCCTTCCTGTCACGTCCGCAGCCGCTTTCCTGTCACGTCCGCAGCCGCAGCACTTGTAATTCCGGCAAAAAAAGTGTAGAATAAAACAAGCTGATCCGCCGGTCCGTATGGCGGATACGCCGATACAGGCATAAAGCGAGGTCGATCCCATGGAATTCTTAAACGCACTGGTCCACAATACCGTCTTCATGTCCGCGGCCATTGCCTGGCTGGCGGCACAGCTCCTCAAAACCGTGATCCATATGCATTTTTACGGATTCGACTGGGAACGGCTGGTGGGCAGCGGCGGCATGCCGAGCTCCCATTCGGCCACGGTCTGCGCGCTGGCCGCGGCGGCGGGCTGCGAGTACGGCGGCGGCAGCTTTCAGTTCGCCATCTCCGCCATCGTCGCCATCATCGTCATGTACGACGCGAGAGGCGTCCGCAGGGAAACCGGCCTGCAGGCACAGGTGATCAACGAAATGATCGATTTCTTCCGGAACATGGGAAAGCCGCTCTCCTATGAAGAGCGGCTGAAGGAATTCGTCGGGCACACGCCCATGCAGGTGCTGGTGGGCGCCGTTCTCGGCATCCTGATCGGTCTGGGATACTGTTTCTGGCTGGGCTGAACGCCGCCGGGACGGATTCACCGCCCGATCTCATACAGATCACAGTAAAGGAGCTCCCGGATCAGCACCGGGGCCTTCGCATCCGGCCCTGCCGCGGCCTGCGCCGCCGTCAGGGCTTTTTCCGTGTCGGGCGTCCTGGCGCAGTATACGTAGATCCGCCCGGCCTCTTTCAGCGTCTCGTCCTCTATGGGAGACAGATCGGCCAGACTCACAAAATAGATCCCATCATACTGCATCAGCTCCAGCGAATCGTCCCATATCATCCAGGACACCGCCGGATTGTAAAAATAGACCGCCGCATCGTCATGATGCTCCCGGGCAAACGCGATGTTCGGCGCGTCCTCCTCATAGAGGAACAGCACCCGGCCTCCGGCGAGGCCCCGCACCTCTCCCGCCAGCAAAAGCAGACACAAAAGGGCCGAAAGCCAGCGCAGGCCGCGCACGCCGCTCCGTTCCGCCAGCGCCGCTGCCGCCAGCACGAGCAGCATCAGGAACAGGCCGTAAACGGGAAGCGGATATCGGATCGCTTCCTCCGCCGTCAGGAGCGCAGTCTTGGCCACCACGGCGAAATACCCCAGCGCCGCCGTCAGCACCATGAGAAAGCCGCCGTACCGCCGGGGAGGGAAACTCGCCTTTTGGGTCCTTTCCCCGCGCCTTCGCCTGGCCGCAAACCCCGCCGCGCAGAGAAGGAGCAGGATCAGCGCCGCCCCCGGAAGCAGAAAGCCGAACACGTACTCATTGAGCAGTCCCGCGAAAAACCGCAGCCGTCCCGGCGTATTCCTCAGATCAAAAAATGCTCCCATCGCCTCCGTACCGCGGTATCCCCGGAAAATATGTCCCAGACAGGCCGGGTAGGCGGCAACGGCGGCGAGCATGGCCCCGATCACCGTTCCCCCGTAAAGGAAGCAGCTTTTCCACCGCGCGGCGAGCGTCCTTCCCTCCGTCCGGTCGAACAGAAGATAGAACTCCATGACGGCGGCGAGAAAGAACAGATATACCGCGAAATAATAATGCGTCAGGAAACCGAACCACACGGCGGCGGCAGTCGACAGGTAAAACAGAACGCCCCGTCTCCGCGTCCGCACCGCCCTCACATGCAGAAAGGTCACCAGCAGGATCATCAGGGAAAGCAGGGTATACATCCTCATCAGCATGACGCCGCTGAGCACCGCCGGATTGAACCCGTAGAGCAGACAGACCGCCAGGACGATCCAACTCCCCCGGTCCGCTCCCGGGCCCTCTGCCCCGGCGTCCGGCCCCCTTTCCCCGATCGTCTCTTCCCACAGCTCCCGGGTCAGCGCCGCCAGCACGAACCAGCTGAGGACAAACAAAAGCAGGTTCAGGATGAGCCCCGGCCATTTGCTGAAGCGCCCGGGAACCAACGAACAGGCGATATGCAGCAGGATATAATAGAACGGCGGATGGACATCATAGGACTGCATGCGCACCACCGTGGGGATCCGGAACCGTTCTCCGGGGAGCACCCGAAATTCATTGAGGATCTCCGTACCGTCTTTCCATTCCCGGTCCGTGGGGACCAGCCCCCAGGTCACGTTGGAGGAGTAGTACGAATAATACTCGTCATAGTGAAACCCCGTTTTTCGCGCACAAAAACAGAATGCTGCAATCACTTGCAGCATCAGAACGATGAGAAAAAGCGGATACATCCTTCTGTTTTTTCTGTTTCCGGATCCTTTATTCATAGCCCAGCTCTTTCATGTAAACACTCAGCGCGTCATGCCAGTCTGCGAAACGGAACGGCGTCGTCAGGCGGAACATGCGGTTGTCCAGCACGGAATAGGCGGGCCGGGGTGCCGGAGCGCCGTATTCTTCGGTCGTAATGGCCTCCACCGCCGTGGACTTCCCGGCCATCCGGAAGATCTCCTGCGCGAAATCCGCCCAGCTGCAGCTTCCCTCGCAGGTGGCGTGGAATATCCCGTAGTTCTCGGAAAACAGGACCGCATCGACGGCCTTCGCCAGCTCGGCCGCGCTGGTCGGAGAACCGAACTGATCGCCCACCACGCGGACCTTTTCGTTGGTCTCGGAAAGGCGGAGCATGGTCTTCACGAAATTCTTCCCGTCCCCGTACAGCCACGCCGTGCGCAGGATGAAAAACCGGTCGGCGAACTGCTTCACGAACTCCTCTCCCGCCAGCTTGGTGGAGCCGTAGGCACCCTGCGGGCCGGTGGGATCCGTCTCCACATAGGGCCGCGTTCCCTTCCCGTCGAACACGTAGTCCGTGGAAATATGCACCAGCTTCGCCCCCGTTTCCCGGGATGCGATGGCGAGATTGCGCGGGCCGATCGCGTTGATCGCGAACGCCTTTTCATATTGGGTCTCGCAGGCGTCCACGCCGGTATGGGCGGCGCAGTTGACGATCGCGTAGGGCTTCACCTCCCGCGCGAGCTTCATGACCGCATCGATATCGGTAATATCCAGCTCCTCCACATCCGTATTCACAAAATGCAGGTCCGCCGCGTCCCGGTAATAGGCGTTGACCGCACGGCCCAGCTGCCCGTTGCAGCCTGTCACGATGATATTTTTCATAAAAATCTCTCTCCGTTTTCGCTTATCTTATCAGCACTCCGCGGTGCCCGGCTCAAAAAACTGCGGTTTTTAAGCTCACGGGATTCTCCCTGTGGACAGGGGCCGAGAAGGGGCGGCTTACGTGTCGGCACGACGCCGCCGCTTCCTGGCCCCTGTCCGCACCGCTCACAGCTTTTGCCGATATTATATCATATATTCTCTCGCTTGACCACCGTCCCGCCCTTTTTCCGCGCAAAAAAATCATTTTAAGTAGTGACAAACTTTTCGCTCTACGGTATAATGAGAAGGTGTGAAAATGGAAGGGTATTTTGCATGACCGAAAGGATAAAACTGCAGAAAGTGAGGATTATTTATGAAGAAACTGGCTGTATTCGCTCTTACCGGCCTTCTGATCACCGCAGCGCTCGCCGGCTGCGGCAAGAAAGATGAGACGCCCG
>CANRMT010000165.1 GCA_947631815.1 uncultured Eisenbergiella sp.
TATGGGTCGGATAGACCCTGTTGAGTGCGTTGGAGTTTCTCAACAGAGAAACGGAAACGCGCTTTTCCTGTGCGCGGAAAGGATCCGGGGTATCGCGGGCCCGAGGCAGAAAAGCGGGCCGCACGGCGAAAACGGCGGACCGTATGGCGGAAAGGCCGGTCAGGCACCGTGGGCAAGGAGGGGCTTGACAGGAAAGGGAATCAGCCCGTAAAATGGTGATGTCGCCTCGGAAAGAGACGGGATAGGAAGCTGGGATATGAGAAGGTTTGAGCTGATCGCCCCCTGCCATTTCGGGCTGGAAGCCGTGCTGAAGCGCGAGATCGTGGATCTGGGGTATGATATTTCGGAGGTTTCGGACGGCCGCGTGACCTTTCTTGGGGACGAGGAGGCGGTCTGCCGGGCCAATATCGGTCTGCGTACGGCGGAGCGGATCCTGATCAAGGTGGGCAGCTTTGAGGCCGGGACCTATGAGGAGCTGTTTCAGGGGACGAAGACGCTGGAGTGGGAATCGTTTCTGCCGGCAAACGCGAGGTTCTGGGCAGCGAAGGCGGCCAGCGTGAAGAGCAGGCTCTTTTCCCCTTCCGATATCCAGTCGGTGGTGAAAAAAGCGATCGTGGAACGGCTGAAGGGGATTTACCATGTGGACTGGTTCCCGGAAGACGGGCCATCCTTCCCGCTGCGGGTTTTTCTGATGCGGGACCGGGTGACGATCGCGCTGGATACGACGGGGGAGTCCCTGCACAAAAGAGGCTACCGGAAGCTGACGGCGAAGGCGCCCATCGCGGAGAATCTGGCGGCCGCGCTTCTGATGCTCACGCCGTGGCGGCCGGATCGGATCCTGGTGGACCCGTTCTGCGGCAGCGGCACGTTTCCCATCGAGGCGGCCATGATGGCGGCCGGTATGGCTCCGGGAATGAACCGGTCGTTCACTGCCCAAAGCTGGGAGCATCTCATCGGCCAGAGGTGCTGGAAGGATTGTTTGGAGGAGGCCAGAGAAACGGCAGATCTGCGCGCGGATACGGATATTCAGGGGTATGATATCGATGAGCGCATGGTGGAGATCGCCAGGGAGAATGCGAAGCTGGCCGGTGTGGACCGGCTGATCCATTTCCAGAGGCGGCCCGTGGCGGAGCTGTCCCATGCGAAAAAATACGGATTCATCGTCACCAATCCGCCTTATGGGGAGCGGCTGGAGGAGAAAAAGAACCTGCCCGCCCTGTATCGGACGCTGGGGGAGCGGTTCGCCCGGCTGGACAGCTGGTCCCTGTACGTCATCACTTCCTATGAGAATGTGCAGCAGGATATCGGGCGCAGGGCGGACAAGAACCGGAAGATCTACAATGGGATGATGCAGACCAGGTTCTATCAGTTTTCGGGCCCCAAGCCGCCGAAGCGCATACAGGACGCGCACTGACGGGAGAGGGTTTGCCCGCGCGGCGGCGGAGCGGTCGGGCAGAACGGAGCATGCAGAGATGAAGGATATTATTTTTGCCACGCAGAATGCGGGAAAAATGAAGGAGATACGGGAGATCCTGAAGGATTCTGGCAGACGGATCTATTCGCAGAAGGAGGCCGGGATCGACGCGGAGGCGGAGGAAACCGGCAGCACGTTTGCCGAGAATGCGATGATCAAGGCGGAGACCGTCATGGACTGGTGCCGGGAGCACGGGATCCCCGGCCTTCCCGGCCGGACGGCGGCGGATTTTCTTGTGCTGGCCGACGATTCCGGCCTGGAGATCGATGCCCTCAACGGGGAGCCGGGCATTTATTCCGCCCGCTATCTGGGCCATGAGACGTCCTATCGGGAGAAAAATGCCGATCTCATCGCCCGGCTGGAGGGCGTGCCGAAGGCGGAGCGATCCGCCCGCTTTGTCTGCGCCATCGCCGCGGTCTTTCCGGACGGGAGCCGTGAAACGGCCCTTGGAACGATCGAAGGCTATATCGGCTGGAAGGAAAGTGGGGAAAACGGTTTCGGATACGATCCGATCTTTTACCTGTATGAAACCGACCGGTCAACCGCCGAGCTGCCGCCGGAGGAGAAGAATGCGGTCAGCCACCGGGGGCGGGCGCTGCGCAAGATGAAGGAAATCCTGCAGAAGAAGGGCGAATGAACGGAACTTCGGGGAAACGGACGGCAGGCCGCTGCCGTCAGGGCGGCGGACGATAAAGGGGCTGCGGCCGGTGGAAAGCCGGATGACAGAGGAGCAGTCGCTGTCAGGGCGGCGGATGACAAAGGGCGCGGCCGCCGGCGGCAGGCCGCTGGCAGAAGAACGCGGTTGATGGAAGAAAGGCGGATGGAATGCGGATTCTGATCGTCAGCGATACGCACGGCAAAGATGGGAACCTGTCCCATGTGCTCTCCAAAACGGGCCCGCTGGATCTTCTGATCCATTGCGGGGATGTGGAGGGAAGCGAAGCATATATACGGCAGACGGCGGGCTGCCCGGCGCGCATCGTGGCCGGGAACAACGATTTTTTTTCGGGGCTGCCGAAGGAAGAGGAATTCATGCTGGGCGGCTATAAGGTGCTGCTCACCCACGGCCATTATTACTATGTGTCCATGAGCAGCAAATACCTGCGGCAGGAGGCCGCCGCCCGGGGGTTTCAGATCGTGATGTACGGGCATACGCATAAACCCCTGATCGATCAGGCGCGGGAGGAGAACGGCGTGACGCTGATCAATCCGGGAAGCCTGTCCTATCCCAGACAGGACGGGCGCCGTCCGTCCTATATCCTGATGGAGCTGGACCGGATGGGAACCGCGCATTATCATCTCAATTATCTGTGAAAAGTCCTGGATCGGGCCCGAAAAACGGCCGTCTGATCCGCCCCGGAGGGCTGAAAAACTGTCGGTTGATTTGCAAAAAAACTGTTGACAGAATCTTTGATTTTCTATATAATAAATTTTGCGTCACGGACAAGGGCCCTGAGTCAAGCAGCGGGGTGTGGCTCAGTTTGGCTAGAGCGCCTGGTTTGGGACCAGGAGGTCGCAGGTTCGAATCCTGTCACCCCGATCTATATTTTGTGCAGGTGTAGTTCAATGGTAGAACACCAGCCTTCCAAGCTGGATACGTGGGTTCGATTCCCATCACC
The DNA here is from genome assembly GCA_947631815.1 of uncultured Eisenbergiella sp. GTDB lineage: Bacteria > Bacillota > Clostridia > Lachnospirales > Lachnospiraceae > Gallintestinimicrobium. Next base: position 3,094 of record CANRMT010000165.1, read on the forward strand.
TGCTTTGGTTGTTATATACGGACAGCCAAGCCTGTGACCGGGCGATATGCCGAATTGTGTCCGTAGCTCAGCTGGATAGAGCAACGGCCTTCTAAGCCGTGGGTCGGGGGTTCGAATCCCTTCGGGCACGCTGAAAGGACTGGCATCGTCAGTTTTTTTCATATGGTGGGTATAGCGCAGCTGGTTAGCGCGCCAGATTGTGGCTCTGGAGGCCCAGGGTTCGAATCCCTGTATCCACCTTTTTGGGCTATCGCCAAGCGGTAAGGCACAGGACTTTGACTCCTGCATTCGCTGGTTCGAATCCAGCTAGCCCAGTTCCGGAGACGGAAGCTGTGTCTTCTTTTTGGAACGGGCAGAGCCGTATGCGGTGCGGCGGCCAATGTCTATGGAGCACTAGCTCAGTCGGTAGAGCACCTGACTTTTAATCAGGTTGTCGGGGGTTCGAATCCCCCGTGCTTCA
>CANRMT010000166.1 GCA_947631815.1 uncultured Eisenbergiella sp.
ATCATGGTGGGGCACATCGCGCTGCCGGAGATGAGCCGGAAGCTGCGCCCCGGCATCCGCGATGAGGAGATCATGCCGGCCACCCTGGCGCCGGAGCTTCTGACCGATCTTCTGCGCGGTCAGATGGGCTTCAACGGCGTCGTGATCACGGACGCCTCCCACATGGCGGGCATCGCCTGCATGGAAAAGCGGGAGATCGCTGTGCCGAAGGCCATCGCCAGCGGCTGCGACATGTTCCTGTTCTGCAATGACGCGGAGGAAGACTTTAACTATATGAAGGCGGGCGTGGAGAGCGGCGTCATTTCCCAGGAGCGCCTGCATGATGCACTGACCAGGATCCTGGGCCTGAAGGCCAGGCTGGGCCTGTATAAGGCGGAGAACGTGATCCCGGATCCTGCGCAAAAGGAGCAGATCGTCGGCTGCGAGGAGCATCTGGCGCTGGCAGAGGCGGCCGCGAAGCGCTGCATCACGCTGGTGAAGGATACGAAGCAGTATCTGCCCATCGATCCCGCGAAGCAGAAACGGGCGCGGCTGGTATTCGTCCAGTCCACCCCCACCAGCAAGAGCTACAAGGGCGATCCCGTCAAGCAGGTGGTGATCGAGGAGCTGGAGCGGGCCGGATTCACCGTGGATGTGGCCCCCAATTTCCACGATCTGGAGGCCGCCGAGGGGCCGAAGCCCTATCACATGTTCCAGATGATGGAGTGCGGCCGCATGCAGGATTTCGCCGCCTCCTATGATGTGGTGTTCCTGGTGATCAACGTCAAGGGCTATGCGCAGGAGAACAACGTGCGCCTGCGCTGGAGCTGCAACCACTCCAGCGAACTGCCCTGGTACGTGACCGAGGTGCCCACCGTCGGCATCAGCCTGAACTATACCAACCATCTGATCGATGTGCCCCAGGTGCACGCGTTCGTCAACGCCTACGGCAGCACCAGGACCTCCATCCGGACGGCCATCGAGAAGATCTGCGGAAAGGGAGAATTCCAGGGCACGGCCAGCGATACGGTGTTCTGCGGCAAGTGGGATACCAGGCTGTAAACCGTTCCCGTACCGGATGCGGCTCTGGCCCCGTACCAATACCGCTGGTGCGTTAAAAAATGATAAAAAACGTTTACAAAAAATACATATTTTTATCATTCTTTCCTCATATTCGCTGTGTATCATAAAACCATACAAAGCAAGAGGCCAAAAACTTTTTCATTTTTCTTCCTTTCTAAATATAAAAAGAAAAGGTTCCCGAAAGGGAATCTTTTCTTTTGCGGCGGTGCGTCTGTAAACGGGCGCACTGCCTTTTTATATCCTGCGATCAGCGTGCGGCAGCATCTGCATCCGTCTGTCTTTCATTTCTTTCCCGCTGCATTTTTCCCGGTATCCGGCAGGCGATATGTTTTCAACCTGTCGGAAGACGCGGCAGAAATAGCTGAAATTGGTATAGCCGACCGCCGCGGAGACCCATCCTCTTTAACCGTGATCGGAACCGTCCGCAGAATGTACCGTTGCAATGGCGCTGAAAAAATGATAAAATGATTTCGCGGTGTTTCGGAGAAATCCGGCTGAACGGCATGGAAAAGGGCCGATGTGTCTGCCGCGTTTTTGGAAGAACAGTTTTCATTCCTTTATAGTGCTTTTTGTTCTTCCAAACATATGATCAGATTGATTTGCAGGGAGGGATAAGATATGGGTGAGGGCGGAAAGATCCCGGCGCGCAGAGACGTCGCGCCGGAGGATACCTGGGCACTGGAGGATCTGTATGCGGATGTGCAGGACTGGGAGGCGGACTGCGAAAAGGCCAGGCAGACCGCGAAGGAGGCCGCGGCCATGCGGGGAAGGCTGGCGGAAAGCGCGGATAATCTGCTGCGGTTCTGCAGACTGGACGAACAGCTGTCGTGTCTTTTGGGGGACGTCTGCGGATATGCGGCCAGATATCACGATCAGGACGTGGCGGAGGCCTCCGGCGTTTCCATGTCCGCGAAGGCATCCAGACTGCGGATGGAATGCGGCAGCCTGACGGCGTTTTTTGATCCGGAGATCCTGGCGGTCCCGGAGGAGACGCTGCAGCGGTTTTATGAGGAGAAGGAAGAGCTTCTGCTCTACCGGCGCATGCTGGAGGAGCTGCGCCGCCGGAAGGATCATGTGCTCTCGCCGGAGCTGGAGAAGCTTTTGACGGATGCTGTAGAGATGGCGCAGGCGCCCTATACGGTCTTTTCCGCGCTGAACGATGCGGATCTGCGGTTTAAGCCGGTGGTGAATGCGGCGGGGGAGAGCCTGGAGGTCACCAACGGGAGTTTTCTGTCCCTGCTGCAGAGCCAGGAGCGTCAGGTGAGGAGGGACGCTTTTCTTTCCCTCTATGAAGGCTATGAGAAGGTGATCCACACGTCGGCCGCGCTTTTGAACGCGCAGGTCAATCAGATGAAATTCTATGCTTCGAGCTGTAAATATGCCAGCACCATGGAGGCGTCGCTGGATGCCGGGAACGTGCCGGTTTCGGTCTATCAGAATCTGATCGAGGCGGTGCACGCGGATATCGGGTATCTGCACCGTTATATGAAGCTGCGCAAAAAGCAGATGGGCGTGGAAAAGCTGCACATGTACGATCTGTATTCGCCCCTGGTGCCGGAGGCCGATGTGAAGATCCCTTACGCGAAGGCGAAGGAGGAAGTGCTGGAGGCCATGTCCGTGCTGGGGGAGGACTATACGGATATCCTGCGGGAGGGCTTTTCGAACCGCTGGATCGACGTGTATGAGAACCGGGGGAAGCGCAGCGGGGCCTATTCCGCCGGGCAGCGGGTGCATCCCTATGTGCTGCTCAACTATAAGGACACGCTGGACTCCATGTTCACGCTGGCCCACGAAATGGGGCATGCCCTGCATTCCTGGTTTTCCCATAAGAATCAGCCGTATGTGGACAGCGATTACGTGATCTTCGTCGCCGAAGTGGCTTCCACCTGCAACGAGTCGCTGCTGATGCAGCATCTGCTGAAAAAGACGGAGGATAAGCGGACCAGGGCCTATCTGATCAATTATTTCCTGGAGCAGTTCCGGACCACGCTGTACCGGCAGACGATGTTCGCGGAATTTGAAATGAAGATCAATGCCGCCAGCGAACGGGGAGAATGTCTCACCGTGGAGCTGCTGAACCAAATGTACAGGGAGCTGAACCTGTTCTATTACGGGCCCGAGGTGACAGCGGATCCTCAGATCGACATGGAGTGGGCGCGGATCCCGCATTTCTATTACGATTTTTATGTGTTCCAGTACGCCACCGGCTTTTCGGCCGCGATGGCGCTGTCCCGCCGCATCCTGGAGCAGGGAGAGCCTGCGGTGAAGGATTATCTCGCGTTTTTGTCCGGCGGCTGTTCCAGGGATCCCATCAGTCTGCTGCTCGGCGCGGGCGTGGATATGCGCACGGCGGCCCCGGTGCATGAAGCGCTGACGCTGTTCGGGACGCTGCTGGATGAGATGGAGGCGCTGACGGAGCAGTGAGGGCGTC
>CANRMT010000167.1 GCA_947631815.1 uncultured Eisenbergiella sp.
TCCTTCAGCTCCATGGGGGCCGCGGCCGGTTCCTCCTTCGGCACATATCTCCCGTGCAGCCGGTAGGATGCGAAATCCACATTTTCATAGACGTAGTTGACGCTGGGCTCAAAGAACGCGATATTGCTCATATGCGTGTTGACCCGGTTGATGGACGGCATCAGCCGCATGGCCGCCACCGCGAAGGCCGAAATATGGGGGACCAGGGCGGACAGATCCGCGCCGCTGACGATACAGAACGCCAGATAGCCCAGGATCCCGCAGATGCTGAAGGTCTCGATCAGCAGCCGGGGCATATTGTTGAGCACGATGTACCGGGTCTGCAGCTTCGCGTTCCGCTGGGAATATTTCCCGAAGCTGGACGCGAAAAAATGCTCCTTGTTCAGGATCTTCACATCCTTGATCCCGTAAATGGACTGCAGCCTCCATTTCCCCATCTGGCTCTGGAGCCGCTGGGATATGGAGCCGAGCCGGTTCAGCGTCGGCTTCAGCACGGCGATCACCAGCACCGTCAGCCCCACCATGATCACCATGATCATCACCGTCATCACCGGATCCACCACCAGGAGCGTGACCCCCAGCACCAGAGAGACCATCAGCTCCGTGAACAGCTGAATGAACTCCATCAGCACCGTGAACACCTTGGGCACATCGCCGTCGATGGCCCGGAAGATCGTGGGGATGTCCGCGTTCAGATAATACTCATAGGGCCGGTTCAGATACTCCTCCATCATATAGCTGACCGTATCCGACTGGTTCTGATTGACGAACCGGGCCTGTACATAGGTCTGGAGCAGCAGATAGCCGTTTTTGGCAAAAAAGACCGCGATGATGGATACGATCAAAAGCAGCAGCCACTGTCCCGGCTCCGTAAAGGGCAGAAAACGTCCCAGGAACCGGATATAGGGCTTGTCCAGCAGCCGGTCGGCGTCCATCACGCCCTCCACCACGGGGATGATCAGGCCCACGCCCAGCATCTCCAGCAGAGCGCCCACAAAGATCATGATCCCCAGACCGGCCACCTTCCGCTTCTGGTCCTTGCTCAGGATCCCCATCAGCTTTCGAAAAATCACGAACATATCCCGACTCCTATCCTCCGCCCAATGGCCGGACCCGTCTTCGCGCGCGGCCGACGATCCCCGCCCTTTTTGGCGGGCAAAGCCGCTGTCCGGCCGCTTTCGCAGCGGTAAAGGCGCACAGACCGCTCCGTGTTCCGCGGCTGCGCCTTCATAACAATATCATTTCTTCGGTATAAATGTCAACGCAGGCTTCCTTCACGCCGTTTATCCCGGACGGATCCACGTTCAGCCAGCGCTTCGGCGCGATCACCTTTTTGGAGGGAGCCGCGTTCAGCCAGGCGCCCCACCAGGAAAAGGAGCTGTTGGCCAGGATATGATGGCGGCACCGGCTCATCAGATACAGATCCGCATACCCCGCGTCCTCGTCATGTCCCTCCACCGGTATGAAATCCGGCCAGCGATACTTCTCTTTCACCCACGCCGGATCGTTGGAAAAGAAAAAGAAGACCGCTCCCGGGACCAGGCGGCGCATCCGCTCCATGGCGGCCTCATAATAGGCGTCCGTGCAGATCCCCTGGTAGAGCGCGCTGTGCTTCGGATCCAGGTAATCGCCCCTGCGGATGTGGACGCTGACGGACGGACACGACCGCATCCGCTCCTCCAGCTTCCGGATCCCCTCGTCCGGGCGGAAATTACGGAAAACGAACGCCGCCCGCACCTGTCCGGCGATATCCGCGAAATATTTCTCGCTCTGGAAGCATCCCCGCAGCAGCGCGGGCTCCCGGGTCAGCACCTCCGGATCGTAATTCGCGCTTTTTTCTTTATAGGACAGATCCCTTCTCCCGAACAGCTTCCGCCGGATCCTCTGATCCAGCCGCAGGTCGGAATCCGTCAGCCCGATATATTCCTCCCGGCTCAGCCGCTCATAGGAAATGCCGAACACGTCCAGCATTTTTTTCCTCTGCCCCGGCCCGTAGCAGGTGAAATCGTCGATCTTCACTTCTTTTCCGAGGGCCTTCAGCTTCAGACAGAGCGCGTACTCAAACATCTGATTCCCGAGGCCGCCGGAAAGCTGTACGCCTACCATTTTGCCCCCTGTCCTCTCCGTTTCTTTGCCAGCCGCAGCTTTATCGGGATGAGAACGGAATCGTTCAGCCGCATCGCGGCGAGATACAGCCGCGGGGACGCCAGAAACAGCTTCATCTTCCGATACTCGTTGGGATTGGCCTGCCTGATCCCGAATACGGCCGGATAACGTTCCTTCCCTTCCGTCAGCCTTTCCCGCAGATATGCTTCATGCTCCGCCTTCTGCGGATCGCGGCTGCGCGCCACGCCCGTATAAAAGAGAAGCATTTTCTTGTACATGAAATAGTCCTGCAGGAGAGCCAGATCCTCCCGCCCGATGGAGCGCAGATAGGCGCCCCTGTCGTACAGATTGGGGATCAGATCCGAAAAGGTCCGCGGATTGATGCCCATATTCATGATGCTGCCGCTCCTGTCGCAGACGTAATTGTGCCATGCGTGATCCAGATATACGCTCCGCTTCGTCCGCGCAAGAAGCCGGGCCGTATAGAGCATATCCTCGTACAGGCGGTCCGGAAAAATGAGTCCGTCAGCGAGGGAGCGCCGGTACAGCTTGTTCCATGCCGCGTTCTGGATCAGGAACCGTTCGTCCTCCTCCAGACACTTCTCCAGCATCTCCTGGCCCTCCATGACCGCCGCCATATCGGTGGTCCGATCCACCGTTCTGTCCTGAAAAACGCGCTTATAGCGGCAGACCGCCAGATCCGCTCCCTGTTCCTTCAGGCCGGAGAGCATCCCTTCGTACATGCCGGGATCCAGCCAGTCGTCGCCGTCCAGGAACGTAAGCCATTCCCCCGACGCCCGCTCCATCCCCGCGTTGCGGCTGCTGTGCAGGCCTCCGTTCGGCTTGTGGATCACCTGCACCCTGGGATCCGCCGCCGCATACCGGTCGCAGATCCCGGGACATCCGTCCGTGGAACCGTCGTCCACCAGGATCACCTCCAGATTCCGGTAGGTCTGATCCAGGACGGACTGCACCGCCCGGTCCAGATACGGCTCGATATTGTAAACCGCCACCACCACGGAAATGGTCTCCGTCTGCGCTTCGGGCGGGATCGGTTTCGGCGTGTAGTGTTCTATGATCTTCAACGTCCGTTTCCCTCTTTGCGGCCCGCAAGCCACGCCTCGAACTGGAGCAGATGCCAGATCTGCTTCCTCCAGATCCCGCGCTGCTCAAAATCCTCCCACAGCCTTCGTACGGCCTCCGGATCAAAAAATCCCTCCCGGCGGATCCGCTCCTCCCGCAGAAGCTCCTCCGCCCAATCGCGCAGTCC
>CANRMT010000168.1 GCA_947631815.1 uncultured Eisenbergiella sp.
GCAAAAGCCAGGAACTATCAGCAAAAGAGGAGTCGAAAACGGCTCCTTTTTCGCTTCACAAGTGGCAAACTCGGGTTGTAACATAAAAAGCGGAAGGGAACAACAGGAGCGGGTGCGATTGCATTGATTGCGTTGATACGGTTGAAAGACGGAAGTTTTTTTGCTATATTCAAAGAAAATCGGACTGAGAAAGGCATGGGGAAATGGCAAAACTCATTTTCATATCGGGTCCCTGTGGATGCGGAAAGTCGACGTTTACGGAAAGCTATGCAAGATATCTTGTTGATCGGTCCGGGAAGGCCGTTTATGTGATCCATGGCGATGATTTTCACAGGGGATTCGTAGAATCGGAGAATAAGGGGGATTTCTTTGCGGATGGAGAGGCGTCCGATCCGATGCTATGGGAGGATATTCTGCGGTTTAATTGGGACTGCATCATAGCGACGGCAGACAGGGCCCTCAGACAGGGAACCGATGTTTTGATCGACTATGTGATCGAAGAAGAGCTGCCGCGCGTTCAGGAACTGGCGGAGCTTCATCGGGCAGAGCTCTATTACATCGTTCTGACGGCGGAAGCGGGAGAGATTGAAAGGCGCATCCGCCTGCGCGGGGATGTGGACATGATCGACAGAGCGCTGTTTCTGAAAAAGAAGCTGGATGCGATGCCGGAAAATCAGGGCCATTTGTATGACAATACCCGGAAAAGCCCGGAGGATGCGGTCAGGGAGATCGTTCTGGATCGGTATCTTGTGTTTGCATAGTTGTATTCGGAGAAACGACCATGTCCATATTTGAGAAACTGGAAAGCGCATACCACTGGAAGCTGACGGGCGCCCCCGTTCCCTTAACAGGCGGCCTTATGCACAAGATGTATCGGATCGAAACAGAGCAGGGGACATACGCGCTGAAGCTGCTGAATCGGTTTGTGATGCAGAGAGAAACCGCCATGGGCAATTACGCCGAAGCGGAGCGGCTGGAGCGCCTGCTGGAGCAAAGAGGGCTTCCCATCCTTCCGGCCCTGACGATCGGAGGGCGGAAGATGCAGGAAATAGACGGAGAATATTTTTACCTGTTCGACTATTATGACGGAAAACCGTTGCGTGCGGATGAGATCACGGAGTACCATTGCGCGCGGATGGGAAGCGTGCTCGCCGCGATCCATGGCACGGACAGGAAAAACGCGGATGAGGAATACACAAAAATGTCGGTTGACTGGGATTTCTATCTTGCCGCAATGGAAAGGGCGGATATGCGGCTTTATGAAATGCTGCGATCCTGCCGCGCGCTTCTTGCGGAAAGTCAGGAGAACGGGAACCGGGCCAGGGAAAAACTCCCGCGTATTCTCGCGGTCTGTCATAACGATATGGATCGCAAAAATGTTCTCTGGAACGGGGAGGATTACCGGATCATCGATCTGGAATGCCTGTCCTACGGCAATCCGATGCTGGAGCTGTTCGAGCTGGCTTTATGCTGGTCGGGATATGAGGAGTGTCAGATCGATTTCCGGCGTTTTCAGGCCTTTCTGCGGGGGTACGAGAGTGCCGGAGGAGCACTGCCTACGGACTGGACGACGCTGTATGACTGCAATAACGGGAGGCTGGAATGGCTGGAATACAATCTGAAGCGCGTCCTGGGCATTGACTGCGGGGACGATGAGAAACAGATGGGAATCGAACAGACGGAGGAAACCATACGGCATATTTTTTATTACGCGAAGATGCGCGGGCAGATACTGGAACACTGTATATAATATGGAGATTTTGCCTCCTGTCTGCCGTCCGGCCGGACAGGAACAGGCTGATCCAATAATGAAAAGCGCCGCACGGGCGGCAGAAAAGAGGAGGAATATGAGAAGAAGGAATGACATGTGGGGGATCGTCGCTGTACTGATCGGGGCCATGCTGCTTGCGGGCGGCTGTGGGCAGAAGGCGGCAGAGAAGGAGACGTCGCCTGCCCAGACGAGTGCGGCGGAGACGGAGGCTGTGCAGACGGGCGCGGCAGAGACAGCTCCCGCGCAGACGGACGCGGCGGAGACGGAGGCCGCAGAAGAAAGCACGGCGGCTGCAGACGGCGCGGAGACCGGCAAGGAAGCGGTGGAGACGGAGGCGGAGACGCCCGGCGGGGATGCCGCGACGGCGCAAGACGATATTGCCGATATTTCCCCGGCAGAGACAGCGCAGCCCGGAGAAGAGGCTGATGTCCAGGCTCCCGTCCATGTACAGGGCGAGATCGTGCGCGTGGAAGGGGATTCCCTCACGGTGAACAGGGCTCCGGATTCCGCCGATTTCGGGGAACTGATCATCCATGCGGCTTCGGAACAAACGGTGGTCGTTGATGCGGTGACCGGTCTTCCGGCAGAGCTTTCCGATCTGAAAGAAGGGGAAAGCTTCGAGGCTTATTTGGGACCGGCCATGACGATGTCGCTGCCGCCGCAGACGACGGCCTATGCGGTGATCGTGAATATCCCGGAGGATTTTAAGGCGCCTGTGTTTGTGATCGCCGCGGACGCGATTCTGGATACGGACAATGGGAAGTTGCTGGATGCTTACGGGGAGCAGGATTATCTGCTGGCGGACGACGTGGAGGTACAGCCGTATCTGACGCGGAACATCGTGACGCTGGACGACATTCGGGAAGGCTCCCGCTGTCTGGCGTGGACGGATGAATACGACAGGATCACGAAGCTGGTGCTGTTCGCTGACTGACGGAGGCGCGGAACGGAGGAAGCGGATGATGAGTACCAGAAAGGAAATCGTGAGCGGCTATTACGACCAATACGATGAAGACGGGCGGCTGAGCAGGACCCGGCACGGTCAGCTGGAGTATTGTATCACGATGACCTATATCCACCGGTATGCGGCCAAAGGGGCCAGGATCCTTGAGGTTGGTGCCGGGACCGGCAGATACTCCGTTGCCCTTGCAAAAGGGCAGCAGGACAGGAAGAGAACTTTACGGATGATTATAAGGTGAGGCATTTTAAGGAACAGCTTTTTACCGGTTATGATGTGACGGAGTTTGAAGGACTGTTTCAAAAGAAGCCGGTCGATTGGCTTACTACAGCGGGGGTGGACGGTCTGCTGGAGCCCATTGAAAAGCGACCGGATTTTTCCCTTTCCGATGAAGATTTCAGGGCGCTGACGGAATGGTATCTGGCCTTTTCCGAAAAGCGGGAACTGTTGGGACATACCAATCACCTTTTGTATATCTGTCGGAAGCGGTCAGCCGATTGAAGAGGGCTGACAGGAGGCATCATGACTGATGAGATATGAAACACAGATCAACGGGATCAAAAGCAGCGTATACTTCAGCGACAAGAATATTTCAGAGCTGTTCCT
>CANRMT010000169.1 GCA_947631815.1 uncultured Eisenbergiella sp.
GCGATCCGCTCCGCCGCATCATCTGACGCGAAGCCGTTTTCAAGAATACTGCGAAAGGACTTTTCGGAAAGCCCTGTTCCTCCTGCCGGCGGCGTTCCGTTTCCGCCTCCATAGGGGTGACGATATGGGCGGGAATCTCAAACGCGCCGATAAAGTTCAGATAGATGTCAAGTCTTTGGCGGCGGCTTGTTCCTCATCGTACTCGGCAAGGAGCCGGGCAAAATGCTTGTCCGGCAGCTTGCCCGTGGCGTTCGCCTCGTACAGCTTCTTCACAAGCCCGTCCAGTTCCTTGTGCCGCCGCTTCACTTTTATCTGCTGCACACACCGTTGGGACAGCACATCCGATTTCGCGTCTGCACTGTCCCGACAGGTTTTGAAAAATTGATTCTGTCAGTCAGACCGCTTACCGAAAAAGTTGGCGGTTGGTTGGGCCTCTTTTTCGCAGGATATCCTGCATGGGGGTCGGTCAGCACCGGCTGCGCTGTTTCACGGCCTCGGAGCGCACCGGCATATGGGCGCACGGGTCCCGGTGCAGATGTGCATCATCCGCCGTCGGTCCCTCCTGTCCCGGAACTGCCGGGGAATACGGGAAACTCGCTTCGCTCAGACAGCCCGTATTCCCCGGCACGGGCCAGGAGGGATCGGCGTCGGATTTTCGATGCACGATCTGCAAGGGACCCGTGCGCCCATATGCCGGTGCGCTCCGGGAAGGCGGCGCGGCGGTACGGCCGGAAGTCCGAAAATTCAGATAAACATTGACAAATCAGGCTCCTTATACGATATTATTTATTAGGTTGGCTGTCATTTTCCCCCGCGCGGACAGTGCGGCGTCCGCATGGCCGCGGGTCCGTGTGCGGGCGGGATTTTTTTAACAAAATAAAGAGGCCGCCGGGGGCGGCAGGAAGGACGAAGGATGGATCAGGCGATCACAAAAGAAAAGCTGGAGCAGTTTGGGAAAGAATTCCATGAGAAGAAGCTGAACGAGGCGGCGATGTACGCGGTGACGGCCAACGGGCTGAACGCTTCCGCGAAGAATCACGAGGCGGCGCGGAACCTGCGCCACGTGTTTTCCGTCAGTCTGAAGCAGGGGGAGATCACCGATCAGATGCGGAGCGGGCGGTGCTGGATGTTCGCGGCGCTGAACGTGTTCCGGTCCAAGGTGATCCGGGAATGGAAGCTGGAGACCTTCGAGCTGTCCCAGAATTATACGCTGTTTTACGATAAGCTGGAAAAGGCCAATTTCTTTCTGGAGAGCATCCTGGAGACGCTGGATGAGCCCACGCAGGGGAGGCTCATTTCGTTTCTGCTGTCCAGCCCGATGAACGATGGCGGGCAGTGGGATATGCTCTGCAATCTGATCGAAAAATACGGTCTGGTCCCCAAGGAGGCCATGCCGGAGACGAAATCCTCCTCCGCCACCGGCGAGATGGACGCCTGCCTGACCAGGAAGCTGCGGGAGGACGCCTGCCGTCTGCGCGCGGCCCATGCGCAGGGCGTTTCCCTGGAGGAGCTGCGCGGGAAGAAGGAAGCCATGATGGAGGAGATCTATCGGATCCTCTGCATCTGTCTCGGTGAGCCGCCGAAGACCTTTGATTTCGAGGCGCGGGATAAGGACGATCAGTGGATCTGCGATCGGGGGCTGACGCCGCAGGCGTTTTACCAAAAATATGTGGGACTCGCGCTGGAGGATTACATCAGCCTGATCAATGCGCCCACCGCGGATAAGCCGTATCACAAAAGCTACAGCGTGAAGTTTCTGGGGAATGTGAAGGAAGGCCGTCCGGTCCGTTATCTGAATCTGGAGATCGGGGAGCTGAAGAGGACGGCGATCGCTCAGCTTCAGGACGGCGAGCCGGTGTGGTTCGGCTGCGATGTGGGGAAGGAGTCGTCCAGGGACGGCATCATGGACACGGGGCTGTACCGGCTGGATACCCTGCTGGATATGCCGTTCGGCATGACCAAGGCGGAACGGCTGGATTACGGGGAAAGTCTGATGACCCACGCCATGGTGTTCCAGGGCGTCAATCTGGACGAGGCCGGAAAGCCGGACCGCTGGCGCGTGGAAAACAGCTGGGGGGACAAGGCCGGAGAAAAGGGCTATTATGTGATGAGCGACGCCTGGTTCGACGAATATATGTATCAGGTCGTGGTGAATAAAAAATATCTGCCGGAGGAGCTCGTGAAAGAATATGAGTCCGAGCCGATCATGCTGGAGCCCTGGGATCCCATGGGTTCCCTGGCGGGAAGGGACTGACACGGATGAACGCGCAGTACAGGAGGATCAAAAATCTATTTTTACAGCAGAGCTATCTGGATACCTGGGACGATTACGTCAGGAGCCTGCGGAAATCTTCTTTTATCCGATGGGATTATCTGGTCCTGACCGCGTCCAATGAGGAGCAGGCGGAAAGCTACAGACAGCAGATCGAACAGCGGCTGCGCGGCCATCATCTTCCGGAAAAGACGGAATATATGGTGCTGGCGGACCCGGAGGGCAAACGGGTGGGTTCCGGCGGCGCCACGCTGAATGTGCTGCGTCATGTGGCGGAGCGGGAAGCGCAGCGCGCCGCACAGCAGACCGGCGATGCGGCGGGGCTGCAGCAGACAGGTGCCGCGGCGGGAATACAGCAGACCGGCGGTGCGGCGGAGGGACAGCAGGGGGACGGGGCCTCCTCGGACCTGCCCCGGAGCGGGAAGAACCCCTTCGAGGGGAAGAGGATCCTGGTCATCCATTCCGGCGGCGACAGCAAGCGGGCGCCTCAGTATTCGGCCTGCGGCAAGCTGTTTTCCCCGGTGCCCAGAGAGCTGCCGGACGGGAGGCCGTCCACGCTGTTCGACGAGCTGGTGATCGGGATGTCCGGCATCCCTTCCCGGATCAGGGACGGCATGATGGTGCTGTCCGGAGATGTACTGCTTTTGTTCAATCCGCTTCAGATCGATTTTCAGTCCGTGGGCGCGGCGGGCATCACGATGAAAATGCCTGCCCGGATCGGAAAAAACCACGGCGTTTATCTGAGCGACGGGAACAACCGTGTGAGAAACTTTCTGCATAAGCAGTCGGAGGAGAGGCTGGCGGCGCTGGGCGCCGTGGACGGGCAGGGGGCCGTGGATCTGGATACCGGCGCGGTGCTTTTGGACAGCAGGCTCCTGAAAGCGCTCTATTCGCTGATCTGTACGGACGGAGGACCGGACGGGGCGCGTTTCGCCCGCTTTGTGAACGAGAGGGCCCGGATCAGCTTTTACGGGGATTTCCTGTATCCGCTGGGCCGGGAGGCCACGCTGGAGGACTACTATCTGCAGG
>CANRMT010000170.1 GCA_947631815.1 uncultured Eisenbergiella sp.
CCCGCCTCAATATCCAGAAGGTCCGCCGGATACATTCCCTTAAGCAGTTCCCGGATCTGCGCGGGTTCCCGGACGGAGAGCGTGACATCTTCCCTGACAGTATCCCCGCCGCTGTTGTATCTGTCCGTATCCATATAGGCGGACACGAGGATCCCCTGCACCTGATCGGGATCCAGGAAAAATTCATCCCAGCGCAGCGGGATCCCGTTGTCTTCCAGCAGGGCAACCGTCTTCGTAAAGGAAGGATAGACCGGATATTCCCACTCGGGAGCCCAATAGGGATCCCCGTCGTCGGGGAAGGAAAAGACCAGCATCCCCACAGGCAGCTCCGCATTGACCAGATCATAATCGTACGCGGCGAATTCCTCCAGATACGTTTCATACAGGGTCTGCTTCTCCACCGTGCACAGCAGGCTTTCCGTGCTGTTCCGGCAGGTGATCTCCATTTTCGGCAGCGCCTCCCGGAACGCTTCATCGTAGATCTGCCAGACATGGGACCGGATCGCTTCATCCTGCAGGACCCGGTTCAGAGCCTCTGACTCCAGTCCCGGCTGAACCTTGAACGAACGGTATACATTCCTGCCGTTCTTCAATTCATACCGGACGCTCCAGCTCAGGCTGCCCTCCCATTCCTGCGCGCGCTGCGTGGGAAAATCCCCGATCCCGGCCTGCAGCCAGCCCTCCGAATCCGGACGCCCCGCATCCTGCCAGGCCTGGGCCATGGAAAGCACCGCCGCCACCGTATCCGCGTTCCCGCTTTGCATTTCGTTCAACTTTTCCGCATCGTCCACATAGCGCCTGCCGTCTTCAAAGGGCGGCCGGAACCAGGTCGACTGGATGCCGCGGCCCCATACGGCCACACCGGCCACCTCTTCCGCCTTGGGGACATAATCGTCATAGCCCGTCCAGTCGAACCGGAACGCGCACAGAATAAGCAGGGACAGCGCGAGACTGGTAAAGGCCAGCGGCCTCTGCCGCAGGGCGGCGCCCAGCTCCCGTTCAAAGATGATCTGCAGGATCCCGTGTCCCAGCAGTACCGTCAGCACGGTGCAGATGAACATCACCGGTCCTTTGGTATCCGCCACGCTGACCACGAAGAGCGCCATCAGCAGGGCGGCGGGCACCAGCAGCAGGATCTCCAGGACATAACGCGCCGGAGTGAAGACCACGGTCTCTCCATAGCGCTCCGTCCGGCGCGTCCGGTACATCCGCCAGGCGGCAAGCCCAAACGCCAGGGCCGTCAGGACCAACAGCAGCATCTGCTTTGCGCCGTCGGCAAAAAACAGGGACGCTGTATTCCCGCCCACGGGATCGTTCCCGTAAGACATCACGCTTCCGGCCGTCATATCGCTCCAGAGCCGGAACAGGGCGGCGAACGGAGTGAGCAGGGGCGTTTCCTCCAGCAGAACGCTGCCGTAACGCTGGTATACGCTGACAAAAAAGGTCTCGACACAGCCTTCCCAGATCAGCCGCAGGACCGGCTCATAGACGAACAGCACCGCGCATCCGGTCACCGCCGTCAGCACATTTCCGGTGAGCATCACCGCGGCCAGCGCCATCTGATAGATGCACACGAACCCCAGAAGGAGCAGGAGGAAGGAGCCGAAAAACCATGCGCAGGCCCGTCCGCTGCATACGCCGTAGGCCGCGCCGATGGGCAGGCACAGCAGCAGATTGAACAGATAGCTGAAGCCGAAGATCAGGACGCTGTTGCCGCAGATCAGCAGATACCGTTTGGG
Organism: uncultured Eisenbergiella sp.; assembly: GCA_947631815.1. Taxonomy (GTDB): domain Bacteria; phylum Bacillota; class Clostridia; order Lachnospirales; family Lachnospiraceae; genus Gallintestinimicrobium. The sequence continues at coordinate 1,740 of CANRMT010000170.1, forward strand.
TGCGGAAACGGGCACGCTCAGATACAGATCCGTCTTCCGCCTGCTGTACATCCAGGAAAAGCCCTGCACGGCCAGCAGGACCGCGGCCAGCCCCGCCAGCAGGATATGGACCTCGTTGAAGCCCAGAAGATCCATATAGTCCTGCTGCATCTGCGCCCGGTCCTCCAGCAGCAGCCTTGTCAGCTCCGTCCCCTGATGCAGGACCGCCAGCCGGTCGATCCGGTTCTGCGCATTCGTCATCCGGATCAGGCAGGCTACGGGCATGGTCAGGAAACAGGCCGTGAAGCACAGCGCGAAGGTCCAGCCCCGCCGTCTGATATTCTCCGCCCACTTAGCCGAATATGAGTTTCTTGATGTCATAACCGTACACCTCCGTTTCACTGATGAAGATCTCTTCCAGCGACAGCGGCAGGACCTCGCAGAACAGCGTATCCGCCGCCGCAAAAAATGCGGTGATCTCTTCCCGGGTGCCTCTGACGGTCAGCGTCAGAAGCGATCCCCGGCGCTCCGTCCGCACCAGATCCAGCTGGCGCAGCAGCTCCTCTTCCTTTGTCCGGTCGGCCAGCACGCACTGCACCTTCTGGATATTGCATTTCAGCTCCTCCAGATCCCTGGACAGCAGCACGCCGCCCTCATGCAGAAGCCCCACGTGGTCACAGATATCCTCCAGCTCCCGCAGATTGTGGGAGGCGATGACCGGCGTAAACTCCCGTTCCTCCATCTCCCGGGCGAAGATGCTTTTGACGCCCTGGCGCATCACCGGGTCCAGCCCGTCGAAGGTCTCGTCGCAGAGCAGGTATTTCGTCTTCGCGCACAGTCCCGCGATGATGGAGAGCTGCTTTTTCATGCCTTTGGAAAAGGTGGAGATCCGGCGGCGCCCCGTCAGGCCGAACCGGGACAGATACAGATAATATCGCTCTCTGTCAAACTCCCGGTATACGCTGCTGTAATAGCGCTCCATGTCCTTCGGCGTGGCGTTGTTGAAAAAATACGGTTCGTCAGCGATAAAGAAAAGCCTTGCCTTGGCGTGCACGTTGTCATAGGAGGGCATGCCGTCCACCAGCGCCAGCCCGCCGTCCGGCTTTAAGACCCCGGCGATCATGCGCAGCACCGTGCTCTTGCCCGCGCCGTTGGTGCCCACCAGGCCGAACACCGCGTTGTCCCGGATCGTCACATTGACGTCCTTCACGGCCTGCGTATCGCCAAAGGTCTTCGTCAGATTCCTGCACTCTATCATTCCGTTTCCCTCCCTGATCCTTCTTCTGTCATGGCGGCGGTATCCGCCGAAGCGCCCGCGCCGGTCGGGGATTCCCCCTCCGCCAAAGCATCTGCGCCGGGCCGTGCCTTTCCTTCCGACAGACGGCCTGCTGCACGCCCCGCCGTGCCGGATGCCGCCTCTGCGGCCGCCCCGCCCAGGAGCCGCTCCGCCAGCTGTGCGCGCGAAACGCCCAGCTCCCCGGCTTCCTTGGCCAGCGCCTCCAGCTTCTCATAGAGCTCCGCCCTGCGGACCTCCCGCAGGCTGTCGTCGTAGGCCACGAAATTGCC
>CANRMT010000171.1 GCA_947631815.1 uncultured Eisenbergiella sp.
GTTTTTCGTGTTTCAGCAGTGGTATTCCCGGTATATCCGGCCTTAGGGGCGCGGAGCAGGGAAGCGGCGGGCGCGAAAGGGGACGCAAAAGCACGGTGAGCCGGTTTATCGCCATCAGCGCGGTGAAGAGATGCGCGGGCGCGAAAGGGGACGGCCGGGAGATCGCTTCGGACAGGACATTTGGGAAACGGAGAGATGGATGTGGGGAACACAGCGGACAGGCATATCGCATTCTATATCGGTTCTCTGAAAAAGGGCGGCGCGGAGCGCGTGTTCGTCAATCTGGCGGCGTATTTTCTCTCCAGAGGATACCGGGTGACCATGGTGACGCAGTACCGGCGCGAGAATGAATTCGAGCTGCCGAAGGGCGCGGCGCGGGTGATCTCCGACATCACGGAGGAGGAATCCGGCGGCAGGCTGGGCAATATCTGGCGCCGCTATGCGAAGCTGCGGCGGATCTTCCGGGAGATCAAAGCGGACGTGGTGCTTTCCACGTTTGGGAAGAACAATATCAACACGATCCTCGCCAATGCGTTTCTGCCGACCCGAGCGGTGGTGTCCGTGGTGGCCGATCCGCGGGAGGAGTATCGGGACGGGGTCCTGCGTTTCCTGGCGAAGAGCCTGTTTTACTTCGCGGACGGCGTCGTGATGCAGACGCGGGAGGGCGTGGCCTTTTTCCCGAAATGGGTGCAGAAGCGCTGCGTCATCCTGAAAAATTCCCTGAATCCCGTTTTCGTGCGCCCCAGATACGAGGGGGAGCGTCGGCAGGATATCGTGGCCGTGGGCCGGATGGACGAGAACAAGAACCAGAAGATGATCCTGGACGCCTTTGTCCGGATCGCGGAGAGATTTCCGGACAGCCGTCTCTTTCTGTATGGGGACGGGGAGCTGCGGGAAACGCTGACAAAACAGGCGCACGCCTCCGGCCTTTCGGACCGCATTTTTCTGCCCGGCGCGGTGAACGATGTGGCGGACCGCATCCAGAGGGCGTATCTCTTCGTGCTGTCCTCTTATACGGAGGGCATGCCGAACACGCTGATCGAGGCCATGTCGCTGGGGCTGGCCTGCATTTCCACGGACTGTCCCTGCGGCGGTCCCAGGGATCTGATCGAGGACGGCGTGAACGGCTTCCTGGTGCCCGTGGGTGATACGGACGCGCTGGCCGTCCGGATGGAGGAGCTTCTGGCGGATCCGGAACGGGCGCAGCGGATCGGGAAAGAGGCCGCGAGGCTGCAGGAAGCTTATCGGCCGGAACGGGTCAACGGAGAATGGGAAGCGTATTTCGCGCGGATCGTCGGGGGAAAATGGACCTGAGGGAAAGGAGGAGGCCATGTGCGGGATCGCGGGGTTCTGCAACCGTCCGAAGCAGTGGGAACAGGATATTGAACGCATGAAGGCGCGCATGGTCCGCCGCGGACCGGACGGGGAAGGAAGCTGGATCAGCGAAGAAAAAGACGTGGTCCTGGGACACCGCCGGCTTTCCATCATGGATCTGTCGGAATGCGGCGCGCAGCCCATGCTCTCTCACAGCGGACGGTATGTCATTTCCTATAACGGGGAAATTTACAACCATAAAGAGGTGGAGGAAAAGCTCCGCGCGGACGGGCAGCTTTCCTTCCTGCGCGGCGGCTGCGACACGGAGGTGCTTCTGGAGGCGCTGGAGGCATACGGCGTCCGGGAGGGGGTCCGGCTGTGCAAAGGGATGTTCGCCATCGCTCTGTATGACAGAAAGGAACGGGAGCTCTGGCTGCTGCGGGACCGGGCCGGGGAAAAGCCGCTCTATTACGGATTCGTCGGGGAAAGCTTCGTATTCGCCTCGGAGATCGCCTCCATCGCGGCGCTGCCTGATTTCCAGAATCCCGTGAACCGGGATGTGCTGGATCTCTATATGATCTACGGTTATATTCCCGCCCCCTATTCCGTCTATGAGGGGATCTTCAAGCTGGAGCCGGGGAAGCTTTTGCGGACGAAGGCGCCCTACCGGGAATTCACCGAAGAGACCTGGTGGTCCGCCGCAGAAACTGCCCGAAACGGACAGGAGCATCCTTTTCGGGGCAGCCTGCAGGAGGCCTCGGAGGAGCTGGAACGGCTTTTGAAGAATGCGGTCAAAGATCAGATGGTGGCGGACGTGCCGCTGGGCGCGTTCCTGTCGGCCGGGATCGACAGCAGCACCGTGGTGTCCCTGATGCAGTCCGTATCGCCGGGAAAGGTGAAGACGTTCACCGTCGGCATGGACCAGCGGGACTATGATGAAGCGCAGGCCGCGCGGCAGATCGCGGCCCGTCTGGGGACAGAGCATACGGAGCTGTATATTTCGGAGCGGGATGCCAGGGAAACGGTGCCGAAGCTGGCGGATATGTTCGGGGAGCCCTTTGCGGACTCTTCCCAGATCCCCACGTTTCTCGTGAGCCGGATGACGCGGGAGCATGTGACCGTTTCCCTGAGCGGAGACGGCGGGGACGAGCTGTTCGGCGGCTACGGAACGTACCGCTCCCTCACCCGGGCCTGGGACAGGATGCGCGGGATCCCGTATCCGGTGCGCAGGAGGGCCGGAGCGGTGCTGGCCGGGAAGCCGTTCTCCAAAAAGAACAGCAATGTGATCCGGGGAACGCTTCTGACCGCGCGGACGGTGGAGGAGCTCTGCCGGCTTTCTCAGCTCTCCGAGCCCTTTCTGGGGCGGCTGGCGCTGCAGCGGGGAAGGGCGCGGTGCGTGTTTGACGAATATGAAAGCGGCTTCCTGCAGGATCCTTTGCATAACCTGATGCTCATGGACATGCTGATCTACCTTCCGGACGATATCCTGGTGAAGGTGGACCGGTGCGCCATGGCGGTTTCGCTGGAAAGCCGGGTGCCCATGCTGGACCGGGACGTGATGGCGTTCGCGTGGACGCTGCCGCCTTCCATGAAGCTTTCGGACGGCGTCGGGAAGCGCGTACTGCGCGAGGTGCTGTACCGGTATGTGCCGAAGGAGCTGATGAACCGGCCCAAAAAGGGATTTTCTATCCCCATTGCCCGGTGGCTGAAGGAGCCAGGACTGCGCGATTGGGCGGAGGAGCTTCTGCGGGAGGAGCGGATCCGCCGGGAGGGATTTTTTGATCCGGAGGCCGT
>CANRMT010000172.1 GCA_947631815.1 uncultured Eisenbergiella sp.
CCCATCTCATGGCAGTCGTCCCGGTCGCGCCCCGCATCCGTGATGCTGTCTCCCTGGAATAAAAGTTTCAGTTTCATGATAAAACCGCCTCTTTTCTTTTTGTCGCTGTAAAAAATCCCTCCGCGGCAGGCGCGGAGCACCCGTTTTGCAGAATTCATTATAGATCATTTCCCTTCCAAAGACAAGGCAAAACACTCTTCTGTTTTCCAAACCTGTTTTCCAAACGCCGTCTCGGGATTTTCGGATAAAATACCATACCCATTTTCCCCAAATTCTGCTATACTGAAACGGACAGTTAATATCTTCAAACAGCAGGAGGAAACAAAAGCCATGGCACAGGCCAAACAGGACATGGGAAGCGGCAGCATCAAAAAGCTGCTGGCACAGCTGGCGATCCCCGCCGTCGTGGCGCAGGTCATCAACCTTTTATATAATATCGTGGACCGCATTTATATCGGCCACATTCCGGACATCGGCGCCTCCGCGCTGACGGGCGTGGGCCTGTTCGCGCCGATCCTGATGCTCATCGGCGCTTTCGCCATGATGGTGGGCTCCGGCGGCGCGCCCCGAACGGCCATCGCCATGGGACAGGGGAACCGGGAGGAAGCGGAACGGATCATGGGCAACAGCTTCAGCGTCCTGCTGTTCTTCGCCGTGATCCTTACGGCCTTTTTCTACGGCACGGCTCCCGCGCTGCTGCGCCTTTTCGGCGCTTCGGACATCACCCTGCCCTATGCGCTGGAATACAGCCGGATCTATATCCTGGGCAGCATATGCGTGCTGATCGTGATGGGCATGAACCCGTTCATCACCACCCAGGGCTTCGCCAAGATCAGCATGATGACCACCGTCATCGGCGCGGTGCTCAACATCATCCTGGACCCCATCCTGATCTTCGGCCTTCACATGGGCGTCAAAGGCGCCGCCGTCGCCACCGTGCTCAGCCAGCTGGTCAGCGCGGTCTGGATCCTGCGCTTTTTGTCCGGGCGCAAAACGCTCCTCCGCCTGCAGCCGGGCCGCATGATCCCCGATGCCAAAGTGATCCTGCCCTGTCTGGCTCTGGGCTTTTCCACCTTCGTCATGCTCAGCACCGAAAGCCTGCTCTCCATCAGCTTCAACTCCAGCCTGGCCCGCTACGGCGGCGATCTGGCCGTGGGCGCTATGACGATCCTGACCAGCGCCGCCCAGCTGTGCACCATGATCCTGCAGGGAATCTGTCAGGGCGGCCAGCCGCTCATCAGCTACAACTTCGGTGCGGGCAAAAACGACCGGGTCAAAGAAGCGTTCCGCTGCCAGTTCACCGTCTGCATCGCGTACTCCTTCCTGTTCTGGCTGTGCATGGTCACGATCCCCCGCGTGTTCGCCGGGATCTTCAGCTCCGACGCACAGCTCGTGGAATACACGGCCTGGGCGCTGCGCATCTATATGGCGTGCTACTTTTCCACCGGATTCCAGATGTGCTGTCAGCAGAGCTTTATGGCGCTGGGACAGGCGAAGGTCAGCCTGCTGCTGGCCTGCCTGCGGAAGCTGATCCTGCTGATCCCGCTGATCTTCCTGCTGCCGCACTTTTTCGCCGACCGGACCTTCGCCGTATTTCTGGCAGAGCCCGTCAGCGACACGCTGGCCGCCGCCATCACGACGGTCACGTTCTTCACGCAGTTTAATAAGATCCTGAAAAAAGGGGCCGCAAGGGTATGAACCTCTGCGGACTTTTTCGGGCCAGCATTTCCCCATATATATGCACCGTATGCGGCAAAACAGAGAGTACCGCGCGGCACGGATCTTTTGCCATTGTTCTCATATAGAATAAAAAAGGGAGATCGATCATGAAAACGATCCAGGGGACCTATGCGTCCGCACAGATATTTACGACACTCCAGGAAGCCACCGCCATCGATCCCTATGCCGTTTCCCAGCTTCAGCGGATCTGCGACATGGATATTTCCAGCGGCTGTTCCATCAGAGTCATGCCGGACGTGCATCCCGGCAAGGTCGGCACGATCGGGCTCACCATGACCGTCGGCCAAAAGATCATGCCCAATCTCATCGGCATCGATATCGGCTGCGGCATGACCATGGCCCGCGTCAGCGGCCGAAAAAACGAATGGCAGAAGCTGGACAGCGTCATCCGGGAAAATGTCCCGTCCGGCTTCCAGATCCGCGGCAGAGCACACCATCTGGCCGAAGACTTCGACCTTGACGCTTTGAACTGCGCTTCCCACATCCGGCGCGAGAAGGCCCTGCTGAGCCTGGGCAGCCTCGGCGGCGGGAACCATTTCATCGAAGCGGGTGCGGACGGGGAAGGGAACCTGTACATCATCGTCCATTCCGGCAGCCGCCATCTGGGAAAAGAAGTGACGGAATACTATTTGCAGGAGGGCCAGCGCCTTCTGAAGGAAAAGGGGCTGGAGATCCCCTACGAACTGACCTGGCTGGACGGGTCTCTGATGCGGGATTATCTGCATGACCTGCAGACCGTACAGGAATTCGCTTCCCTCAACCGGCAGATCATCCTGAGCGAGCTGATCAAAGGGATGAAATGGAAAACCCTCGACACCTGGGAATGCATTCACAATTATGTGGATTTTTCCCGGGAAACGCTGGACACGTTTCAGGCGCCCATGCTTCGGAAAGGGGCCATTTCCGCCAAAAAAGGGGAAACCGTCATCATCCCGATCAACATGCGCGACGGGATCCTGCTCGGCACCGGCCTCGGGAACACGGACTGGAACTGCTCTGCGCCGCACGGCTCCGGCAGGATCATGAAGCGCGAGGATGTCGCCAAAAATTATACGGTTTCCTCCTTCAAGTCCGCCATGAAAGGGATCTACTCCACCTGCATCGGAAAGGATACGCTGGACGAGGCTCCCTTCGCCTACCGGGGCATGGACGAGATCCGGGAGGTCATTTCCGATACCGTCACGGTCCATACCGTGATCCGCCCGCTGTATAATTACAAGGCGGGGAATGAATAAAAGTGAATCCAGGCCCCACATCGCGTCAATGTGCGATGGACATCAAAAGGGGCTGTCGGATAATACCGTTTTTTAGCCCCTGAGAATGAAAACAGGATGATCCCGTGATGAGTTCAGGCTTTGAG
>CANRMT010000173.1 GCA_947631815.1 uncultured Eisenbergiella sp.
AACATGCGGGGCAGCGCGGAATACCGGACGCAGCTGATGCGGACGCTGGTCACGAGGGCGGCGGAGCGGCTGGCGGAAGAGGGCCGATGAAGGACGCGTTTTTTTGCATAATGCGGAGAGACTGTCAGAACGAATATTATTTATAGAAGAAAAACAACCGGAGGACTCCATGAAAATACAGTTCACCCTGAATGAAAAAAAGATCGAATGGGAGATAGAAGCGGATCTGCTCCTGCTGGACCTGGTGCGTTCCCTTGGCTGCGACAGCGTGAAGCGGGGCTGCGAAACGTCCAACTGCGGGCTCTGCACGGTCTTTTTGGACGATAAGCCGGTGCTGTCCTGCTCCGTGCTGGCGGCCCGGGCGGACGGACATCGGATCACCACGCTGGAGGGACTGCAGGAGGAGGCCGCGCAGTTCGGCGCGTTCATCGCGGATCAGGGGGCGGAGCAGTGCGGCTTCTGCAATCCGGGCTTTGTCATGAACGCGCTGGCGCTGTTTCGGGAGAATCCGGATCCCACCGAAGGCGAGATCCGCGAATATCTGGCGGGGAATCTCTGCCGCTGCTCCGGCTATGAGGGTCAGCTGCGGGGTATGCTGAATTTTCTGGACTGGAAAAAGAAAAAAGCGGCCGGCGGAGAAGAGACGGGCAGTTTTCCTTATCGGAATCCCGCCGATATTCCCCAACAGGGGCTTCATGAGCGGGCGAAGGAGCAGAACTTTCGCGCGGTCAATCAGCCGGTGCGCAAAAAGGACGCCATGCAGCTTCTGACGGGGCAGCCGGTGTACACCGACGATCTGGCGCCGGAGGGCTGTCTGATCGTGAAGGTACTGCGCTCTCCCCACGCCAACGCGATGGTGGAGTCCGTTCAGACCGCCGCGGCGAAAAAGGTGCCGGGCATCGAAGCGATCTATACCTGGGAGGATGTGCCGAAGGGAAGCCGCCGGTTCACCTGTGCGGGGCAGACCTATCCTGAGCCCAGCCCGCACGACCGGCTGCTCCTGGACCGGCATGTGCGCTATGTGGGCGATCCGGTGGCCATCGTGGCGGGAGAGACGGAAAAGGCGGTGGACAGAGCCCTGGCTCTGATCCGGGTGGAGTATCGGGTGCTGGAGCCGCTTCTGGATTTCCGAAAGGCCATTGACAATCCCATTCTGGTACATCCGGAGGACGACTGGGAAAGTCTCTGTCCGGTAGGGGCGGACAACCGGCGGAACCTTTGCGCCCATGATGAGAGCAGCGGCGGGGATATCGAGAAGGTGCTTTCAGAGTGCGATATCGTCCTGGACCGCACCTATCACACGAAGGCCTGTCAGCAGACGATGATGGAGACGTTCCGCACTTTTTGCACCATCGATCCTTACGGGCGGCTGCATGTGACCGGCTCCACTCAGATCGTATTTCACTGCCGCAGGATCGTGGCAGCCGCGCTGGGGATCCCGCAGTCCATGGTGCGCGTGACCAAGCCCAGGATCGGCGGCGGCTTCGGCGCGAAGCAGACGGTGGTCTCCGAGATCTTCCCTGCATTCGTCACCTGGAAGACCAAAAAGCCCAGCAAGATGATCTTTTCCCGGCAGGAATCCATGACCGCTTCCACGCCCCGCCATGAGATGGAGATGCATGTGCGTATGGGCGCGATGAAGGACGGGCGGATCCGGGGCATCGATCTCTATACGCTGTCCAACACAGGCGCATACGGGGATCACGGACCCACCACCGTGGGGCTTTCCGGGCACAAATCGATCCCTCTTTACGGAAAAGCGGAGGCGTTCCGCTTCGTCAGCGACGTGGTGTATACCAATGTCATGGCCGCGGGAGCGTATCGGGGCTATGGCGCCACCCAGGGGCTTTTCGCCATCGAATCGGCGGTCAATGAGCTGGCGGATATGCTGCATATGGATCCCTTCGCCATCCGGGAGATGAATATCGTCCGGGAGGGAGAGGTCATGCCTGCCTACTATGACGAGGTCAACAGCAGCAGCGCGCTGGACCGCTGTCTCGCCAGAGTGAAGGAAATGAGCGGCTGGGCCGAGAAGTTCCCGGTGCGGCGGATGCCGGACGGGAAGATCCGCAGCATGGGCATGGGGATGGCCATGCAGGGCTCCGGCATTTCCGGCGTGGACGTGGGCAGCGCCAGCCTGAAGGTCAACGAGGAGGGCTATTATACGCTGACCATCGGCGCAGCGGATATGGGGACCGGCTGCGATACCATTCTGGCGCAGATCGCCGCTCAGGTGCTGGAATGTCCGGTGGACGCCGTCACCGTGTTCGGCGCGGATACCGACGCCTCCCCTTATGATTCCGGCTCCTACGCCTCCAGCACCACTTATGTGACGGGAAAAGCGGTGGAAAAATGTGCATGCAGACTGCGGGAGCAGATCTGTCTGCTGGGCGCCCGCCTGCTGGGCTGTGAGCGGGATCAGGTGGAGTTTGACGGGGAAAAGGTTTATCGGCTGAACGGTGGCGGAACAGACGCAGTGCAGTGCGGCGCGCCTGTTCTGGAAGCGTCCGCCGAGCGGAAGGCGGAGGCTGCGTCCGGTTCGGATACGACTGTCGGACAAAAGGCGGAGGCCGCGGATGCGTCCGCCGGGCAGAAAGCGGAGACCGCGGACGGCGTTCCCGCGGAAGCATCCGTTTCCCTGTCCCAGATCGCGGCGGCTTCCATGTGCGGCAATGAGATCGCGCTGGAGGCCACGGAGACCCACAGCTCGCCCACTTCCCCGCCGCCTTATATGGTGGGCGCGGCGGAGATCGAGCTGGATCCGGCCACCGGCCATGCGGAGGTGGTGGATTTCTACAGCGCGGTGGACTGCGGCACGCCCATCAATCCCAATTTGGCGAGGGTGCAGGCCGAGGGCGGCATCCTGCAGGGGATCGGCATGGCGCTGACGGAAAACGTCACCTACGGAAAACGGGGGAATGTTTACGAGAATTCGCTGATGCAGTACAAGATCCCCGCCCGGACGGATTTCGGGCATATCCATGTGGCTTTCGAGAACAGCTATGAGGAGGCGGGACCCTTCGGCGCCAAATCCATCGGGGAGATCGTGATCAACACGCCGCTCCCGGCCAT
>CANRMT010000174.1 GCA_947631815.1 uncultured Eisenbergiella sp.
GGAAAAAAACTGGGGAACGGCGGCGTGGTCTGCATGGCCGACGCCCCGTTCCCCATAGACGAAAACAACTGCTATATTCCTTCCAACATCCTGTGACCGAAAACGGCGCGAGAAGAACGGGCAATCTGATCCTCCGGAGTATCATCGCGCCGTCATCTTTCCCGTTAGGATTTCAGCCTCAGGGCCTCCACGAGCATGTGATAAATGGCCAGCTGATCCGCTTCGGCAAGCCCCTCCAGCAGTTGATTGATCTGATCCATGGCGCAGAAGCTTCCGGCTTCCGTATCATCCGGCATGATGCCGTAAAGAAGCTGATCCATCGTGATCTGAAGCCCGCGGCAGATGCTTTGGATGGATGCCAGCGTGGCGTTCTTCTCTCCGCGCTCCAGTTGCCCTATGTATGCGGGATGCAGACCGCATTTCTCTGCCAGCTCCCCCTGACTGAGATGCCGCATTTTCCGAAATTCCCGGATTCTTTTCCCAATGAGCTGCAATAATTCTGACATGAATTTTCTCCTACTGCGTGGTCCTCTGCCCAGCGCGCCGCCGTTTCCCAATACCTGCCCTGCCCCTTCCCAGCCTGGGTTTCAGCCGACGCCTCCGATGATGGCCGCTTCCCATGCCCCGAACTGTCCTTTCCCATCCCCGGATTTCAGTCAACAGCAAAAATATCCCTCGTGTACACTTTATCCTGTACGCACCGCAGCTCCGGCGTCATCCGGTTGGCGAGGATCAGGGCGCTCCGCTCCGCAAACACATCGAAATCCCGGATCACCTCACACCCCGCGAACCCGTCCGCGTCCAGCGTGGGCTCATAGATCACCACGGAACACGCCCGGTCCTCCTGTAAAAACCGGATCACGTCCTGAATCGCAGACTGCCTGAAATTGTCCGAACCGGCCTTCATGATCAGGCGATAAATGCCGATGGTACGGGATTTTCCGCCGTTTTCGGCGCCTTTGACCTTCTGCAGAGCCCGTTCTGCTATATACTTTTTCCGGGTCGTGTTGGAGGCAACGATGGCCGCGATCAGATCGTTCGGTATCCCGTCATAATCCGCCAGAAGCTGCTTCGTGTCCTTCGGCAGACAGTATCCTCCGTATCCAAACGATGGATTATTGTAATGCGAGCCGATCCGCGGATCGAAGCCAACGCCCTGAATAATGGATTTCGCGTCCAACCCCTTCATCTCCGCATAGGTGTCCAGCTCGTTGAAATACGCCACCCGGAGGGCAAGGTACGTATTGGCGAACAGCTTTACCGCCTCCGCTTCCGTGGGGGACATGATCAGGACATCCACATCCGTTTTCTTCGCGGCCTGCTTCAGAAGCCCGGAAAAGACCCCGGCCTGCTCCAGCGCCTCCGCATCCTCCCCGTCCGCGCCCACAATGATCCGGGACGGGTACAGGTTGTCATAAAGCGCCCGGCCCTCCCGCAAAAACTCCGGGGAAAAGAGGATATGGCCTGTCCCATGCGCTTCCTGCATGCGCCGGGTAAATCCGATGGGAACGGTGGACTTTACCACGATATACGCCCTCGGATTTATCTCAAGGGCCTGCGCGATCACGGATTCCACGGAGGATGTATTGAAATAATTCCTGTCCGGGTCATAGTCGGTGGGCGTGGAAACGACCACAAAATCCGCCTCCCGGTAAGCGGAGACCGCATCCATGGTCGCGGTCAGCGACAGCTTCCCTCCCGCAAGGTACTCCTCGATCTCCTTATCCTGAATCGGGGACTGTCCCCTGTTGATCCTGTCCACCTTTTCCGGCACGATGTCTACGGCGCTGACCGTATTCTGCTGCGCCAGCAAAACCGCTAAAGAAAGTCCTACATATCCCGTTCCAACCACTGTAATGTTCATCTTCCTATGTACCCTGAATGTTTTTCCTTTCCGTCTTTTTTCGCTTCCTGTCTGTCTACAGGCGGTCTTTGAAATACGCAATCGTCGGTTCCAGTCCATCCGCCAACGAAATCGTCGGCTTCCACCCCAACTCTTTTTCCGCCAGATCGATCACCGGCCTGCGCTGCGTCGGATCATCCTGCGGCAGGGGCTTATGTACCAACTTCGACGCAGAACCCGTCAGCTTCAGCACCAGCTCCGCCAGCTCCAGCATGGTGAACTCTCCGGGATTCCCCAGGTTCACAGGCCCGGTAAAGCCGTCCCGGCTGTTCATCATGCGGATCAGCCCTTCCACCAGATCGTCCACATAGCAGAAGCTGCGGGTCTGCTTTCCGTCGCCGTAGATGGTGATATCCTCGCCCCGCAGCGCCTGCATGATAAAATTGGACACCACCCGCCCATCGTCCGGACGCATCCGGGGTCCATAGGTATTGAAGATACGCACGATCTTGATATCCACGCCCTCCTGACGGTGATAGTCAAAAAAGAGCGTCTCCGCCATCCGCTTTCCCTCGTCATAGCAGGAACGGACGCCGTTCGGATTTACATGCCCCCAATAACTTTCCGGCTGGGGATGAACCTCCGGGTCGCCGTAAACCTCGCTGGTGCTGGCCTGCAGAACTCTGGCTTTACAATGCCTGGCCAGCTCAAGCACATTCAGGGCTCCCATCACGCCGGTCTTGGCGGTCTTGACCGGATCAAACTGATAATGGGGCGGGCTTGCCGGGCAGGCCAGGTTGTAGATCTGGTCGCACTCCACATAGATCGGTTCGATCACATCATGACGGATGAACTCAAAATGAAGGTTGCTCATCAGATGTAAAATGTTTTCTTTTCTGCCCGTGAACAGGTTGTCCAGGCAGATGACTTCATTGCCCTGGTTCAGCAGCTTTTCGCACAGGTGGGAACCGATGAAACCTGCTCCGCCGGTGACTAGGATTCGTTTGTGTGGCATGATCATTCTCCTTGTAAAATTTGATTGTAAAATTTGAAATGAAAAAAATCCTGATATAAAGTACTCTTGTCTGTTTTTT
>CANRMT010000175.1 GCA_947631815.1 uncultured Eisenbergiella sp.
TCCCTACAGCGCTTCGCGCTGTAAAGGCCTGTTTTTCGAATTTTCAGGGCTGCATTACTGTTCAGTTGTCAAAGTGCGGTGTTGCTCTTTACCGCCGCAACAGTCTCATATTAGCACATCGTCTGGGCAGTGTCAAGCAATTTTTTAAAAAATTTCTTCCTGTGCGGAAGCGCTCTCCCATCGCCGTTTTCGCGGTGGGTTTTCATTATAGCATCTGTCTCCGGCAGTTGTCAACTACTTTCTCCGGGAAAGACGGTGACAGACGGTAAAAAAAAGAAACCTAAACTGCAGGATTCTCTTTTTTATTGACAGAGCTAACGGAGAAAGAGGGATTTGAACCCTCGCGCCGCTTTCGCGACCTACACCCTTAGCAGGGGCGCCTCTTCGGCCTCTTGAGTATTTCTCCACATGATACTGAATCGAGCCTCTGCCAATTATGCAATTTTACGTCATTTGCCGGACGCATTATTTATTATAGCTTCTGCCGCACGTCCTGTCAACCACTTTTTCAGGATTTTCGGCGGCTCCGCCGGGCGTCCGCTGTCCGGACCGACTCCTTTTCATGTCCCTGCCGTCCGAGTCTGCGTATGCACCGGGCGCCCTCTGCCCGGATCGTCTCTTTTACATGTGCCCGCTGCCCGAGTCAGCGTATCCGCCGGGCGTCCGGACGGCGTTTTCGACGGAACCGACTGTCCGAATCGACTCTTTTGCATGCGTCCGCCACCCGGCTCACTCACGAATGCGCCGCGATTGCCTCTTCAATGCGCCGTTTCACCTCCGCCGCGATCTCCACCGTCTTCATTCCCTTGTATTCCTCATAGGGAATGGGCTTCAGGTAGATCACCTTGACCGTGACCTTTTCGATGGTGTTTTTATCGAACGGGATGAACGCGTTCATCAGCGCCACCGGCACGATGGGGCATTTCGCCTTGTAGGCGCTCTTGAAGCTGCCGCCCTTAAAGGTCTGCGGCACGTTTCCCTGGCGGCTGCGGGTCCCTTCCGCGAAGATCAGGAAGTTCTTCCCGTTCTGCACGTCCTGGGCCACCTGATTGATGACGCCGATGGACTGCCGGATGTCGTCCCGGTCGATGGCGTAGGAGCCCGTGATCTGAAACATCTGCTTCAGAAGCGGGATGCCGCTCACCTCTTTTTTGTTGACCACCGCAAAAAAGCGGGGACAGCTCTCGATCAGGGCGAGCACGTCGAAAAGCCCCTGGTGGTTGGGGTAAAAAATGAAATTCTCTTCCTTCGGGATATTTTCCGTCTGGTAAGCCTCGATTTTCACCCGGCCGCCCCGGTTGGCATGGACCGTGATCTTCTGAAGCAGGGCCCAGCGTTCTTCCTGCGTGTACCGCTCCGGATGCTTCGCGTAATGGCACATCTGCCACCACCAATACGGTACGAATATCAGGTTATACAAAACCATGAGAATTATTCTCTTCATTTCCGGTATTCCTCCGCCGCCGTCTCGTACAGATCGGTCCCTCCCGCATCCATGCAGACGATGACGGGGAAGTCCTTCACCGTCAGCCTGCGGATCGCCTCCGTTCCCAGGTCCTCATACGCGATCACCTCCGCCGACTCGATGGCCCGCGACAGAAGCGCTCCGGCGCCGCCCACCGCAGCGAAATAGACCGCTCCGTTCCGTATCACAGCTTCTTTGACGGCCGGGCTGCGGCGTCCTTTTCCGATCATGCCCGCCAGGCCCAGATCCAGCAGCGTCGGCGTATATTTGTCCATGCGGCTGGCCGTGGTGGGCCCCGCCGAGCCGATGGGCCTTCCCTCCCTCGCGGGGGACGGACCCATATAATATATGACATTGCCCCTGATGTCAAACGGGAGCTCCTCGCCCCGGTCCAACGCTTCCTGCATCCGTTTGTGCGCGGCGTCCCGCGCCGTGTAAACGGTCCCGGTCAGGTATACATAATCCCCCGCTTTCAGGGAAAGGGCGTCTTCCCGGGAAAGGGGCACGTTGATCTGTTTTTTCATGCGCTCATTCTCCATCCGATATCTTGTGCCGCGCTCTGTGCTGAGGCACTATATATATAGAAGAAACTCGTTACAAGCTCCCGTTTTTCAGCTCCGGCCGGGCATCGTGCCGCGGCCGCAAACCCCGCCGACAGGCAGCGCAGCGGAATACCGCCGCCGGACCGCGGCCTCAGAGGGCGCAGGCGCGATGGGATGCCGCCGCCGGACCGCGGCCTCAAAGAACCCTGGAAATGTGCCGGTTCACATGACAGCAGATATTGACCGCCACGGGCAGTCCCGCGATGTGCGTCGGGTACGTATTGACGTTCACCGCCAGCGCGGTGGTGGTCCCTCCGAGCCCGCCGGGTCCGATCCCGGTCCCGTTGATGCGGGTCAGAAGCTCTTCCTCCAGCTCCTTCACCCAGGGGATCCGGGAATGCTCCCCCGCCGGGCGGGTCAGCGCCTGTTTCGCCATCAGCGCGCATTTTTCAAACGTGCCGCCGATCCCCACGCCCACCACCATGGGCGGGCAGGCATTGGGTCCCGCGTCCTCTACCGCCGTGAGGACCGCGTTCTTCACGCCTTCGATCCCGTCCGCCGGTTTCAGCATGAACACGCGGCTCATGTTCTCGCTGCCAAAGCCCTTGGGCGCCACCGTGAGCTTCACCTGATCTCCCGGCGCCAGGCTGTAATGGATCACGCCCGGCGTGTTGTCGCCGGTGTTTTTCCGCAGGATCGGGTCGTCCACCACGGACTTGCGCAGATA
>CANRMT010000176.1 GCA_947631815.1 uncultured Eisenbergiella sp.
AAATATAGTATATATAGTACAGCGAAACGGTCAGCAGGAAGCTGACGATGGGCGCAGAAGCGCCCGCTCATATGGAAGCCGATGCGTTCTGAACGGATTGTCACGTTCCGGAGATTAGATCACCGAAAGAGTTTTTGATTTTTATATTGGTTTTACATTGTATACTAAGAAGGTATGCGTTTTCCCTGAAGGGAGAAGTCGCATGCCTTTTTTATATCCGTCGGAACCGGTTATGCCTGTCAGGTGTCGTTATGCCCGTTGGAAGCTGTGTGAAGCTGCGCCGTGCGAACAATGCCAGACCGCGCATGGCCCGGCCCGGATAAGGAGAAGCCTATGTCTGACGCCATCAAGGCGGAGAAATCTATGCCTGACATCATCAAAACGGAAAATCCTATGCCTGACGTCATCAAAGCGGAGAACCTGGCTCATTCCTATGCCGAGGACGGACATCGTTCTCTGGACCGGCTGTCGCTGTCCGTAGGGCAGGGGGAGTTCCTCGCGCTTCTCGGCCGTAACGGCAGCGGGAAGACGACGCTGGCGCGGCATCTGAACGCCCTCCTGCAGGTGCAGCAGGGAGAATTGACCGTGACGTACCTGAATGCGAAGGATCCCGCCAATGTCTGGAGGATCCGGGAAAAAACGGGGATGGTGTTCCAGAACCCGGAGAACCAGTTTGTATCGTCCGTCGTGGAGGAGGATCTCGCGTTCGGGCCGCGGAATTTCGGCGTGCCGGAGGCGGAGATCCCGGCGCGCGTCAGGCGGGCGCTGGAGGCAGTGGATATGAGCGGCTATGAAAAGCGCTCTGCGCATCTGCTCTCCGGCGGCCAGAAGCAGCGGATCGCGATCGCCGGCGTGCTGGCGGCGGAACCGGACATCCTGATCTTCGATGAGGTCACGTCGATGCTCGATCCAGCGGGCCGGAAAGAGGTGCGGGATACGATCGCGGGCCTGCATGCAAAGGGGAAGACGATCATCCTGATCTCGCAGGACGTCGGGGAAGCCGTCGGGGCCGACCGCGCGGCGATCCTGCACGGCGGGCGGCTCCTCGCCGTCGGCACCCCCAGAGAACTGTTTACGGATCCGGAGCTGCTGCGCCGGGCCGGGCTGACGCCGCCCCTGCCGGTGAGGCTGTATCACGATCTGCGCGGACGGGGGATCCGGCTGCCGTACTGTCCGATAACCTGTGGAGAACTGGAGGAGCTGCTATGCCGATAGAACTGCGGGAGGTTTCCTATACTTATGCGCCCGGGACGCCTTATGCGGCGCAGGCGCTGAAAAAGATATCCCTGACTGTCCGGGATGGGGAATTCGTCGGCGTCATGGGCAGGACCGGCTGCGGAAAATCCACGCTCATCCAGCTGGCCGCCGGACTGATGGCCCCGTCTGCCGGACGGGTCTTTCTGGACGGAGAGGATATCAACGAAAGGCATTTCGACCGGGCCCGTCTGCGGCAGAGGGTCGGCGTGGTGTTTCAGTTCCCGGAGATCCAGCTGTTCGAGACCACCGTGGAAAAGGATACGGCGTTCGGACTGAAATATCTGGACTGGAGCGCTGCGAAAAAGGAGGCCGCTGTCCGGCAGGCGCTGGAATGGATGGGATTTGACTTTGAAGCGGTTCGGAACAGATCGCCGTTCGGCTTTTCGGGCGGAGAAAAACGGCGGCTCGCCATCGCCGGCGTTCTGGCGGTCATGCCGGGGTTTTTGCTCCTGGATGAGCCGACCGCCGGACTGGATCCGCAGGGAAGAGAAGCGTTTCTGGAGCTTTTAAGAAAGCTGAATCAGGACGGCACGACGGTCCTGATGATCTCCCATGATGCGGATGCCCTGGCGGAATATGCCGGACGCATCGTGATACTGAAGGAAGGGACGCTTTTGCGGGACGGCCCCGCCGCGGAGGTGTTTTCCGATCAGGAAGGGCTGAAAGAAAATGGGATCAGTGCCGGGCAGGCCCGGGAAATGGCGGAGCGGCTGCGGCGTCGGGGGTGGGACATCCCATGCGGAACGATCCGGTACGGACAGCTTCTGGAGGAGATCGCCGGGAGGTGGCCGCGTGAAGTTGCCGGGAGACAGCCGCATGAAGCGATCGGAAGTCAGCCGGAGGAAACCGCCGAGAGTCAGCCGTGTGAAGTTATCGGGAGGTGGTCGCGATGAAACAGCTGCCTGTCGGTCTGTACCAGCCCGGGAACTCGGTCATACACCGTCTGGACGGCAGCGCGAAGCTTTTGTGCCTGTTTATTTTGCTGGTCGGGGCGGTACATGCGGCCTCGCTTCCCGGATACGGGATCTGGGCGGCCTTTACGGTCTGTCTGATCCGCCTGGCGCACATCCCGCCGGGGACGGCGCTCGGCTCCGCGGCCAGGCTGAAATGGTTTTTTGGCATCATCCTGCTCATGAACCTCTGCTTTTACGGGCCGGAGCATCCGTGGGTGCGCTGGTGGATTTTCTGCCCTTCTTATGAGGGGCTGATCCAGGGCTTCCATGTGGTGACGCGTGTCTTCCTGCTCCTTGTGCTGAGCAATGTCCTGATGGTCAGCACGGCGCCGCTGGCCATGACGGACGCCATGGAGCGGCTGCTGTCGCCGCTGCGGCTGATCGGGGTGCCGACGGATCTGGCGGCGATGATCCTTTCCGTGGCGGTCCAGTT